>NZ_JBEFLV010000007.1:0-230895 GCF_040149365.1 Kluyvera huaxiensis
GAGACTTGGTATTCATTTAGCGTCTTGCGACGTTTAAGAATCCGTATCTTCGAGTGCCCACACAGATTGTCTGATAAATTGTTAAAGAGCAGTGCAACACGGCTTTCGCTCACTGTTGCGAGGTGGCGTATATTACGCTTTCCTCTTTCAGAGTCAAGCGTTTAATTTCGCTTTTCTCTGCCGACGTTCTCAGGAGAACCCCGCTGACCCGGTGGCTTGTTTGCCGTTGTTCCGTCTCAGTGGGGCCGCATTATAGGGGGTAATTTCAGGCTGACAAGAGGAAAAATGCATTTTTTTCTCAACCGCTCACCTTTTCACCTTTTTGCCGTTTATTTCTGCTTTTTGATAGCGGCTGGCAGGTCTGCGAGGCTATTAATCACCCAATCCGCGGCTTTTTCCGCATCTTCGGTGACAGGTTTACCGGTACGCACCAGCACTTTCATGCCAACGTTCGCTGCGGCAGCTGCCTGCATGTCTTCAATTTTGTCGCCAACCATATAAGAAGAAGACATATCAATGTGCAGATATTCCTGCGCCGACTTGAACATTCCCGGATGCGGTTTTCGACAGTCGCATACCTGGCGGTACTCTTCGACTGTTCCCTGCGGGTGGTGCGGACAGAAATAGATGCCATCAAGATCCACACCGCGGTCGGCCAATGACCAGTCCATCCATTCCGTCAGCGTTTCAAACTGCGCTTCGGTAAATTTCCCGCGAGCAATACCCGATTGGTTAGTGACCAGCACCAGGGCATAGCCCATTTCTTTTAATTCACGCATTGCGTCAATGACGCCATCGATAAATTCGAAATCATCAATTTCATGGACGTAGCCATGATCGACATTAATCGTGCCATCACGATCGAGAAAAATTGCGGGTACGGACTTTGCCACCGTGTTACTCCTGAATAAGGCATGTGTCTTTAGTATCGCATGTTTCAACAAGCAAGAAAGCGACGATCGCATAAAGAAGATTGATTTAGCCGTCTAGATGCCTTAACATCCGTTTTGTTGACGGTCATCGCCCGTCTCTGGCAGAACAAAATGCCGTGGATAACACCTAACCGATAATAAATAATCTAATGATTAAACTTTCGAATATCACCAAAGTGTTCCAGCAGGGCCACCGTACGATACAGGCGCTAAATAACGTTAGCCTGCACGTGCCCGCCGGACAAATTTATGGCGTCATTGGCGCATCCGGTGCAGGTAAAAGTACGCTGATTCGCTGCGTAAACCTGCTTGAGCGCCCAACCGAGGGCAGCGTTCAGGTCGGCGGCCAGGATCTGACTGCATTATCTGAGACCGAACTGACTAAAGCTCGTCGTCAGATTGGCATGATCTTCCAGCACTTTAACCTGCTCTCTTCACGTACCGTATTTGGTAACGTTGCGCTGCCGCTGGAACTCGACAATACGCCAAAAGATGAAATCAAGCGTCGTGTCACCGAATTACTGGATCTCGTAGGTCTGGGCGATAAACACGATAGCTACCCGGCGAACCTTTCCGGCGGACAAAAACAGCGCGTGGCCATTGCCCGTGCGCTGGCCAGCAATCCTAAGGTGCTGCTGTGTGATGAAGCCACCAGCGCATTAGATCCAGCAACCACCCGCTCAATCCTGGAACTGCTGAAAGATATCAACCGTCGCCTGGGGCTGACCATTTTGCTTATCACCCATGAAATGGACGTAGTGAAGCGCATCTGCGACTGCGTCGCGGTGATCAGCAACGGCGAACTGATTGAACAAGATACGGTGAGCGAGATGTTCTCTCATCCGAAGACGCCGCTGGCTCAGCAGTTTATTCAGGCCACGCTGCATCTGGATATCCCGGAAGATTACCAGGCACGTCTTAAAGCACAGCAAAACGCCGATAGCGTACCGATGCTGCGTATGGAGTTCACCGGCCAATCGGTCGACGCACCGCTGCTGTCAGAAACCGCGCGTCGCTTTAACGTTAATAACAACATTATTAGCGCGCAGATGGATTACGCAGGCGGCGTGAAGTTCGGCATCATGCTGACGGAAATGCACGGCACACCTGAAGATACGCAAGCAGCCATCGCCTGGTTGCAGCAACACCATGTAAAAGTAGAGGTACTGGGATATGTCTGAGGCCATGATGTGGTTACTGGCGCGCGGCGTCTGGGAAACGCTGGCGATGACATTCGTGTCGGGCTTTTTCGGCTTCGTGATTGGCCTTCCGGTTGGCGTGCTTTTATATGTCACCCGTCCGGGACAAATTATCGAGAACGGCAAGGTGTATCGCGTGCTCTCCGCGCTGGTCAACATCTTCCGCTCCATCCCGTTCATTATCTTACTGGTATGGATGATTCCGTTTACCCGCGTGATCGTCGGAACCTCAATTGGTTTACAGGCCGCCATCGTGCCACTGACCGTAGGCGCCGCGCCGTTCATCGCCCGTATGGTGGAAAACGCCCTGCTGGAAATCCCAACCGGTTTAATTGAAGCGTCACGCGCCATGGGCGCCACGCCAATGCAAATCGTCTGCAAAGTTCTGCTGCCGGAAGCCATGCCGGGTCTGGTGAATGCGGCGACTATTACTCTGATTACGCTGGTTGGCTACTCCGCAATGGGCGGTGCCGTTGGTGCTGGCGGGCTGGGTCAGATTGGCTATCAGTACGGTTACATTGGCTATAATGCCACCGTGATGAATACAGTACTGGTATTGCTGGTCGTTCTGGTTTATTTAATTCAACTATCTGGCGATCGTATCGTTCGGGCAGTCACTCATAAATAGCGTTACACACAACACAACTCAAAAGTTTAAGGATATAAGCATGGCGTTCAAGTTTAAAACCTTTGCGGCAGTTGGAGCCCTGATTGGTTCTCTGGCACTTGTTGGTTGCGGCCAGGATGAAAAAGATCCTAACCATATTAAAGTCGGCGTCATCGTCGGTGCGGAACAGCAGGTTGCTGAAGTCGCGCAGAAAGTGGCGAAAGAAAAATACGGTCTGGACGTAGAGCTGGTGACCTTCAACGACTACGTTCTGCCGAACGAAGCGCTGAGCAAAGGCGATATCGATGCTAACGCCTTCCAGCACAAACCGTACCTGGATCAGCAGATTAAAGACCGTGGCTACAAACTGGTTTCCGTCGGTAACACCTTCGTTTACCCAATTGCTGGCTACTCTAAGAAAATCAAATCTCTGGACGAGCTGCAGCCGGGTTCCCAGATTGCCGTTCCGAACGATCCGACTAACCTCGGCCGTTCCCTGCTGCTGCTGCAAAAAGAAGGTCTGATCAAACTGAAAGATGACGTAGGTCTGCTGCCAACCGTGCTGGACGTCACCGAAAACCCGAAAAACCTGAAGATTGTTGAGCTGGAAGCACCGCAACTGCCACGTTCACTGGACGATGCACAGATTGCTCTGGCCGTCATCAACACCACTTACGCTAGCCAGATTAACCTGACTCCAGCGAAAGACGGTATCTTCGTTGAAGGCAAAGACTCTCCTTACGTGAACATGATCGTTTCACGTGAAGACAACAAAGACGCTGAAAACGTGAAAAAATTCGTTCAGGCTTACCAGTCTGACGAAGTGTACGAAGCAGCGAACAAAATCTTCAACGGCGGCGCTGTTAAAGGCTGGTAATCGCATTACCGCTAAGCAGTATCTTTCAAGACGGGCGCATGCCCGTCTTGTCATTTATGCAAGCACCTGATTCAATAGCCCCTGGTCTACCCCATATCGAGGAAATACTATGCGTGCTTTACCGGTCTGTTTATTAGCACTCCTGTTAGGTGGCTGCTCAATGCTAAACAGATCTCCTGTTGAACCTATTCAAAGCACTGCGACCCCCGTCAAAACGGAGACCGCGAAACCGAAAGCGCCACGCCCTACGCCGGTTAGAATTATCACTAATGCTGAAGACCTGGTCGGCAAACCATTCCGCGACTTAGGCGAAGTGTCCGGTGATTCATGCCAAGCGACGAATCAGGATTCCCCTCCTAATATTCCAACCGCTCGCAAGCGCATGCAAATTAACGCCTCTAAAATGAAAGCGAATGCCGTCTTGCTGCATAGCTGCGAAGTCACCAGCGGTGCGCCAGGCTGTTACCGCCAGGCGGTATGCGTGGGTTCGGCGCTCAACGTTAGTGCGAAATGAGCCGTTTCTCATTTGAACAAATAGGCGTTATCCGCTCTCCTTATAAAGAGAAGTTTGCGGTGCCACGCCAGCCAGGGCTGGTCAAAAGCTGCAGCGGCGAGCTGCATCTTCTGCCGCCCTACAACCAGGCCGATGCCGTGCGCGGCCTGGAAGCGTTCAGCCATCTGTGGGTGCTATTTGTTTTCCATCAGACGATGGAAGGTGGCTGGCGCCCAACGGTACGCCCTCCCCGGTTAGGCGGTAATGCGCGTATGGGCGTTTTCGCCACCCGTTCAACCTTCCGTCCTAACCCTATAGGTATGTCGCTTGTTGAGCTGCGCGATATTCGCTGCCATAAAGAGCACGTCATTCTGGAGCTGGGCGGGCTGGATTTAGTTGACGGTACTCCGGTGGTGGATATCAAACCCTATCTGCCGTTTGCCGAGTCCCTGCCGGATGCGCGCGCCAGCTACGCTCAGGATGCGCCTCAGGCGAGTATTGATGTCACGTTCAGTACAGAGATTACCGAGCAACTTGTCGGGCTGGAGAAACGTTACCCGCACCTGCGTCAGTTTATAGCCGAAGTGCTGGCACAAGACCCGCGTCCGGCCTATCGTAAAAACGAGGAAGAAGGAAAAACCTACGCCGTCTGGCTGCTGGATTTTAACGTCCGCTGGCGTGTGACAACGTCAGGATTTGAAGTCTTTGCTCTGGAAACCCGGTAATTTCTCCGCGCTCTCTTTTGACATCTCTTTCTCGCTGGTAAACTAAACCACTTTGTTTTTGTGCCAGGCCCGTTTTGAGCCTGTTTTGTCGTCCAACTGGAACCGTAACAACATGCGTACTAGCCAATATCTGCTCTCCACTCTGAAGGAGACACCTGCCGACGCTGAGGTCATCAGCCACCAGCTGATGCTGCGCGCCGGGATGATCCGCAAACTGGCCTCTGGGTTATATGCCTGGCTGCCGACCGGTCTGCGCGTCCTGAAAAAAGTCGAAAACATCGTGCGTGAAGAGATGAACAACGCCGGTGCCATCGAGGTGTCTATGCCCGTGGTTCAGCCCGCTGAACTGTGGCAGGAGAGCGGTCGCTGGGAACAGTACGGCCCGGAGCTGCTGCGCTTTGTTGACCGTGGCGACCGTTCTTTCGTCCTTGGCCCAACGCACGAAGAAGTGATCACCGACCTGATTCGTAACGAGCTGAGCTCTTACAAACAGCTGCCGCTGAACTTCTTCCAGATCCAGACCAAGTTCCGTGACGAAGTCCGCCCACGTTTCGGCGTGATGCGCTCTCGTGAGTTCCTGATGAAAGATGCTTACTCTTTCCATACCTCCCAGGAATCTTTGCAGGAAACCTACGACGCGATGTACGCGGCCTACAGCAAGATCTTCAGCCGTATGGGTCTGGACTTCCGCGCGGTACAGGCTGACACCGGTTCTATCGGCGGTAGCGCTTCTCACGAATTCCAGGTGCTGGCGCAGAGCGGCGAAGATGATGTGATCTTCTCTGATTCTTCTGACTACGCTGCCAACATCGAGTTTGCAGAAGCCGTGGCGCCAAAAGAGCCGCGCGCCGCTGCCACTCAGGAAATGACGCTGGTTGATACGCCTAACGCGAAAACCATCGCTGAGCTGGTAGAGCAGTTCAATCTGCCAATCGAGAAAACCGTGAAAACCCTGCTGGTGAAAGCCGTGGAAGGCAGCAAGTCTCCACTGGTTGCCCTGCTGGTTCGCGGCGATCACGAGCTGAACGAAGTTAAAGCTGAAAAGCTGGCGCAGGTTGCCAGCCCGCTGACCTTCGCCACCGAAGCTGAAATCCGTGCGCTGGTTGAAGCCGGTCCTGGCTCTCTGGGTCCAGTGAACATGCCAATTCCGGTAGTTATCGACCGTACCGTTGCGGCAATGAGCGATTTCGCCGCTGGCGCGAACATCGACGGTAAACACTACTTCGGTATCAACTGGGACCGCGACGTGGCAACCCCAGAAGTTGCTGATATCCGTAACGTAGTTGCCGGCGATCCAAGCCCGGACGGTAAGGGTACCCTGCTGATTAAGCGCGGTATCGAAGTGGGCCACATCTTCCAGCTGGGTACTAAGTACTCTGAAGCGATGAAAGCCTCCGTACAGGGTGAAGACGGTCGTAACCAGATCCTGACCATGGGTTGCTACGGTATCGGGGTAACTCGCGTGGTGGCTGCAGCCATCGAGCAGAACTTTGACGATCGCGGCATTCTGTGGCCAGACGCCATTGCGCCTTTCCAGGTCGCTATCCTGCCAATGAACATGCACAAGTCCTACCGTGTGCAGGAACTGGCTGAGAAACTGTACGCAGAACTGCGTGCGCAGGGTATCGAAGTGCTGATGGATGACCGTAAAGAGCGTCCAGGCGTGATGTTTGCTGACATGGAGCTTATCGGTATTCCGCACACCATCGTGCTGGGCGACCGTAACCTCGACAACGACGATATTGAATACAAATACCGTCGTAACGGTGACAAGCAGCTGATAAAAACCGGTGATATCGTTGATTACCTGGTGAAAGCCATTAAAGGTTAATCATCCGAAGGCGGTATTAACACCGCCCCGGTGACAAAAAAAGCCTCGCTTTAAGCGAGGCTTTTTACTTTAGCAGTCACGAGTCGTAGCCGAATAATTCGGTACCGGTGTTGTTACCTTTATTTGCTCGTGCAGTCTTTACCAGGGACAAACTTCGCTTCTTTGCTGGCGACCAGCGTTTTCACCATCGCGCCGGTATCTGGATTAGGCTCGAGGGTAAAGTGCCCTTCCACCATCAGCAGCACCGGTTTGCTATCGCTTCCCCTTGAAGCGGCGTAATCACGTTCCAGCTGCGCATTATTCGCAACTGCAACACGTTTGCCGGTGGCACAATCGGTAAAGGTGGCGGCATCTGCCATATAGAAGTACATCCCACGCATCGCCATCGGCGTCGTTGGCAGACTCGCTTTGACCGGCTCAAGCGTATAATTCAGCTTAGAATCAATCGGGTTGCCTTCACGGTCGAGCATCTCCAGCTTATCGCCTTTCGCGCGATAGAAAGATTTCTCGCCATGGCTGTCGGTCAGCACCAGTTTATCGGCAGTACGCGCCCAGGTACCGTAGGAACCGAACGAAGACGGTTCGCGGTTTACGCCCTGATAGTGATCGTTCATCACCCAGGTTCCGTCCTTACCGAGGAACAGCGAGGTTTCAATACCTTCACAATCGGCACACGGAATCACGCCGCGCCAGCTCTGCTGCATTGGCGTTAACTCTGCGGGTTGAGTCGGCTTTAGCGCCGCCATTTCCGAATTATTACAGCCGAAAAGCCCAAACAGCATCCCGGTGGCCGCAATGGCCAATATCGCTTTTTTCACCCTCAATTCCTTATTCTTATTACATCCACATTCAGCTTAGTAGCTAACCTTGCCACGCATCGACTTCACAGAAGACTTTTGCGCTTTAGAGGTCAGCCGCCGCTCTTTTGACGCGCGCGTTGGGCGCGTCGGGCGCCGGCTCTTTTGTTCTGTCGTTAGCGTTTGGATTACCGCCACCAGGCGAGCTATCGCCGCTTCACGGTTCATCTCCTGGCTGCGGTACTCCTGCGCCTTAATGATAATCACACCGTCAGCAGAAATTAAGTGGTGACTGGCGGCCAGCAGGCGCTCTTTATAATACTCTGGCAGGCTGGAGGCCCGGATGTCAAAACGCAAATGAATCGCCGTTGAGGTCTTATTCACATGCTGACCGCCCGCCCCCTGGGCGCGAATCGCGGTGATCGTTAGCTCATCATCCGAAATACTGACCTGCCCGGAAAGCGTAATCATGCTGGCGTCTGCCACGCCGTAAAATGAATTTCCAGATTATTCTGAGCATCAGAAAGCCAAATTGCGCCTTCCTGCAGCGTCGCTTGCAGGGTCATCGTACGCTCGGCAAAAGCGCTGAGTTTTGCCAACTGCTCATCATCCAGATACCAGATGCTTAAGTTTTTAAAGCCAGCCATTTTGCTTTGGTTTTGCTGCCACCAGATTTCTGCCGAGCGGCTGTTGTAGGTAAACAGCGCTACTTCTTGCGACTGGCTGCAGGCTTTCTTAATCCGCCGCTCATCCGGCAGGCCCAGCTCAATCCACAGGTCGATCCCCAGATGATCGTTGCGCAGCCACACTTCCGGCTCATCCTCAGAGGAAAGGCCGCGGGTGAACTGCAGACGTTCATCGGCGTATTTTATCCACGCCAGCAGCCGCAGCATCATGCGTTCCTGGGTTTCAGACGGGTGACGGGCCAGCGTTAAAGACGCGTCCAGAAACTGGTTGCGGTCGATATCCGCTACATTGACCACCGCTTTATAAATTGTTGCTTTCAGCGCCATGGGGTAACTCCTGCGAAAAATGGGGCTCATTGTAGCGAAATCAAGGGCAAAAGGCTGTCCCGAATTGCATCTGCCGACGCTCATCTCGCTGATAATGCTTAAATGAGTATGATATAGTCACCTTGCTAAACAGAGATTATCTTCATAGGCTTAATTGAAGCGCTGACAGGAGGACATGTGGGCAACTATTGTGAATTAATTCGTCAACGCTATGCGGAAATTGCCAGCGGTGATTTGGGGTATATCCCGGATGCGCTGGGCTGTGTACTGAAAGTTTTGAACGAAGTTGCGGCGGATGACGCCCTTTCTGCGTCAGTCAGGGACAAAGCTGCCTATGCAGCGGCAAACTTACTGGTGAGCGATTATGTCGATGAATGATACTTATCAACCCATCAATTGCGATGACTATGACAATCTCGAGCTCGCCTGCCAGCACCATCTCGTTCTGGCGCTGGAACTGAAAGACGGCGAAGTGCTGAAAGCCAAAGCACACGATCTGGTCTCCCGTAAGAACGTGGAATACCTGGTCGTCGATAGCGCGGGTGAACTCCGCGAGCTGCGGCTTGACCGCATAACCAGCTTCAGCCACCCCGAAATCGGCACCGTGGTTGTTAGCGAGTCATAATTCAGAAACGGGCGGCTTAGCTGCCCGTTTTCTCCCACCGTAATGTGACACCGTTTTCCGCATCACAGACTCCGTCCTGAGTGACAAAGTACCCTGCTGCCGCAATCAACGTCTCACCGTAAAACAGCAGCGGTGTGGTATCTCGCCGCCAGGGCGGTACGCCTAGCTCCTGCCAGATTTTTTTCAGCTTACGCCCACCGTTGCGGCCAACAATATGCAGCATCCCCGGCGCTTTAAAGCGCACAGTGACTGTTTCATCCGCTCGTGCGAAGCGAATATTCCCCCGAGGAACCAGACGTAGCTCGCCGAGACTATCCGGTAGCATCAGTAAAGTGCGGGGATCCGCCCACGGCAGGACCGTTTCCGTTTGTCCGGCCTGCGCCTTCACCCACCACAGTCTTTGCTGGAAACGACGAACGTCAAAGCTCCCCAGCCGTACACACGGTGTCGCATCCTCACGCGCCAGCGCAACTTCCTGCCATAAGCGAGCCAACATTTCGCGCGACGGCATCGGCGCATGGTGCCCTGCCAGCCAGCGCCGTAAAAGCGCCGCCCGCTTTGGTGCACTCATCGCCGCCAGTGGTTCAATAGCCAGCGCGCCTTCGGGAGAAACCAATCGAGAGAGTTCACCTGCCAGCAGCTCATCCAGCAGTTGCTCCTGCTCACCGCACAGCTCGGCACTTCGCGCAGCTGCCTGCGCAAAGTGCGGCCAGCGCTGATTGAGTAGCGGCAATACCCGCAGGCGCAGGAAATTGCGGTCGTAGGTATCATCCTGATTGCTCTCGTCTTCAATCCACGTCAGCGCATGAGTAGTCGCCCACTGCAGCAGGGCGTCTCGCGTCTCGTGCAACAGCGGGCGCATAAGCTGTGTATTGGCAAACGCCGTGCAAAAAGGCATGGCCGCCAGTCCCGCAGGCCCGCTCCCTCGCTTAAGCGCCAGCAGCAGCGTTTCGCTTTGGTCGTCCAGATGCTGTGCCGTTACCAGCACTTCTCCAGGTATTAGCGCATCGCGGAACGCCCGGTAGCGCGCATCTCTGGCTTCAGCCTCCAGCCCGATGCCGCGTTGCGCCAGCGTGACCCGCTCAACCACCAACGGGACCTGCCAGGCGTCACAGACCTGCTGGCAGTGTGCCACCCAGCTATCAGCATTGGCGCTAATTCCGTGGTGGATATGTATCGCCCGCAGCACAATGGAAGGATCCTGCTGTCGCCAGCAGACCAGTTGATGCAGCAGCACCGTCGAATCCAGGCCACCGCTAAACGCCACCAGAAACTGGCGGTGCGGGGAGAGCTGTTGCACAAGTGATGGTTGGGTCATCGTCATATCATGAAAGAGAGTGTAGCCCGGCACGTTACCCGTCCGGGCTAGTGCTGACAAGCCTTACTGCTGATACAGCTCCAGCGGCAGGCCGTCAGGATCGTTGAAAAAGGTAAAACGCTTGTCGGTATACGGATCGACACGAATCTCCTCGCAGGCTACGCCATGAGCCGTCAGGTGCGCCACGGCCGCGTCAATATCATCGACGCTGAAGGCCAGATGGCGAAGCCCGCAAGCCTCCGGACGACTTGGCCGCGCAGGAGGAAACGGGAAGGAAAACAGCTCAATCACATATTGGCCGTTTAATGCCAGGTCGCCTTTCCACGAATCACGCGCTTCACGATAAACTTCGCTTTGCAGCGTAAAGCCGAGAATGCCGCAGTAAAAAGACTTACTTTTTGCATAATCGGTGGCAATAATCGCAATGTGATGAATCTGTTTTAATCCCAGCATCCTGTTTCTCCGTTAACCGTTTTCCTGCACGTTAACCGCGCAGGCCGATATCACGCAACCCCTTCAGGGCTTTTTAGGACTCTCACACGGTAAACGCCGTTTTCATCGCGTTTTGCACCATGGATATCGGTTTCAAAGCCCGGATAATGTCGCCCAACAGAGCAAAGCATCAGCAGGAAGTCGAGTACAGAGCGACTCTCGGTGGTGATCATCTCCCCCGGCATCAGCAGCGGCACGCCCGGTGGATAGGGCAGGATCATATTCGCGGAAATGCGGCCCACTAAATCTTCCAGCGCGATGGTTTCTACCTCGCCCTTAATCTGCTTTTGCCACGCCCGGTGTGGCGTCAGCTTCATCTCCGGTAATACGTCAAAGGCTCTGAGCATTAAGCTTGGGAGATCGTGCTGGCGAATCAACCGATGGATCCCCTGAGCCAAATCCTGAATACGCATGTTGCGATAAAAATCAGGATCTTCGGCATAGAGATCCGGCAACATGTTTTTCACCCGCAGGTTGAGATCGTAGGCGCGTTTAAACTCCGTCAATCCGCGAAGCAGCCCCATTGCCCGGGTTTTATCAATCCCGATGCTGAACAGGAACAGCAGATTATAGGGACCGGTTTTTTCCACCACCACGCCGTGCTCGTCGAGATATTTTGCCACCAGCGCCGCCGGGATCCCCTCATCGCTCATATTCCCCTGCTCGTCCATTCCCGGCGTCAGGATCGTCACCTTCACCGGATCGAGGAACATATGATCGGCATCCGCGTCGCTAAAGCCGTGCCAGTCTTCGCCAGGCGAAACCGGCCAGCACTCTGCCTCGTCAATCTCTTCCGGCTGCCAGATGTCAAAGAACCAGCTATCTGACTCTTCCCGCAGTCGCTGGACTTCTTTACGGAAATGCAGCGCCCGCTCTACCGAACGATTAATCAGCCGTTTACCGGGATTGCCACGCAGCATTGCCGCCGCAGTCTCGATAGAGGCCACAATCGGATAGCTCGGCGAAGTGGAGGTATGCATCATAAAGGCTTCGTTGAAAGTATCTTCGTCGTAGTCGCCTTTAATATGAATAAGCGACGCCTGCGACAGCGCCGCCAGCATTTTGTGAGTGGACTGGGTTTCAAAGAATACTTTTCCCGGTACCCGCTCACCGCTCATACCGCTTTTCCCCTGATAGATCGGGTGGAAATGGGTGTACGGCACCCAGGCCGAGTCAAAATGAATAGACGGTACGTCGAGGGTCTGTTTGATCCAGTTGGTGTTGTACAGCAAACCATCGTAGGTGGAGTTGGTTATCACCGCGTGCACCGGCCACTGCGCGTTAGCGGTGGCATTCACCTTCTGTTGCAGGCTGTCGCGGGTAAATTCGCGCTTCGGGATGCCGCCCAGGATCCCCAGCGCGTTACGCGTGGGTTTCAGCCACAACGGCACCACGTCGTTCATCATCAACAGATGTGCCAGAGATTTATGGCAGTTACGGTCAATCAGCAACGTGCTGCCGCTAGGTGCGGCGTACATACCAACAATTTTATTCGACGTTGAGGTGCCGTTGGTGACCATATAACTCTGCTCGGCACCAAAGGTGCGAGCAATATACTCTTCGGCTTCCAGATGCGGGCCGGTATGGTCTAGCAGCGATCCCAGCTCAGTCACCGAAATCGAGACATCCGCTTTCAACGTATTAGCACCGAAGAAATCGTAAAACAGGCAGCCGACCGGGCTTTTCTGATAAGCCGTTCCCGCCATATGCCCTGGCGTACAGAAGGTGTATTTGCCTTCTGTGACGTAGGTAAATAACGCTTTGGTAAACGGCGGCGTGATGTTATCGAGATACTCGTCGGTATACTGACGAATGCGGGTGGCGATATCGTCGGCCTGACCCAGGGCATATTCAAAGAACCACAGCGCCATGCGCATATCATGCGCGCTAACATCCATCGTGGAGTGGGCATTAATAAAAGCGTAAAGCGGCAGATATTCATTAAGCTGGTTTATTTCGCCGCAAAGATCGACGCTATATTCATCCCAGTCAAAAATCACCCCGCTAATACGCGGGTTGTGTTCAATCAATTTCAGCAGGTCTGCGCTGTTTTGCGGCCAGATAATTTTGAAGCCCTGCGACAGTAGCGCAGCCTCAAGCTCCTTTACCGGCTCGTCTTTGTAGTAGACGCCGTGCGGCCCCATAATGGCAATAATATTCATGCGTTCCTCCTGGAAAACCTTCACCTATCATAGCGCAGGTAGACCGCAGGTAATAAAAAAGGGCCACAAACTGTGGCCCTTTTCAGGAACGTCTTACGTTGGTATTACGCGTAGCCGTAAGTCATCAGGCGCTGGTAACGACGATTGAGCAGGTCTTCTTTGCTCAGCACATCGAGGTCTGCCAGGTCTGCCAGCAGCTGCGCTTTCAGTGATGCTGCAATAGCTTCCGGGTTGCGGTGCGCACCGCCCAGTGGTTCCGGGATAATGGAATCGATAAGCTTCAGTTCTTTCAGACGCGGAGCGATGATGCCCATGGCTTCAGCCGCCAGCGGCGCTTTATCAGCGCTTTTCCACAGAATGGAAGCACAGCCTTCCGGAGAGATAACGGAATAGGTGCTGTACTGCAGCATATTCACTTTATCGCCCACGCCAATCGCCAGTGCACCACCGGATCCACCTTCACCAATAACGGTGCAGATAACCGGGACGCTCAGACGTGACATTTCACGCAGGTTACGGGCAATAGCTTCAGACTGGCCGCGTTCTTCTGCGCCTACGCCTGGGTATGCACCCGGGGTGTCGATGAAGGTCACAATCGGCATGTTGAAGCGTTCTGCCATTTCCATCAGACGCAGGGCTTTGCGATAACCTTCCGGTGCCGGCATGCCGAAGTTGCGACGGATTTTTTCTTTGGTTTCACGACCTTTCTGATGACCAATGATCATCACTGGGCGACCGTCCAGACGAGCGATGCCACCAACGATAGCTTTGTCGTCGGCATACGCGCGGTCGCCTGCCAGTTCGTCAAACTCATCAAACGCCAGACGGACATAATCCAGGGTGTACGGACGCTGTGGATGGCGCGCCAGTTGGGCTACCTGCCATGCGCCGAGATCGGCAAAGATTTTGCGCGTCAGCTCTACGCTTTTTTCGCGCAGACGATGCACTTCTTCGTCGATATTAATATCCAGTTTCTCATCCTGACGGCTAACCGCAGTCAGAGAATCGATTTTTGCTTCCAGCTCTGCAATCGGCTGTTCAAAATCAAGGAAATTCAGACTCATAGTATTCCTGTATTAGTCAAACTCCAGTTCCACCTGCTCCGAACCGATGAGGCTACGCAGATCGTTGAGTAAACGATCGCTCGGAGAGACACGCCAGGTTGCACCGAAACGCAACCGCGCACGTGCATCCGCCCTCTGATAGTAGAGATGTACTGGAATGGTTCCCGAACGGTGGGGTTCCAGAGACTGACGGAGTCGGTTTAAAAGCTGGTCATCAATTTGCCTGTCCGTCAGCGAGATAGCAAGCCCGCGAGCGTATTTTTCCCGGGCTTCGTCAATGTCCATAACTTCGCGGGCCATCATTTTAAGGCCGCCGCTGAAATCATCAAAGCTGACCTGTCCGCTGACGATAAGTATGCGGTCGTTTTCCAGCAGATGCTGGTATTTTTCCAGAGCTTCGGTGAAGAGCATCACCTCTAGCCGCCCGGAGCGGTCATCCAGCGTACAGATGCCGATACGATTGCCGCGCTTGGTGACCATAACCCTTGCGGCAATCACGAGCCCCGCAGCCGTGGTCACTTTACCACGTTCTGTCGGATGCATGTCTTTTAGCCTATAGCCGCCGACATAGCGCTCAATTTCTTTCAGGTACTGGTTAATCGGGTGACCCGTCAAGTATAAGCCTAACGTTTCCCGTTCACCTTCCAGCACCGTGTGTTCAGGCCAGGGCTGGCAGTTTGCGTACGACTGCTCAATTTGCTCCGGCTCTTCGGCCAACACGCCGAACATATCCGCCTGACCAATCGCCTCTGCTTTCGCATGCTGGTCAGCGGCTTTTAATGCGTCACCCAACGAGTTCATCAACGCTGCGCGATGCGGCCCAAGGCGGTCGAAGGCCCCGGACATGATCAATTTTTCCAGCACCCGGCGGTTGAGTTTCTTGGTATCCGTGCGTGCACAGAGATCAAAAAGCTCGCGGAAATAGCCCCCGTTATTGCGCGCTTCAATGATCGCTTCAATTGGGCCTTCGCCGACGCCTTTAATCGCGCCGATACCATACACGATTTCCCCGTCATGATTAAC
Source organism: Kluyvera huaxiensis (assembly GCF_040149365.1). Taxonomy (NCBI): domain Bacteria; kingdom Pseudomonadati; phylum Pseudomonadota; class Gammaproteobacteria; order Enterobacterales; family Enterobacteriaceae; genus Kluyvera; species Kluyvera huaxiensis. Next base: position 15,159 of record NZ_JBEFLV010000007.1, read on the forward strand.
GTGGAAATGATATAAACCGGAATTGATATCAGGCGGCAAGATTTTCAACCCCATCCGCCAACACTCATCCACCAGGCCAACCACCTTCTCGGTGTTGTCCATATCGGCGGTCATCACCGCCGCCATAAACTCGGCGGGATAGTGCGCTTTCAACCACAACGTCTGGTACGAAACCAGAGCATAGGCTGCGGAGTGAGATTTGTTAAACCCATAACCGGCGAATTTCTCCACCAGGTCAAAGATTTTCATCGCCAGTTCGCCATCTACACCGCGGCTTTTCGCCCCTTCTTCAAAGGTGCCGCGCTGCTTGGCCATCTCTTCGGGCTTTTTCTTACCCATCGCACGACGCAGCATATCCGCGCCACCCAGAGTATAGCCGGAAAGCTCCTGGGCAATCTGCATAACCTGTTCCTGGTACAGGATAATGCCGTACGTAGGTTCCAGCACCGGCTTCAGGCACTCATGCTGCCACTGAACGTCCGGATAGGAGATCTCTTCACGCCCGTGCTTACGGTCGATAAAGTTATCTACCATCCCCGACTGCAGTGGGCCCGGACGGAACAGAGCTACCAGTGCGATCATATCTTCGAAGCAGTCCGGCTGCAGACGTTTGATCAGATCCTTCATGCCGCGGGATTCAAGCTGGAATACCGCAGTGGTTTCCGAGCGTTGCAGCATGTCGAAGCTTTTCTTGTCATCCAGCGGGATGGCTGCGATATCCAGCGGCGGCTCGCCGTTGCGTTCGCGGCGGGCGTTGATCATCTCCAGCGCCCAGTTGATGATGGTGAGCGTACGTAGGCCAAGGAAGTCAAACTTCACCAGCCCGGCGTATTCAACGTCGTTCTTATCAAACTGAGTGACCGGGTGCAGCCCCTGCTCGTCGCAGTACAGCGGCGCAAAATCGGTAATTTTGGTCGGCGCGATAACCACGCCACCGGCGTGTTTACCGGCGTTACGAGTGACCCCTTCCAGCTTACGCGCCATGTCGATCAGCGCGCGAACCTCTTCATCGGCCTCGTAAATTTCCGGCAGCTGCGGTTCAGCTTCAAAGGCTTTAGCCAGCGTCATCCCCGGATCGGGCGGCACCAGCTTAGAGATACGGTCAACGAAGCCGTACGGATGCCCCAGTACGCGGCCTACGTCGCGGATAACCGCTTTCGCCGCCATGGTACCGAAGGTGATAATCTGCGAAACCGCATCACGACCGTACATTTCCGCCACGTGTTCAATAACCTGGTCGCGTTTCTCCATACAGAAGTCAACGTCGAAGTCGGGCATCGAGACACGTTCCGGGTTAAGGAAGCGTTCGAACAGCAGGTCAAATTCCAGCGGATCGAGGTCGGTAATTTTTAGCGCATAGGCCACCAGCGAGCCTGCACCGGAACCACGGCCAGGTCCAACCGGCACGCCGTTATCTTTCGACCACTGGATAAATTCCATTACGATCAGGAAGTAGCCCGGGAAGCCCATCTGGTTGATAACTTTCAGCTCAATTTCCAGACGTTCATCATAAGGCGGGCGCTTCTGCGCACGTTCTTGTGGATCGGGGAACAGGAACTCCAGACGCTCTTCCAGACCTTCATGCGATTTTGCCACGAGGAAATCCTCGGTGGTCATGTCACCAGTCGGGAACTGCGGCAGGAAGTATTCGCCCAGGCGCACCGTTACGTTACAGCGCTTAGCAATCTCAACGCTGTTTTCCAGCGCTTCCGGAATATCGGAGAACAGCTCGCACATCTCGTCTTCGCTGCGCATATATTGCTGCGAAGAGTAATTACGCGGGCGTTTTGGGTCATCCAGGGTGAAACCGTCGTGGATAGCCACGCGAATTTCATGGGCGTCAAAGTCACCCGGTTCAAGGAAGCGAACGTCATTGGTCGCCACCACCGGCAGGCCGCGCGTTTCCGCCAGCGCTACCGCAGCGTGCAGATAGGCTTCTTCATCCTGTCGGCCGGTACGAATTAGCTCAAGGAAATAGGCGTCGGGGAAGTGCTCTTCATAAAATGCCGCACACTGTTCAACCAGTACCGTATTACCACGTAGCAAGGCGCGGCCAACATCGCCCATCCGTGCGCCGGAGAGCAAAATCAGCCCTTCTTTTAATTCGACCAGCCAATCGCGGTCGATAATCGGCCCCGCGGCACCATAACCACGTTGATAGGCTTTTGAAATCAGTAGCGTCAGGTTTTGATAGCCAACGTTATTAGCCGCCAGCACCGTTAGCTGAGTCAGTTCGTCGCCAAACAGCTCGCTCTGGACGTGAAAATCCGCGCCGACAATCGGCTTAATCCCGGCACCGTGTCCCGCTCCATAGAACTTCACCAAGCCGCAAAGGTTGGTAAAATCGGTGATCGCCAGCGCAGGCATGCCCAATGCGGCCGCCTTTTTTACCAGCGGCCCGGTTTTTGCCAGCCCATCGATCATGGAGTAGTCGCTATGCACCCGCAGGTGCACGAAACGTGGTTCAGCCATTATTAATTTCCGGTTTACTTATCTCGGCACGCGGATCAGGACACAAGCCCTAGCGCGCGTTTGACAGGAGCAAAACTGCGTCGGTGATGTTCGGTGGCACCATGCAGGGCAAGCGCCTCCAGATGGAAGGGCGTTGGATAGCCTTTGTGCTGGGCAAACCCGTACTGCGGAAGTACTTTGTCCAGTTCAGCCATTTCGGCATCGCGCGTCACTTTCGCCAGAATCGACGCTGCGCTGATTTCCGCCACTCGGCTATCGCCTTTCACAACCGCCATAGAAGGCATCGGCAGCGCCGGGCAGCGATTTCCGTCAATCAGCACATATTCCGGGACAATTGAAAGTCCAGCGACCGCCCGCTGCATCGCGAGCATAGTGGCATGCAGAATATTGAGTTCGTCAATTTCATGCGGCTCTGCGCGCCCAAGGCTCCAGCACAGTGCTTTTTCTTTGATTTCGTCAAATAGCGCCAGGCGGCGCTTTTCGCTCAATTTTTTGGAGTCATTCAAACCGACAATCGGGCGAGAAGGATCGAGGATCACCGCAGCCGTAACGACAGCGCCGACCAATGGACCACGCCCGACTTCATCCACACCGGCAACTAAATGGGTATGGGGATAAACAAATTCAATCATTGTGCTAGCTCCAGCACCGCATCTGCCGCCTGTTCATCCGCATTACAGCGAATTTGCAGGTGAAGCTCGCGGAAGGTGTCATGCATCGCATGGCTGGTTCGGCCATTAGCCAGTAATGGCTGCAGCGCCTCGGCAAGCAGCTCCGGCTGGCATTCGTCCTGCAGCAGCTCTTTTACCAGCTCACGCCCCGCCAGCAGATTCGGCAAAGAGACGTAGTCGGTCTTCACCAGACGTTTAGCCAGCCAGAAGGTGAACGGCTTCATACGATAACCGACAACCATCGGGCACTTGGCCAACATGCACTCGAGCGCCGCAGTCCCCGATGCGAGCAGTGCTGCGTCGCTGGCGATCATCGCCTCACGGGCCATGCCGTCCAGCATATGCACTGCCAGGTCCGGTGCCACCTCTGCTTTGATTCGTTCGAACTGCTCGCGGCGTTTCGCATTCACCAGCGGTACAACCACCTCAAGGTCTGGGTACTGCTGGCGTAACAGCTGTGCAGTTTTTAAAAAGTCTGCGCTGAGCATTTCCACTTCGGCGCCACGACTGCCCGGCAGCATAGCCAGACAGTGGACATCGTGGGCGATACCCAACGTATCCCGCGCGGCGTTTTTATCGGGATCCAGCGGCATGGCATCCGCCATGGTGTGGCCGATAAAGCGGCACGGGACGTTAAATTTGTCATAAAACGCTTTTTCAAAAGGCAGGAATGCGAGCACCAGATCGGTAGCTCTGCCAATTTTGAAGACGCGTTTCTGTCGCCAGGCCCACACGGACGGGCTGACATAATGAATGGTTTTGATCCCCTGCTTCTTAAGGTTGCCCTCAAGGGTGATATTGAAATCGGGGGCATCAATGCCGACAAAGACATCGGGCTTGAGATCGGTAAAACGTTGGGTGAGATCGGCGCGGATGTGCAGTAAGCGACGCAGTCGCCCCAGCACTTCAACGATCCCCATCACCGCCAGCTCTTCCATTTCATACCAGGCTTCACAGCCTTCGGCCTGCATCAAAGGGCCAGCAACGCCGACGAAACGCGCGTTGGGTACTCGCGCCTTGAGGGCGCGAATGAGACCTGCACCAAGAATATCGCCGGAGGTTTCTCCGGCGACCAGGGCAATCGTTAAGGGACGCTGCTCAGTCATTAACGAATCAGGCCACGCGTAGAGCGGGCGAAGAAGTCGCTAAATGGCTGAACTTCCGGATGCTGCTTCGCAAGCTCGGCAATTTCCGGTTTTACTTCTTCCAACGTTTTGCCACTGCGGTACAACGCTTTATAGGCGTTGCGGATGGCGGTGATCGCTTCACGGCTAAAGCCGCGGCGCTTCAGGCCTTCGATGTTGACGCCAAACGGTGTCGCGTGGTTGCCCTGAGCAATAACGTATGGCGGAACGTCCTGAGCAACGCCAGAACAGCCGCCTACCATCACGTGCGCACCGATAATGCAGAACTGGTGCACCGCGGTCATGCCGCCGATGATAACAAAATCATCCAGCGAAACGTGACCCGCGAGGGTAGCGTTGTTTGCCAGGATGCAGCGGTTTCCGACCGTACAATCGTGCGCCACGTGGGCGTTGATCATCAGCAGGTTATCGCTGCCCACCTTCGTCAATCCACCGCCCTGTTCTGTGCCACGGTGAATGGTGACGCTTTCGCGAATGCGGTTGCGATCGCCAATTTCCACGCGAGTCGGTTCACCAGCATATTTCAGATCCTGGTTAACTTCCCCGATAGAGGCGAACTGATAGATCTCGTTATCACGACCAATTGTAGTGTGGCCGTTAACAACAACGTGAGACTTCAGTACGGTGCCTTCGCCAATTTCGACGTTTGGCCCCACAATACAAAACGGGCCAATGTGGGCATTAGCACCAATAACGGCACCGTCTTCCACAATGGCAGTAGGATGGATAAAGGCGGTTTTATCAATCACGGATTAGGACTCCCGGCTACGCGCACACATCATTGTCGCTTCGCAAACCACTTTGCCATCGACCAGCGCAACGCCTTTAAAGCGAGTCAGGCCACGACGGGTTTTCTCGAAGGTGACTTCCATAATCATCTGATCGCCAGGCACGACTGGGCGCTTGAAGCGCGCTTCATCGATACCAGCAAAGTAATACAGCTCGCCCGGCTCCAGTTTACCTACGCTTTTAAACGCCAGGATACCGGTGGCCTGCGCCATTGCTTCCAGAATCAGCACGCCCGGTAAAATCGGCTTGCCAGGGAAGTGTCCCTGGAAAAACGGCTCATTTACGGAAACATTTTTCACTGCGCGCAGAAAACGACCTTCTTCAAAATCCAGCACGCGGTCTACCAGTAAGAACGGGTAGCGGTGTGGCAGAAGTTCTAAAATCTCTTCAATGTGCAGAGTATGAGTGTCAGTTGTCAAAATACTCTTCCTGTCAAAATATACTAAGGGGTAATAATAACACGGCCTGCCGGATTACAAGAATGCCGACAGGCCGGGAAACGAAAGGCGATAAGATGAAAACTAGTCTTGATTATTCAGCTTGCGTTCCAAAGCCTTGAGACGCTTGCTCATTTCATCAATATTCATCACCAGTGCGGCCGTTTTGCGCCATGCCTTATTCGGCTGGAGCGGGATACCGGATGAGTACACGCCAGGCTCGGTAATTGGACGCATCACCATACCCATACCGGTTACGGTCACTTTGTCGCAAATTTCCATATGGCCGTTAATCACGCTGGCACCGCCAATCATGCAGTAACGACCAATTTTGAGGCTGCCGGCCATGATAACACCGCCTGCAACTGCGGTATTGTCGCCAATCACCACGTTGTGCGCAATCTGGCACTGGTTATCAATGATAACACCGTTGCCGATCTGCGTGTCGTCAAGCGCGCCACGATCGATAGTCGTACAAGCACCGATCTCCACGCGATCGCCAATAATAACGCGGCCTAGTTGGGGGATCTTCACCCAGTTACCGCGATCGTTGGCGTATCCAAAACCATCAGAACCAATAACGGTGCTGGATTGGATCAGGCAATTTTCACCGATCTCGACTTCGTGGTAAATGGTTACGTTCGCCCACAGGCGTGAACCGGCACCAATTTTGGTCTTTTTACCGACGAAACACCCCGCCCCAATCACAACGTTATCGCCAAGAACAACGTCGGACTCAATCACGGCGTTTGCGCCGATCGAGACGTTGTTACCCAGCGTGGCGGACGGACTCACCACCGCGCTCGGCGCGATATCCTGCGCCGGTTGTGGCGTGGTATCTAAAATTTGAGCCATACGTGCGTAGGTCAGGTAGGGATTCTTCACTACCAGCGCAGCGCCTTTGGCATAAGGCAGTAAATCTTGCGTCAGGACAATCGCCGACGCTTCGCAAGCGGACAGATGTTCACGATACTTGGGATTAACCAGGAACGTGACATGACCCGCCTTAGCGGATTGCATGGACGCGACAGCGGTGATGACGATATCGCCATCACCGTGTAATTCCGCATCCAACTGCTGAGCTAAATCAGCCAGTCGAATTGAAGGCATTACTTATTTAACCTGTTTCAGTACATCAGAAGTGATGTCTTTAACATCGCTGCTGTTGAATGCAACGGCGTTAGCGTCAACCACCAGGTCGATGCTCTGGCTTGCGGCAACGGATTTCACAGCGGTCTGGATACGAGTAACCAGTTTGCCACGTTCTTCGTTAGTACGACGCTGACGATCTTGCTCAAAAGACTGTGCTTTCTGAGAGAAAGACTGACGCTGTGCAGTGATGTCTTTTTCCAGCTTGGTGCGGTCAGCACCTGGTTTCATAGACTGCAGACGCTGCATTTTAGACTGCAGGTCGCCTTCCATACGCTGAAGTTCGCCAGCACGGCCTTTGAATTCGTTTTCCAGGGTGCTGGAAACGCCGGTTTTCTGTGCAACTTGCTGGAACAGGCTACCCATGTTAACAATTGCAATTTTATCTGCTGCCTGAGCAGATGCGGCCATTGCCAAACCCAGACCTGCTGCGACTAACCACTTTTTCACAATAATACTCCTTACCATCCCATATGTACCCGAAGGTACTGTTCTTTTGGTGGCCCGGAGGCCACCTGACGCTATCGCCTTATGCCAGCAAAACTAAACTGAACGTGCATTCCTTTGCAATGAGCAATTACCAGGTTTTACCAATGTTAAACTGGAACTGCTCGGCTTTATCTCCACTGTATTTCTTATACGGCTGGGCGTAGGAGAAGACCAACGGCCCTAATGGTGACATCCATTGTAACGCGATACCTGCGGACATACGGATATTGCTCGGATCGCTGTAGTCTGGAACGCCCGCATTTTTCATATCTGCAGTGTTCTGCCAGTTGGTATCCCAAACGGTACCGGCATCCCAGAAGAAGGACGTACGGACCGAGTTCGCGTATTTATCGCTGATAAATGGCGTAGGGACAATCAGCTCCAGGCTGGCGACGGCCATGGCGTTACCGCCCACCGCATCGTCAGACTTACAGTAGCCGCCGGACTGATCGCAGTTATCCAGACCGGACGCACCATAGTAAACCGCTTTCGGACCGATGGTGTTGGACTGGAAACCACGTACGGTGCTGGAACCACCGGCATAGAAGTTTTCATAGAACGGCAATTCTTTGCTGCCGATCCCGTCACCATAGCCCCACTTGGTACGGCCCAGAACCACCCACTGATGATCATCATCAATCGGGAAGTAGGATGCTGTATCCATGGTCACTTTATAGAACTCGTTATCGGAGCCCGGAATCGTGACTTTACCATTCAGGTTGACGCGCGAACCGTCCGTCGGGAAGTAGCCGCGGTCGAGTTTGTTATACGTCCAACCGTAGTTGAAGGTGAAGTCGTTTGCCGAGAAACCGTTATCGTCGCTGGTTGTACCCGCCTTCTGGCCGATAGAGTCCAGATAACGCCACATCGCCACCTGCGGTTCCATGTTGGACAGGTCGTTGTGGACGTAGCCCAGACCCGCACGCAGTGAGTTGTATTCGTTAATCGGGAAGCCTAACGTCCCGTCTACACCATAACTTTTGTTGGTATAGGAGGAGAGGTCAGCATCGTCAGCTTTAAAGTCATTGTAGAAGACACGACCGCCAAGGCTAACGCCATCAACCGTAAAGTACGGGTTGGTCACAGAAAGCTCGGTGTAGGTCTGGTAGTCGTTCTTGGTACCGTTGATACCGACAGAGTAACCGGTACCTAACCAGTTATCCTGCTGAACGCCTGCCTGGAAGCTCACGCCGCTTTCAGTACCGTAGCCGATACCGAAGTTGAAGCTACCGGTGTTACGTTCTTTAACCTTGTAGACAACGTCTACCTGGTCCGGACTGCCCGGTACGCGCTGGGTATCAGTGTCGACGGTTTCAAAGTAGCCCAGACGGTTCAGACGATCTTTACCCTGGTCAACTAAATCGCCGCCCAACCATGCGCCTTCCATCTGGCGCATTTCGCGACGCAGTACGGAATCTTTGGAGGTGTCGTTACCTTCGAAGCGAATATTACGCACGTAGAAGCGGTTGCCAGCATCTACGTTGATATGCAGCTTGACGGTTTTATCGGTGTCGTTAATTTCCGGCTGAGACTGAACGCGCGGATAGGCGTAGCCATAGCGACCAAGAAGTTTCTTAATGTTATCTTCCATTTTGGTCACTTTCGCGCCGTTATACAGTTCACCCGGCTCGATCTTGGTCAGCCCTTCGATTTCAGCTGAGTGGCCTGCCAGGTTACCCGTCACCTGCACGCCAGACAGTTTGTACTGGTCGCCTTCGGTGATGTTAACGGTGATATAGATGCCTTTTTTATCCGGCGTCAGGCTCACCTGCGTGGAATCGATGTTGAAACGGGCATAGCCGCGATCCAGATAGTAGCTGCGCAGGGTTTCAAGGTCGCCCGCGAGCTTCTGTTTCTGGTATTTGCGATCGCCAACCACGTTCCACCACGGCACTTCATCGCGCAACTGGAAAGTAGAAATCAGATCTTCAGTGCTGAACGCGTGGTTACCCACGATGTTAATCTGCTGGATCTTGGCGGAAACCCCTTCCTGGAAGACCAGCTTCAGGTCGACACGGTTACGCGGCAACGGTGTAACAACCGCTTTCACGCTCGCGCTATACTTACCGACGCTGTAGTAGAAATCTTCCAGACCTTTTTCAATATCACCGAGTGTTGTACGGTCGAGGGATTCACCAACGCGGACGCCAGAAGCCTCAAGGTTTTGCTTAAGCATGTCATCCTTCACCGATTTATTACCGGAGAAAGTGATGCTAGCAATCGTTGGGCGTTCTTTGACCTGCACCAATAACACATCGCCATCTCTCAGGACGCGAACATCCTCAAAGTTGCCCGTGGCAAACAGGGCTCGAATGGTGTTACTGATGTCATCATCAGTGACTGTATCGCCAGGACGTACTGGCATACTGAGGAGGGCCGCACCAACAGCGACTCGCTGCAAGCCTTCGAAATGAATGTCTTTCACCACGAATCCGTCAGCACCGTATACGGTCGCGCTGCCAAAAAGCAGCGACGCTATGAGCAACTTTTTCATCGCCATTGTTATTATGCGTTCTTCCTAACTATCTCTCTTACAACCGAGAGAAATCATTGAAAAGTGCAAGCCCCATTAACAGCATTAGCAGGATCGAGCCAATGCGATAACTAAAGTCTTGAACTCGCTCGGATACCGGGCCGCCTTTCAGCTTTTCGATCGCCAAAAACAGCAAATGTCCCCCATCTAATACGGGGAGCGGGAACAGGTTGATTATGCCTAAATTCACGCTGATGAGTGCAAGAAACATCAGGTAGTAAATCAACCCAAACTCCGCAGACATCCCAGCCCCCTGGGCGATAGAAATCGGCCCACTGAGGTTGTTCAGTTTGACGTCACCGGTTATCAATTTTCCCAGCATACTGACCGTCAGCTTCATCAACTGCCCGGTTTTCTCCGTGGCTTCGACAATCGCGCTGAAAGGCCCATACTGGCGCACTGTTTTGTATTCCTCAGGCAGCGGGATAACTTTCGGTACTACCCCTGCGAACCCTTCTACTTTTCCGCTACCGTGTTTTGTATCCGGTATCAGAGTTAAAGACAAGGGACTCCCCTGCCTTTCGATCCCCAACTGTAACGCTTTACCCGGATTGTCACGCACCAGCGTAACAAACGTCAGCCATTGCGTCAGCGGTTGACCGTTGACTGTAACGATCCGATCCCCTGCTTGTAAACCAGCTTTACGTGCCGCAGAGTCAGATTGTACCTCCGCTAATACAGGTTCAATCTGTGCACCACGAGGGCGAATCCCAAGCGAGGCTACCGGATCTTCTTTATCTGGCTCGAACGCCCAGTGACGCAGATCGAGGATTCTATCCTGTCGCTGGTCACTCCCGAAAGGGGCAACGGTGAGAGTGGTGCTTTCGTCACCGATTTTTGCCACTAACGCCATACGCACAGCATCCCAGTCAGGCGTTTCGATACCATCTATTGCTTTTAGTTCCGTGCCTGGTGCAATTTGTGCTTCCGCCGCGATGGAATTGGCGGTTATTTCACCAACAACCGGACGAACGCCAGGGACACCGATGATAAACACCAGCCAATAGGCAAAGATGGCAAAGAGGAAGTTAGCGATGGGGCCGGCGGCAATTACGGCGGCGCGCTGGCCGACCGTTTTATTGTTGAATGCCATGTGGCGCAATTCAGGCGCCACTGCGTCAACCCGCTCGTCGAGCATTTTGACGTAGCCACCCAGGGGGATAAGGGCGACAACAAATTCGGTGCCGCGTTTATCAACACGGCGCCACAGCGCTTTACCAAAGCCGATGGAGAAGCGCTCTACACGGATACCGCAGCGCCGAGCAACCCAGAAATGACCAAATTCGTGTACGGTGATCAATACCCCTAGCGCAATAACAAAAGCGGCCAGGTTCCAGAGAATGCTCAGCATAAGTTCATCCGTTAAATCGTCCTGAAAACGAGCAGCAACAGGCAGGCGAAGACCGGAACCGCAGCCGTCAGGCTGTCAATTCGGTCCAGTATCCCGCCGTGTCCCGGGATCAGATGCCCGCTGTCTTTAATACCCGCCTCGCGTTTGAACATACTCTCAGTGAGATCGCCCAATACCGAAGCCAGTGCGGCAATGATGGAACAGGTTAACAGGATGGACGGTGCAACGTCCAGATTTGCCCATACGCCATAAGCCCAGGAGATAACGGCTGCCGTAATCAGGCCACCGATAAAGCCCTGCCAGGTTTTCCCCGGAGAGACCTTCGGCGCAAGTTTATGTTTGCCAAACAGCTTGCCAAACATATAGGCACCGGAGTCCGCTCCCCACACCAGGATCATGACGTAGAGCAGCCACAGCGCGCCGCTGTAGTGGTTTTCGTCGTAATGCCAGGAGCGGAGTGCCAGCATGCCCCAGAAGAACGGTATAATCGTAGCGATACCGAAAATCAGACGCAGCGCCTTTGACTGACGCCAGAGCGCAGCAGACCCAGGATAAGAGAGAACTAATACCAGTGCGACAACCCACCAAATCAGGGAGGCCCACAACGATATTTCGACAACCGGTTGATGAATATTATGGTGATATTCCGGTATCAAAAAGAGCATCACCGCCAGCAGCAGGCCACAAAGTACGGCAAGCCACACGCGCTGAGTACGAGAAGTGAAACCGCAAAATTGCCCCCATTCCCACGCCGCCAGCATACATACCACTAGCGTCACAATGGCAAAGCCACCGGGCGGCAGCAAAAACAGGGCTGCGATAACAACCGGTATTAAAATCAATGCAGAAATCAGGCGATACTTCAGCAAAAGCTACCCCCATCAGGCTTTGTCGCCACCAGGCTCGGTGCCGCCGAAACGTCGCTCTCGATTAGCAAAAGCATGCAGCGCACCCTCAAAGTCTTGTTCATCGAAATCGGGCCAAAGAACATCTGTAAAGTAAAGTTCAGCATAGGCAATTTGCCAGATGAGAAAGTTACTGATCCGATGTTCTCCCCCGGTCCTAATCACTAAATCTACGGGAGCCAGTTCATGCATGCAGATCTGCTGATTCAGCAGCTCTTCACTAATTTGATCGGGGCGGAGTTCCCCTTCCTGAACCTGTTCGGCTAAGCGCTGAACTCCCTGAATAATATCCCACCGACCGCCGTAATTTGCGGCGATGTTCAATGTTAACCCCGTATTTTTCTCCGTCAGCGTTTCCGCCTTACGGATCCGCTCTTGCAGGCGCGAATTAAACCGACGGGTATCGCCAATAATTCGCAGCCGAACGTTATGGCGGTGCAGGCTTTTTACTTCACTGTCCAGCGCCCAAACGAACAGCTCCATCAACGCACTCACCTCTTGTTCCGGGCGGTTCCAGTTTTCACTGCTGAATGCGTATAGCGTTAATGCCTCGATACCGTGACTCGCTGCGTAGGCCACAGCGCGGCGCACGGATTTCGCCCCGGCTTTATGTCCAAAGGCGCGAATCTTACCTTGCTTCTTCGCCCAGCGGCCATTGCCATCCATAATGATCGCTACATGACGGCAACCGTGGGCTGGCAGATTCTCGCTGATTGGTTGATTAGCAGACAACATAACGCGTTTTTAATCCATGAAAAGGGATGAGCGGTACCCCGGAATACAGCTATATACTTTATCATTCAGGTAAACCTGAATGATTTTACGTATCTTTGTGTCGCAAAAAAGCCGTGATTAAGCACGGCTATCCCAATAGCAAAGCCAAAATACGGCGCTACCGAGTGGCGCAGACTATATCACTGAAGCCAGATGCTCACAAATGCCGTGATGGTTTGTATGCTGATTCCGCTCTCATTAACGAACGAAATGCTTCGCCTGCGCAGACGCTTCTTCGCGCGCCCTGACGTCAATTTCCATCACCGCCTCAACGCTCTGTGGTTCACTGAGCTCAAGGTGTTCCAGCACCGCCATATTCACAGCGGCAATATCGGTGAAACGGATTTGCCCGTCGAGGAATGCGGCAACCGCAATCTCGTTGGCTGCATTTAGCGCCGTAGTCGCTGCCTGGCCCTGTTCAAAGGCCTCCATCGCCAGTTTCAGGCAAGGGTAGCGCGCATAATCGGGCTCACTAAAGCTCAACGATCCCATCTTGCAGAAATCCAGCGGCTTCGCGCCGGAAATCACACGATGCGGCCATGCCATGGTGTTGGCAATTGGCGTCCGCATATCGGGCTCACCCAACTGTGCCAGTACGCTTCCGTCCTGGTATCGCACCATTGAGTGAATCACCGACTGAGGGTGAATCAGTACTTCCATCTGCTGCGCTGATGCATTAAACAACCAGCGGGCTTCGATGTATTCCAGACCTTTATTCATCATGGTGGCCGAGTCGACGGAAATTTTACGTCCCATCGACCAGTTCGGATGGCGACAAGCCTGATCTGGCGTCATTGCGCTCAGTTCAGCGATTGGCGTTTCACGGAATGGACCACCTGATCCGGTAAGCAGAATGGATGACACACCATGCTGCGCCAGATCAGCGTACCCTAAGTTGCTCTGAAAACTTTGCGGTAAACTCTGAAAGATAGCGTTATGTTCGCTGTCTACGGGAAGAATCTGCGCATTATGTTGTTTGACGGCCTCAAGGAACAGACGCCCGCAGGTCACTAGTGATTCTTTATTCGCCAACAGGATAATTTTTCCGGCGCGGATTGCTGCCAGCGTCGGTAGGAGACCGGCTGCGCCAACAATCGCCGCCATGACCTGATCAACCTCATCCAGCCCCGCCACCTCGCAGGCCGCTTGCTGACCGCTGAGCACCTCAGTCTGGCTGCCATGCTCGCGCAGTGCCAGCATCACGGCGTGGGCGCTAGGTGCGTCATCCATCACCGCATAGCGCGGAGCAAACTCCAGGCACTGTTCGACCATACGCTCGACGTTTTTACCCGCCACCAGCGCTGTCACCGTAAATTTCTCGGGGTTATGCCGCACAACGTCCAGCGTGTTGCAACCAATAGAGCCTGTTGAGCCCAGAACAGTTAATCGCTTCATGAGAGATCCAGGATAGATAAAATATACTCTATGGTTTTCAAGTTGCAGTAAGACGGCAATTGAAGGACATACTCGTCAGCAACGAATCCAGCCAAAGGCTGACCTCCGATAAGGAGGCAGGATGTCCATCATCAATCCCGATGCGCTTACGCGAGTAAGTGGTTCGGGCGAATGAGCGTAGCCAACGCAACTGCGGCTTGAAAGACAACGAGTACAAAGCAAAACGCCGCCAGCGAAGCAGTAATGCTCCCTGTACGGCGTTCATCGCACAACTTACGCAGTCTTAGAACTGCATCAGCTCTGCTTCTTTCTCTGCCAGCGCCGCTTCAACTTTCTTGATAGCAGCATCGGTCAGTTTCTGTACATCTTCTTGAGAACGGCGATCGTCGTCTTCGCTGATTTCTTTATCTTTCAGCAGTGCCTTCACTTTATCGTTCGCATCACGACGAACGTTACGCACGGAAACGCGCGCCTGTTCAGCTTCGCCACGAACAATTTTGGTCAGGTCTTTACGACGTTCTTCGGTCAGCGGAGGCAGCGGAACGCGAATGTCGGTACCCGCAGAGCTTGGGTTCAGACCGAGGTCAGACGCCATAATCGCTTTTTCAACGGCCGGGCCCAAAGAGCGGTCGAACACGTTGATTTTCAGCGTACGGGTATCTTCTACCGTGACGCTTGCCAGCTGACGCAGCGGAGTTGGGGTGCCGTAATATTCAACGACAATGCCGTCCAGCAGGCTGGGAGAAGCACGACCCGTGCGAATTTTGCTGATTTGGTTTTTGAATGCTTCTACGCATTTTTCCATGCGTACTTCAGCATCTTTTCTGATATCGCTAATCACGTTACGAATCCTTGAAAACTAGTCTCAGTCAGACCAGACAATGACACATTGCGAAGAATGCGCTAAGTATAGTCTCGTTTAAATCAAGCCACCGAATATACTCGTCGTCTTTCAAACTGCGGATGTATTGGCTGCATTTGTTTCCCCCAATCACTTACTAAAGTAAGCTCATCGGGATTCTCTCAATTGCCGCCTTCCCGCAACTTAAAATCCATAGAGTGAATCAATTCTGCCAGGTAAAGGCGAATCTTACCCGGAATTGGCCGCTACGGAAATTATTCCGTAATTAAAGTGCCTTCTTTTTCGCCCATGACCACGCGACGCAGTGCGCCCGGCTTGTTCATGTTGAATACGCGAATAGGCAATTTATGGTCACGGGCCAGCGTGAAGGCTGCAAGATCCATGACTTTCAGTTCTTGTTCCAGTACGTCGCTGTAGCTCAGCTGTTCGTACATGGTTGCAGACGGGTCTTTCGCCGGGTCAGCGGTGAATACGCCGTCAACTTTAGTGGCTTTCAGTACCACGTCGGCTTCAATTTCGATGCCGCGCAGGCAGGCTGCGGAGTCGGTGGTGAAGAACGGGTTGCCGGTACCGGCGGACAGAATCACGACGCGGTTGTTACGCAGCAGGCTGATGGCCTCTGCCCAGCTGTAGTTATCACACACGCCATTCAGCGGAATCGCCGACATCAGGCGGGCGTTCACATAGGCGCGGTGCAGTGCGTCACGCATTGCCAGGCCGTTCATTACCGTTGCCAGCATGCCCATGTGGTCGCCCACAACGCGGTTCATGCCCGCTTTTGCCAGACCCGCGCCACGGAACAGGTTGCCACCACCAATAACGACACCCACTTGAATGCCCAGCTCAACAAGTTCTTTAATTTCTTGCGCCATGCGGTCAAGAATACTTGCGTCAATACCGAAGCCTTCAGTCCCCTGCAATGCTTCGCCACTAAGCTTGAGCAGAATACGTTTGTAGACAGGTTTTGCGTTGGTAGCCATTTTCTTTCCTGAGAGTGTCACGAATGGGATGAGTGACATCATGCGTTCCTTGCCGGTGACCCCCAATAGGAGCTGGCTGATTTCCACATGACGATTTTCTTCACTGCTTAAATCTATACTACACAAAAGAGAGCCGCCCTTAGGCGGCTCCTTTACAGCAATTAAGACTGCTTGGACATTGCAGCAACTTCTGCTGCGAAGTCAGCCTCAACTTTCTCGATGCCTTCGCCCACTTCAAAGCGGATGAAGCCAGTCACGTCAGCGTTGTGCTCTTTCAGCAGCTGGCCAACGTTTTTGCTTGGGTCCATAACGAAAGGCTGACCAGTCAGAGAAACTTCACCGGTGAATTTCTTCATGCGGCCTTCAACCATTTTCTCTGCGATTTCTTTCGGCTTACCGGACTGCATCGCGATATCCAGCTGTACCTGGTATTCTTTCTCTACAACTTCTGCAGACACGTCTTCTGGCTTAACGAATTCTGGCTTGCTTGCAGCAACGTGCATTGCCAGGTGTTTAACCAGCTCTTCATCAGCGCCTTTAGCTGCAACCAGAACACCGATACGTGCACCGTGCTGGTAGCTACCCAGAACATCACCTTCCAGGATTGCAACGCGACGAATGTTGATGTTTTCACCGATTTTAGCAACCAGGGCAACACGCTCTTCTTCGAACTGTGCTTTCAGGACATCAACGTCAGTCACTTTGCCAGCTACAGCTGCGTCCAGAACTTTGTCTGCGAACGCCTGGAAACCACCATCTTTAGCAACGAAGTCAGTCTGGCAGTTAACTTCCAGAATCACGCCGAAGTTGCCTTCGATTTTGGTTTTGATCACGCCGTCAGCAGCAACGTTGCCTGCTTTTTTAGCGGCTTTGATTGCGCCAGATTTACGCATGTTTTCGATTGCCAGCTCGATGTCGCCGTTAGCTTCAGTCAGTGCTTTTTTGCAATCCATCATGCCTGCGCCAGTACGCTCACGCAGCTCTTTTACCAGGGATGCGGTAATTTCAGCCATTCTAAAATCCTCGGAAGATTTGATCTGCCCGGCCGAAACCGCACAGATTTAAAAGTAAAAAAGGGGGCCATAGACAGGCCCCCTAACCAAACGTGTACTACCTGGTCTATAAGGGCTCTAACGAGCGTGCCTTATTACTCAGCTTCTACGAAGCTTTCTTCCGCTTGGGAAGCCAGATCCTGAGAACGGCCTTCACGAACGGTAGCAGCAACTGCGCTCAGGTACAGGGTCACAGCACGGATTGCATCGTCGTTACCAGGGATAACGAAATCAACGCCATCTGGATCAGAGTTGGTATCAACGATAGAGAATACTGGGATACCCAGGTTGTTCGCTTCTTTGATAGCAATGTGCTCGTGGTCAGCATCGATTACGAACAGTGCGTCCGGCAGGCCGCCCATGTCTTTGATACCGCCCAGGCTGTTTTCCAGTTTCTCAAGCTCACGAGTACGCATCAGCGCTTCTTTCTTGGTCAGCTTGTCGAAAGTACCGTCCTGAGACTGAGTTTCCAGATCTTTCAGACGTTTGATGGACTGACGAACGGTTTTCCAGTTAGTCAGCATACCGCCCAGCCAGCGATGGTTCACGAAGAACTGGTCGCAGCTGTTAGCAGCTTCTTTCACAGCTTCGCTTGCAGCGCGTTTAGTACCAACGAAAAGGATTTTGCCTTTGCGAGAAGAGATCTTGTTCAGTTCAGCCAGAGCTTCGTTGAACATTGGTACAGTTTTCTCAAGGTTGATGATGTGAACTTTGTTACGTGCGCCGAAGATGAAAGGCTTCATTTTCGGGTTCCAGTAACGGGTCTGGTGACCAAAGTGAACACCAGCCTTGAGCATGTCGCGCATGGAAACAGTTGCCATGGTAAAAACCTCTATAGATAAAGTTGGGGTTAAGCCTCCACGTATCCCATATTACCGACCCCTAAGGGCACCCCGGAATATGTGTCGATACGTGTGTGTTATTACACAAAGTGAGATTTGTCGCTTCCAGCCAAAACATTGAGCGGAAGTTCGGCGCGCTTTATACCATAAATTCGCCGCAGATACCAACAGTTGTTATCGTACACCGGGGCACGAAAGGCGAAGTTCAGAATGATTCTCAATTTGGCAGGGACGGCTCCTGGCTGTTAACATTGACATCACTAATACTCAATTATTGTCGAAAAAATCGACACTGATGGACATATTCCATGGCTATTTCTATTAAGACCCCTGAAGATATTGAAAAAATGCGCGTTGCTGGCCGTCTGGCCGCCGAAGTGCTGGAAATGATCGAACCGTATGTGAAGCCAGGCGTCACCACCGGTGAACTGGATCGCATTTGTAACGACTACATCGTCAACGAACAGAAAGCGATTTCCGCCTGCCTGAACTACCACGGTTTCCCAAAATCGGTCTGCATCTCGATTAACGAAGTGGTGTGTCACGGTATCCCGGATGACGAAAAACATCTGAAAGACGGCGACATCGTCAACATCGACGTCACGGTCATCAAAGATGAATTCCACGGCGACACCTCAAAAATGTTTATCGTTGGCAAACCGACCATCCTGGGCGAGCGTCTGTGCCGCGTCACCAAAGAGAGCCTGTACGTTGCGCTGAGAATGGTGAAACCAGGCGTGAACCTGCGTGAAATTGGCGCCGCGATTCAGAAGTTTGTTGAAGCGGAAGGCTTCTCGGTGGTTCGCGAATACTGTGGGCACGGTATCGGCCGCGGCTTCCACGAAGAGCCGCAGGTGCTGCATTACGACTCTCGCGAAACCGACGTGGTATTAAAGCAAGGCATGACCTTCACCATTGAACCAATGGTCAACGCCGGCAAAAAAGAGATCCGCACCATGAAAGACGGCTGGACGGTAAAAACCAAAGACCGTAGCTTGTCTGCGCAGTACGAGCATACTATTGTGGTAACAGACAACGGCTGCGAAATACTGACGTTACGCAAGGATGACACCATCCCGGCGATAATCTCGCACAACGAATAATGAAAAGCCGGCGATTGCCGGCTTTTTTATAGGTGATAGTTTTTTCTTATGGGTGGTTTGATGAGTAACTCCTTACCTGAACTGGCATGCGCAATTCTCCCCACCCTGCCCGGCCAGCCGGAAAACCCGGTTGATTGGCCGCAAAGCAGCCTGAACTGTGCGGAGATTAAAAACCGTCTCGATGATTTTCAGCGCTGGCTGGGGGAAGCCTTCGATAACGGCATCTCCGCTGAACAGCTGATTGAAGCCCGCACCGAATTTATCGATCAGCTCTTACAGCGCCTGTGGCTGCTGTACGGCTTTGGCGAAGTAGAAGATGCCGCGCTGGTTGCCGTCGGTGGCTATGGCCGGGGTGAGCTGCATCCGCTTTCCGACGTAGACCTGCTGATCTTAAGCCGCCAAAAGCTGTCCGATGAACAGGCACAAAAAATTGGCGAACTGCTGACGCTGCTGTGGGATCTTAAGCTGGAAGTCGGCCACAGCGTGCGTACGCTGGAAGAGTGCCTGCTGGAAGGGCTGTCGGATTTAACCGTCGCCACCAACCTGATTGAGTCCCGCCTGCTCATTGGCGACGTTGCGCTATTCCTGGAGTTGCAAAAAAACGTCTTCAGCGAAGGTTTCTGGCCGTCCGAAACCTTTTTCCCCGCCAAGGTTGAAGAGCAAGAAGCACGTCACCAGCGCTATCACGGCACCAGCTACAATCTGGAGCCGGATATTAAAAGCAGCCCCGGCGGCCTGCGCGATATCCACACCATACAGTGGGTCGCTCGCCGCCACTTTGGCGCCACCTCGCTCGACGAAATGGTCAGCTTCGGCTTTCTGACCGAAGCCGAACGTAACGAACTCAACGAATGTCTGCATCTGCTGTGGCGGATTCGCTTCGCCCTGCACCTGGAACTTAACCGCTACGATAACCGTCTGCTGTTCGACCGCCAGTTGAGCGTCGCGCAACGGCTGAAATATGCCGGTGACGGCAATCAGCCTATCGAACACATGATGAAGGATTTCTATCGCGTCACCCGTCGGGTCAGCGAGCTCAATCACATGCTGCTACAGCTGTTTGATGAAGCGATTCTCGCCCTCACCGAAGACGAAAAACCGCGGGCGATTGACGATGATTTCCAGCTACGCGGCACGCTTATCGACCTGCGCGACGACACGCTGTTTATCCGCGAGCCGCAGGCCATTCTGCGCATGTTCCACATCATGGTGCGTAACAGCAGCATTACCGGCATTTACTCGACCACGCTGCGCCATCTGCGCCATGCCCGTCGTCACCTTAGCCAGCCGCTGTGCTATATCCCGGAAGCACGCGAACTGTTTCTGAGCATGCTTCGTCACCAGGGAGCCGTCAGCCGCGGCCTGCTGCCGATGCATCGCCACAGCGTACTGTGGGCCTATATGCCACAGTGGTCGCATATTGTCGGGCAGATGCAGTTTGACCTGTTCCACGCTTACACCGTCGACGAGCACACTATTCGCGTGCTGCTGAAACTGGAGAGTTTTGCTCGTGAAGAGACACGTCCGCGCCATCCGCTGTGCGTCGATCTCTGGCCGCGTCTGAATCACCCAGAGCTTATTCTGATTGCCGCCCTGTTCCACGATATCGCCAAAGGGCGCGGCGGCGATCACTCAGTTCTCGGCGCGCAGGACGTGCTCAAGTTTGCCGAACTGCACGGTCTCAACTCGCGGGAAACCCAGTTGGTTGCCTGGTTAGTGCGCCAGCATCTGTTGATGTCGGTCACCGCCCAGCGTCGCGATATTCAGGATCCAGAAGTGATCAAACAGTTCGCCGAAGAAGTACAGACCGAACATCGTCTGCGTTTCCTGGTGTGCCTGACGGTTGCCGATATCTGCGCTACCAACGAAACCCTGTGGAATAGCTGGAAGCAGAGCCTGCTGCGCGAGCTGTACTTTGCCACCGAAAAACAGCTGCGCCGTGGGATGCAAAATACGCCGGATATGCGCGAGCGCGTACGCCATCATCAGATGCAGGCGCTGGCGCTGCTGCGCATGGACAACATTGATGAAGAGGCGCTGCACCAGATCTGGAACCGCTGTCGCGCCAACTACTTTGTGCGCCACACGCCAAACCAGCTGGCATGGCATGCCCGCCATCTGCTCAAGCACGATCTGACTCAGCCGATGATCCTGCTCAGTCCCCAAGCCACGCGCGGCGGGACCGAAATATTTATCTGGAGCCCGGACCGGCCTTATCTGTTCGCCGCCGTTTGCGCCGAACTCGACCGTCGAAACCTCAGCGTTCACGACGCGCAGATCTTCACCACCCGCGACGGCATGGCGATGGACTCCTTTATTGTACTGGAGCCGGATGGCAGTCCGCTTTCCGGCGACCGCCATGAAGCTATTCGTTTCGGGCTCGAACAGGCAATTACCCAGCACAGCTGGCAGCCACCTCAGCCACGTCGCCAGGCAGCAAAATTGCGCCATTTCTCCGTCGATACCGAGGTGAATTTCCTGCCGACGCATACCGACCGCCGCTCGTTCCTTGAACTGATTGCGCTCGATCAGCCAGGGCTTCTGGCCCGCGTCGGTCAGGTGTTCGCTGACCTCGGAATTTCGCTCCACGGGGCTAGAATTACGACAATTGGTGAACGAGTAGAAGATTTATTTATAATCGCCACCGCGGACCGGCGTGCCCTTAATAATGTGCTGCAACAAGAAGTGCAACAACGGTTGACAGCAGCCCTCAATCCAAACGATAAAGGGTAACGATTTTTTTATTAGTAAATGGAAAGAGTAAACAATGCAGCAATTACAGAACGTTATTGAGTCCGCCTTTGAGCGTCGCGCCGACATCACGCCGGCAAATGTGGATACCGTAACTCGCGAGGCGGTTAACCAGGTTATTTCTCTGCTGGATTCCGGCGCGCTGCGTGTCGCTGAAAAAATTGACGGCCAGTGGGTCACTCACCAGTGGCTGAAGAAAGCGGTTCTGCTCTCTTTCCGTATTAACGATAACCAGGTTATCGACGGAGCAGAAAGCCGCTACTTCGATAAAGTGCCGATGAAATTCGCCGACTACGACGAAGCACGTTTCCAGAAAGAAGGCTTCCGCGTGGTACCACCAGCGGCAGTCCGTCAGGGTGCTTACATCGCACGCAACACCGTACTGATGCCTTCCTACGTCAACATCGGTGCTTACGTTGACGAAGGTTCCATGGTTGATACCTGGGCAACCGTCGGTTCTTGCGCGCAGATCGGTAAAAACGTTCACCTGTCCGGCGGCGTCGGCATCGGAGGCGTACTCGAGCCGCTGCAGGCTAACCCAACCATCATCGAAGATAACTGCTTCATCGGCGCCCGCTCCGAAGTAGTTGAAGGCGTGATCGTTGAAGAAGGCTCTGTTATCTCCATGGGCGTTTACCTGGGTCAGAGCACCAAAATCTACGACCGTGAAACCGGCGAAGTATTCTATGGCCGCGTTCCTGCAGGCTCCGTGGTGGTCTCCGGCAACCTGCCTTCGAAAGACGGTAAGTACAGCCTGTACTGCGCGGTTATTGTGAAGAAAGTTGACGCAAAAACCCGCGGTAAAGTGGGCATCAACGAACTGCTACGCACGATTGATTAATAAGATATGAAAAGCGGGGGCTACCCCGCTTTTTTTTATCTCTACGCTGGCGGAAAATGATTTTTTCGTTAATTATTCAATAGTTAATTTAGATCAAGGGTACCGCTATGTACGATAATCTGAAAAGTTTGGGCATTACCAATCCTGATGAAATCGATCGTTACAGCCTCCGGCAGGAAGCCAACAACGATATCCTGAAAATCTATTTCCAGAAGGATAAGGGTGAGTTTTTCGCTAAGAGCGTGAAGTTCAAATACCCACGCCAGCGTAAGACCGTGGTCGCCGACGGCGTAGGCCAGGGGTTCAAAGAGGTGCAGGAAATCAGCCCTAACCTGCGCTACATAATTGACGAGTTAGATCAGATTTGCCAACGCGATCGTACGGAAGTCGACCTTAAGCGTAAGATCCTCGACGATCTGCGTCATCTGGAAAGCGTTGTCACCAATAAGATCAGCGAAATTGAAGCCGATCTGGAAAAACTGACGCGTAATAAATAACGCTCGTGCACTGTATCTCCCCGGCCGCGCTTCGCCTGGCCGGGTTTATCAACGTTGTTCATCCAGCTGCAACGCAATATACAGCAGTAGCCGGTCGTCAAAATTCCCCAGATCCAGCCCCGTGAGCTCCGAAATTCGATTCAATCGATACTCCAGCGTATTACGATGAATAAACAGCGCCTTTGAGGTCGCCAGCGGCTGCACGTTGTGACGGAACCACGCGGCCAGCGTCCGGCGTAATAACCCGTTGTTATCCATCGCTTTCAGACGCGTTAACGGGCGGGAAAGCTCGTTGGCCTGCCAGCCGCCGCGCAGGCTGTCCAGCAGCACCGGCAACATCAAATCCTGGTAGAAATAGCTGCGGCTGTCGGGCATTCGCTGCTTGCCAACCATCATGGTGGTACGGGCGGTGCGGTAAGAACGGGCGATACTGCCCGGCCCGGTAAAATAGTTACCCAGCGCCACGCGAAAACGCAGGTGGCCGTTCTCCTTCATGCGTGAAATCAGCTGCTCTACACGTTTTTGATGATCCTCCGCATCCCAGCGACCGAACGGGTTCAACGCCGGTTTCAGCACCACCATTTCGGTCAGCGAAACAATCGCAATCAGGTTGTTGCGCTCCGGCGTGGTCAGCGCATTTTGCAGCTGCTGCAATTCCGCCATAGCGCTATCCACGCCCAGCTGTCCGCTGTCGACCTCTACCACCGCCGCGACGCGCGGTTGATTAAGATCGATACCCAGCCGCTGAGCCCACTCGGTCAGCGCGGGCGTATTCTCTTCGGCCTGGATAAGATTCATCACCAGCTCTTCACGCAGACGGCTATCCTGCGCCAGCAGGTGCATCAGGCGCGACTGTTCCAGCATCATCTCCGCCGTCATACAGACCAGCTCACCGTACTTACGCAGCGTCTCCGGCTCACCGGTCAAACCGATAACGCCGACGATTTCGCCTTCCAGCCGCAGCGGCAGGTTAATCCCCTGACGTACCCCGTGCAGATGGCGAGCAACCGCATCGTCAATATCGACCACGCGCCCCTGAGAAAGTACCAGCAGCGCGCCTTCGTGCAATTCACCAATACGCTCGCGGTCGCCGCTGCCAATAATGCGCCCACGGGCATCCATTACGTTAATATTGGTATCAATAATACGCATCGTGCGCGCCACGATATCCTGCGCCATTTTAGTATCGAGATGCCAGCTAGCCATGAACCCCTCCTGTGAGCAGGTTACATGATAAGAAAGATGTATACGGCTCGCACTGTGCAAACGCACAAAGCACGATTGAGATCTGTGGAGTTGTGGGGGGCTTCACATAACGGGGGAAAGAAACCCTTTCCCCCGAGAAGGAAAGGGTTCAGGAGGGATTACTGCATCAGCAGGTAGATAGAGCTATCACCACGCTGAATGTTCAGCGCCAGAACGGAAGGCTTGCTATCGAGGATTTTGCGCAGCTCGGCGATATTTTTCACCGCCTGCTGGTTAGCCCCAACAATCACATCACCTTTCTTCAGACCAATCTGCGCCGCCGGTGTACCCGCTTTCACGGAGCTCACCACCACGCCCTTATCCTGGCCTTTATTGCTCATCTCAGCACCTTCGATACCGTTGAAGATAGAGCTGGAGTCCACCTGGTTCTGGCTGCTCTGCTGCAGTTCAATCTCTACCGTCAGCGGTTTACCGTCACGCTGCAGGCCAAGGCTGATTTTGCTGCCGATTGGCATAGTGCCAACCTGCGCACGCAGCGCCGCGAAGCTGCTGATCGGTTTACCGTTCAGAGCGGTAATCACGTCACCGGCTTTAATGCCCGCTTTCGCCGCAGAGGAGTTCGGCATCACCTGACTGACGAAAGCACCGCGCTGAGCATCAACCTTCATGGCTTTCGCCAGTTCGGAGTTCAGCTCGGTACCCATAATGCCCAGCTCACCGCGCTTAACCTGGCCGAATTTCACCATCTGATCGGTGAGGTTTTTCACCATGTTGCTTGGGATAGCGAAGCCAATACCGATGTTACCGCCGTCCGGTGCGAGGATCGCGGTGTTGATACCGATAAGCTCGCCGTTCAGGTTAACCAGCGCACCGCCGGAGTTACCGCGGTTAATCGCGGCATCGGTCTGAATAAAGTTTTCGTAGTTTTCGACGTTCAGGCCGCTACGACCCAGCGCAGAGACAATACCGGAGGTAACAGTTTCACCCAGGCCAAACGGGTTCCCGATAGCCACGGTATAGTCGCCAACGCGCAGAGCGTCAGAATCCGCCAGTTTAATTGCCGTCAGGTTTTTCGGATCCTGAATCTGAATCAGTGCGATATCAGAGCGCGGGTCTTTCCCCACTACTTTGGCATCAAACTTACGGCCATCGCTCAGCTGAACCTTAATCACGTTGGCGTTATCAACCACGTGGTTGTTGGTGACGACATAGCCTTTCGCCGCGTCAATCACCACCCCGGAACCCAGGGCCATAAATTTCTGCTGCTGCTGCGGGCTTCCGCCGCCGTTACCGCCATCCGGGCCTGCTCCCTGACAGAATGGGGAGCTCTGGAAAGGTGAACCGTCCTGGCAGAACGGCGAGTTGTCGCCAAAGAACTGCTGGAAGTTACGCCCCATACGCGGGGTATTTACCGTTGTGCTGCCCTCAACATTAATGCTGACGACAGACGGCATCACCTTTTCCAGCATCGGCGCCAGGCTTGGCATTGGCTGTGCAGCAGATGCGGTGGAAGATGCCGTCTCGGCCGCGCTAGCGGACAACGGAGACAGAGCCAGACTTAAACTAAGAGCCAGTGCACTCATTGCTAACGTGGTTTTTTTCATGTGTTTCAATCTCAATTTCAGATTACGCAAAGTTACGATGTTCGTGACTAATCAGATTCACTTTATGGCACTAAGTTCCCTGCAACTGCACTTGGGAAAAGTAAAAATTTATTGAGCGTCTTTACAAAACTTCTGATTATTCCACCGCCATCAACCGTCGATATTCATCCCACGCGTAGAGATCGGTCATACCGCTGATATAATCCTGAATCAGCCGACAACGATAATAATATTCCATTACCGGAAATTCCACGGAGTCACGCGAAATTTTATTAACAGCCTCAACATAAGCTAAACGATGCCGCGTTGAGAGCTTGCAAAAGAGTCGTGATTCTATTGGCAAGTGGCGCACACGTTCATGTTCCACCAGCTCACTGAAATCACTCAGTGATAATTTTAGTAGCGGCGCATAAATATCCAGTAAGCCGCCAATCACCCGATAACCCTGTAATTCTAACTGCTCGACTTCAGGATGACTAAAGACATGTTTTATAGCTACATTTTTATATAATGCAAGCAGCTCGCTGTAGCTGCTTTCATCTTCCAGCAGCGCCTGATTAAAATCACCGTCATAGATTTTCTGCAGATTGTCTATAAATCGCTGTGCCGCATAAGGCACCAGCTTATTTAATGTATTCACCCGCAAATACATGAAGAACTGATCTTCCGCACTTCGGCTTAATGAATTAGAGCGAGATTTATCCCAGGCATTTTCGACAACCTGCGCGAACAGCGAACCCTTTGTATGATTAGGCCACGCCTCATATAAATGTTGATAGAGTTGCTCAACGCTGAAAATTCGTTTTTCTACCGCATCCTCAAGATCCGCGACGCAATAAGAGATATCATCAGCCGCCTCCATAATCCAGGTTAATGGGAAGCGATTGTAAGGCGCCAAATCAAGTTCTTTACGTAAGCGCGCAATATAGTGCTCTTCGGCCAGGTAATAGCCCGGTTTTTTCATTAAATAGCTGTGCGTTTTCGGCACGTCGGTCGCCCACCAGGCCGGACGGGTGTATTTTAAAATGCATCCCACCTGCGCCCAGGTCAGATTCATACGCATCAGGGTATGCACCAGGCGGATGCCCTGCGCGTTACCTTCAAAATGACACAGATCCTGACGCACTTTACTGCGTAACACGTTTAGCACTTCTTCACCTTCTCGCAGTTGCAGGTCGATGACCTCGCAGCGATCGTGGCTCTGCGGCTGCTGGCGAGCATCTTTGGGTGCCAGACGGTGGCTGAACCAGTCGTTAATTGCCGCCTCACCAAAGTGACCAAACGGCGGATTGCCAATGTCGTGCATCAAACATGCCATCTCAACAATACTTTCGAATGGCCCGGTCAGTTCATCCAGCCCGTAGGTTGCGAGCAGATTTTTCTCTTTCAGGCGGCTGAGGATCTCTTTGGCGATGTAGCGGCCAACCTGCTGCACCTCCATTGAGTGCGTCAGGCGCGTGCGCACCGCTGCGTTACGCTCGAGCGGGAAGACCTGCGTTTTCTGCTGTAATCGCCGAATCGCCGGAGAATTAATAATGCGCCCGCGATCGCTCTCGAAGATGCGCAGGATTTCATGTTCAGAACTGACGCCCTGCGGTGAACGATAGCGCCGATGCCAGTTAATTTTATTGCGAAAATCAATCGTAGCCATAGCCTCTCCGTCGCGAGAAATGCGCTTCCCCTGAACCGCATGATAGACTATGCCTTTAAACATGGCACATCGCGAGTAAATCTATGAAAATCGGCATTATTGGCGCAATGGAAGAAGAAGTTACGCTGCTGCGTGACAAAATCGAAAATCGTCAGACCATCACCATTGGCGGTAGCGAGATCTATACCGGTCAGCTTAACGGCGTTGACGTCGCGTTACTGAAATCAGGCATTGGTAAAGTTGCCGCGGCAATGGGCGCAACCCTGCTGCTGGAACGCTGTCAGCCGGACGTCATCATTAATACCGGTTCCGCAGGCGGCCTCGCGCCAACCCTGAAAGTAGGCGACATCGTGGTCTCCGACGAAGCGCGCTATCACGACGCTGACGTTACCGCATTCGGCTATGAAATTGGCCAGATGGCAGGCTGCCCGGCGGCCTTCAAAGCAGACGACAAACTGATTGCCGCTGCCGAAGAGTGCATTAAATCCCTCGATCTGAACGCCGTACGCGGCCTGATCGTCAGCGGCGATGCCTTCATCAACGGTTCCGTCGGTCTGGCAAAAATCCGCCATAACTTCCCGCAGGCGATTGCGGTTGAGATGGAAGCCACGGCGATTGCTCATGTCTGCCACAGCTTTGCCGTGCCGTTTGTCGTGGTACGCGCGATTTCCGACGTTGCCGATCAACAGTCCCACCTGAGCTTTGACGAGTTCCTGGCGGTTGCCGCCAAACAGTCAACGCTGATGGTTGAAACGCTGGTGCAGAAGCTGGCGCGTGGCTAAGCGGCTCATCACAGGGCTGCTGGCCCTGCTGCTTAGCGTCCCGGCGTGGCTGTGTGCCGCGCCGCGGGTTATCTCCCTTTCTCCCGCCAATACCGAACTGGCCTTTGCCGCCGGGATCACCCCGATTGGCGTGAGCGCATGGTCAGACTATCCCGCCGAAGCCAAAGCGATTGAGCAGGTTTCCTCATGGCAGGGAATTAATCTGGAACGCATTGTCGCCCTCCATCCAGACCTGGTGCTGGCGTGGAAAGAAGGCAACGCCGAACGCCAGGTGAACCAGCTGCGCGCTCTTGGGATCGACGTTTTATGGGTGGATACTCACAGCATTGAAGAGATTGCCGCCACGCTGCGCCAGCTCGCGAAATGGAGCCCAACGCCGGAGAAAGCCGAGCAGGCCGCAACCGCCCTACTGCATGACTATACGCAGCTCAAAGCGCAGTACGCCAACGCCCCGAAAAAACGGGTGTTTATGCAATTTGGCTTTAACCCTATTTTCACCAGTAACAAAAACGCGATTCAAAACCAGGTACTGGAGATTTGTGGCGGTGAAAATATCTTCGCCGACAGCCGCGTCGCCTGGCCACAGGTGAGCCGTGAACAGGTGCTAATGCGTCAGCCGCAGGTCATCGTTGCCGCGGGCGACGAGAGCCAAATTCCGAAAATTCAGCAGTACTGGGCCAGCCAGCTCACAATCCCCATCATTCCCCTCAATAGTGACTGGTTTGAACGGGCAAGCCCACGTATTATCCTCGCCGCAAAACAACTCTGTACTGCACTCGAGCAGGTTCATTAATTGGGTAATTGGTCATGCTTGTTTATTGGCTGGATATTGTAGGCACCATGGTTTTCGCGGTCTCCGGCGTTTTGCTGGCGGGTAAGCTGCGTATGGATCCGTTCGGTGTGTTGGTGCTCGGTGTCGTCACCGCCGTCGGCGGCGGTACCATTCGTGACATGGCGCTGGCCAACGGCCCGGTATTCTGGGTAAAAGACCCAACCGATCTGGTCGTGGCGATGGTCACCTGTATGCTGACGATTGTGTTGGTGCGCCAGCCGCGCCGTTTACCCAAATGGGTGCTGCCGGTGCTGGATGCCGTCGGTCTCGCGGTATTCGTCGGCATTGGCGTCAACAAAGCGTTTATCGCCCACTCCGGGCCGCTGGTTGCTATATGTATGGGTGTCGTCACCGGCGTCGGCGGCGGGATTATTCGTGACGTGCTGGCGCGTGAAGTTCCGATGATCCTGCGGACTGAAATCTATGCCACGGCCTGTATTGCCGGCGGGATTGTCCACGCAACGGCTTACTACACCTTTGATGTGCCACTGGAAAACGCCAGTATGATGGGAATGGTGGTAACGCTGGCTATTCGCCTGGCGGCGATTCGCTGGCACCTGAAGCTGCCCACCTTTGCTTTGGATGAGCCTGGCCGCTAAATGAAATTGCCCGCCAGAAGGCGGGCAATTAAAATTCACATCACAGCCCGGACAAGCACATCAGATGCTGAACGAAGAACCACAGCCGCAGGTGCTGGTTGCGTTCGGGTTGGTCACGATAAAGCGTGAACCTTCCAGCCCTTCGGTATAGTCAACGGAACCGCCCACCAGATACTGCAGGCTCATCGGATCGACCACCAGGCCTACGCCCTGTTTTTCGATGGTCATATCGCCGTCGTTGATCTGGTCATCAAAGGTAAAACCATACTGGAAGCCGCTGCAACCGCCGCCCGTGATATACACGCGCAGTTTCAGATTTGGATTTTCTTCATCCGCGATCAGGACTTTTACTTTTTTGGCTGCGGCGTCGGTAAACTCCAGCGGCAGCACTACGTCATCACTCATTTTTTGCTCCCATTAATACTGCAGGTTCAGGTTAATATTCACCCGACTCTTTGTGTCATTATCTAATACCCGAGTAAATCGTTCAAGTATTCTCCGGCGCTGACCGCTGGGCTTTCGCCTCCTGTTCAGCTTCCTGCTTGGCAAGGGTTCTTGCCAGAATCGTGGCGTAGAGCGGCTGTCCACCGAGGAACTGCGCTAATAGCGTGGCACCGAGCCCGGTAATAATCATTGGCAAAATGAGCTGATAATTATCGGTCATCTCCAGCACCAGCACGATTCCGGTGAGCGGTGCACGTACGGACGCCGCTAACAGCGCCCCCATTCCAGCGATAGCAAAGGTCCCCGCTTCCAGATGATAAGCCGGGAAAAGATTCATCGCCGCCATCCCAAATGCGGTACCCAGCAGCGTACCCAGCGCCAGCATCGGCGCAAAAATCCCACCGGGAGCTCCGGAGGAAAAGCACAGCAGCGTCGTCGCGACGCGGGCAACAAACAAGAACAGCAGCGCGCCAACGGTATAGTTCCCGGCCGCCGCAATTGGGATTAGGCTAAATCCACCGCCGGAGGCCGCCGGGTGAAACAGGCCGAGAATACCGCAGCCACCCCCTATCAGGCCGCCAACTAACACCCATTTTTTGATATCACCACCGTGAATACGGAAGAACATATCCTGAGTTTTCAGCACCAGCGTGTTAAACAGTGGGCCAACGCAGCCAAAAATAATCCCCAGCACCAGATACAGCCACAGCGTATTAACTGGCGCATTCGTCAGTTTACCGACTTCAATCACCGGCGTTTCGCCGTTAAAGATGCGGAACATGATGCTCGACATAATGACGCCGACGAACACCGCTTTAATCGAGATAAGACTGTAGCGGAACTGCGGGCGCATCTCTTCGATAATAAACAAAATGCCCGCCAGCGGCGCGTTAAAAGCCGCCGAAAGCCCCGCCGCCGCACCTGTTGCCAGCAGCGTATGACGCGACTCTTCGCCGCGCTGGCGGAAAATATCCCCCACCATGCGGCCGATATTGCCACCAATTTGCACCGTCGGTCCTTCGCGTCCCAGCACCATCCCGGCACCCAGCGTTCCCATGCCGCCGACGAATTTCACCGGCAGCACGCGCCACCAGCGCACCGGACGCAGCTCTTCCAGCGCACCTTCAATTTCGGGAATACCTGACCCACCGGCTTCCGGCGCAAAGCGGCGCACTAGCCAGTAGCCCACCATCGCCAGCAGGGCCGATAAAATAAACGCCAGCGGCCAGACGATAAACCAATGATCGGCGACCTGCGCCAGCGTAGCGATACGCGCGTTTTGCACCCAGTTCACCGCATGCTCAAACGCCACGCCAACCAGCCCCACCAGAGAACCGACAACGGCAGCCGACAGCAGTACCATCAGCGGCGTTTTATCCCGGTTCAATAATTTACGCACCACATCGCGGCGGCGTAAATGAACGATCCGTTGTGCCTCTAAAGGAGTTATCTCTGCTTTCATCACGTCTTCACTAATTGGTAATACAAATGGAAAGGGAGAGCATTTTACTCACACCTGTGCGCGTCGTCGCGAAAAAAAACGCGTCGCGAATGCTTTGTTGCACCGGGGTAAAATTTTAGTTCATCAGCGGTTAGCGTGAATGAATAGAAAGCGGCGCAGAAGATCAATTGAACGAACCGACCGGTTGACGTCCCTGATAACTCGATCTCTGCACCAGATAAGATAGGCGCTTAAATGAAATATGCCTCCAGAAGGAGGCATATTTTATCCCGCGTAATTTACTACTCTTCTACCACAACTTTCTTTTTACCCAGGAAGTTGTAGACCACGAGGAGTGCGAAAATACCGGTAATGGTCATGGTTATCGTGCCAGGCGTCATAAAGCGCGCCATGTTGCCAAGGATAATCCCAACGACGCCGAAATCGGTATCGGAGAAGGTGGTGTTGGTTAAGCCCAGCGCACCCAGCACCGGAATCAGCGCAACAGGCAGGAACGTAATCAGAATACCGTGAGCGAATGCCCCGATAATCGCCCCGCGTTTACCCCCGGTCGCATTACCGAACACACCGGCCGTTGCGCCACAGAAGAAGTGAGGAACTACGCCCGGTAGGATAAGTACCCATTTGAGCTGCCCAAGAATAAACAGCCCCACCAGACCGCCAACGAAGCTGGAGATAAAACCAACCAGCACCGCGTTAGGCGCATACGGGAAGACAATTGGGCAATCCAGAGCCGGTCTGGCGTTTGGCACCAGGCGCTCAGAGAAGCCGGTGAACGCAGGCACGATTTCAGCAAGGATTAAACGCACGCCCTGCAGGATAATAAATACCCCAGCCGCAAAGGTAATTGCCTGGATAAATGAATAAACCAGGTAGTTCTGACCATGACTGAAATGACTTTCGACATACTCTTTACCGGCTGAAATAGAGAGGACCAAATAAATGATCATCATGGTCAGCGATATTGAGATCGTACTGTCGCGTAAGAAGCTCAGGTTCTTAGGCATGTTCATTTCTTCGGTAGATTTGGAGCCTTTACCGACAACGGAACCAATCCATCCAGAAAGAACGTAGCCAACCGTACCGGTGTGTGCCAGAGCAACCTGATCGCTACCGATAATTTTACGCATGTAAGGCTGCGCAATGGCGGGGAAAAATGCCATCAGCATGCCAAGGGCCAGCGAGCCGGTATAAATCAGCTGCACGCCTTCGAAACCGGCGACAGAAAGAATAATTGCCACCATACAGGCCATGTAGAAGGTCACATGCCCGGAGAGGTAGATGTATTTCAGTCGGGTGAAGCGAGCAACAACGATGTTTGCCACCATACCAAACGCCATGATTAGCGTGGTTGGTGCACCGTATTTTTCCAGAGCAATGGATACCATTGCTTCATTGTTCGGGATAATACCCTGTACATCAAAGGCTTGCTTAAAGATATCACCTAGTGGTGATAACGAACCCACCAGGACTGAAGCCCCCCCGGATAGCACCAAAAAGCCCAGAATCGTTTTAACGGTCCCTTTAATCACATCAGGGAACGATTTTTTTTGGGCAACTAAGCCAAACAGAGCCACCAATCCGACGAGGATTGATGGCACCTTCATGATATCGACAATAAGCTGTAAAAAGTTTTGAACAAACATATTAACCTCTGTAGCAGGGTATTTTATTGCCCACTTAATTAGTGCTGATCAAAGTAGTCTTTTATTTTTTGTTCAACTTCGTTTAAATCGATAATATTATTGATAATAATAACTTTATCTTCCGGTAAATTGGCACTGAAGGCGATGTCTTTCGCCATCACAAATACATCAGCAACATCCGGTGTCACTGACCCCAAATCAGAGTGTTCGACGTCAGCCGTGATATTAATTTTCTTCAGCACTTTCTTGATGTTCATTTCCATCATAAAGCTGCTACCCAGACCTGAGCCACATACCGCCATAATTTTCATAATTGACCTCATATTTTTTCGATTAGGGTATATTTAACAAGAAGCTGACGCTTCACCGAGTAAAATCGCCTGTAAATCTTCTGCACTTTGCGTACTAAAAATTTGCTGCATAACCTCATCATCTGAGAGCACTTCAGCTAACTGCGAAATCATTTCAATATGACTATTACTGTCGGGAGCCGAGAACATAAAAATCGCATCGACCGGGTCGTTATCTTCAGAATTGAACTCCACGGCCTGACCCAGTTTCACAATCGACAGACCCAGAGCCTTTGCACCATGCTCTGGCCGCGTATGCGGCATGGCAATTCGCGGTGCAATGACAAAATACGGCCCAATCTCTTCTTTTTGTTTGATAATCGACTCAACGTAGGCCGGTGAAATTGCGCCTTCTGCCAGCAGCGGGCGAGCCGCAATCTGGATCGCTTCTTTCCAGTCAGCGACTGATTTCACATACTGAACTTTGTCTTTATTCAGCCAGTTGGATAATGTTGGCATGGATATTACCTATTGTTCTCAATGATAAAAAAGTGGCGACTAAAGCATGCTGCGTGCAGTTTGCGTCACATTCTCTTTCGTAAAACCAAAGTATTTAAATAGGACACTGGCTGGCGCTGATTCACCAAATGAACTCATGCCGATAACTTTGCCATCCAGCCCAGTGTATCGCTGCCAGAACCCTTCAATACTGGCTTCAACGGCCAGGCGGTTACGAACCTGCTTCGGTAAGACAGATTCTTTATATGCCTCATCCTGATTATCAAAACGTTCGGTGCAAGGCATGGAAACCACGCGGATCCGACGACCTTCCTGCTGCAAAGTCTGAGCGGCAGCAACGGCCAGCTCAATCTCAGAACCTGCGGATATCAATATCAATTCCGGAACACCTTCGCAGTCCACTAACACATATCCCCCACGGGAAATATTGTTGAGTTGTTCCTCGCTGCGCGGCTGTTGAGCAAGCGGCTGGCGGGTCAGGATAAGCGCCGATGGCCCATCCTGGCGCTCAATCGCCTGTTGCCAGGAGACTGCGACTTCAACCTGATCGCATCCGCGCCAGGTTTCCATATTCGGGGTCAGGCGCAGTGAAGCAAGTTGCTCAACCGGCTGGTGCGTCGGGCCATCTTCGCCGAGACCAATCGTGTCGTGGGTATAGACGAATACCGAGCGGATTTTCATCAACGCCGCCATGCGCAGCGCGTTACGGGCATACTCCATAAACATCAGGAACGTACCGCCGTAAGGGATAAAACCACCGTGCAATGCCAGGCCATTCATGATGGCTGACATGCCAAACTCCCGGACGCCGTAGGAGATATAGTTCCCGCCCGCATTTGCGGCGCTAAAATCGACGGACTTCTGATGTCGGGTCAGATTCGACGGAGACAGATCCGCCGAGCCCCCCATCAATTCCGGAAGCGTATCGGCAAAGAAATTCAAACAGTTCTGGCTGACCTGGCGTGTTGCTAACGCTGCCGGATTGGCCTGCAATTCACGCACATACTGCTGCATGTTCCCGGCCCACTCGGCAGGCAGTTCCCCTTTCATACGACGAGTAAACTCGGCGGCCAATTCAGGCCACTGTTGTGCATACGCGGTGAACAGGTCGTCCCATGCCTGCTCAATCTGAGCCCCTTTTTCTGTGGCATCCCACGCAGCATAAATATCAGCAGGAATTTCAAAAGGTGGGTGTGGCCATTGCAGCTGCTCGCGCACCCGCGCCACTTCATCGGCACCCAGCGCCGAACCGTGGCATTCATGGCTATCCGCTTTATTCGGCGAGCCGAAGCCGATAATGGTTTTACAGCATAAGAGACTTGGCTTATCAGTGACGCTTTTGGCTTCCCGAACGGCGGCATCAACAGCCTGCGAATCATGGCCATCAATCCCTTCAATGACATGCCAACCGTAGGCACGGAAACGGGCGGCGGTATCTTCGGCGAACCAGCCTTCCACGTGGCCGTCGATAGAAATGCCATTATCGTCCCAGACGGCAATCAGATTACCCAGCCCCAGCGTTCCGGCAAGGCCGCAAGCTTCATGAGAGATGCCTTCCATCAAACAGCCGTCGCCGAGGAATAGCCAGGTATGATGGTCAACGATATTAAAACCAGGTTTATTGAATTCAGCGGCCAGCGCTTTTTCGGCAATCGCCATCCCGACGGCGTTTGCCACTCCTTGCCCCAGCGGGCCCGTCGTGGTCTCAACACCGGGGGTATAGCCATACTCAGGGTGGCCAGGCGTACGAGAGTGAAGCTGACGAAATTCGCGAATATCGTCCATGCTCAGGTCGTAACCGGTAAGGTGCAACAGAGAGTAAATGAGCATTGAGCCATGGCCATTCGACTGCACGTAGCGATCGCGATTGAACCATTGCGGATTTTTAGGGTTGTGGCGCAGGTGGTGACGCCAAACAACCTCTGCAATATCAGCCATCCCCATCGGTGCGCCCGGATGACCGGAGTTGGCTTTCTGAATCGCGTCGACGCTCAGGATCCTAATGGCATTCGCTAACTTTCTGTTGCTCATACGTCTCTCTCTTAACCTGGATTATACGTTCAAGAATCATGTTTCTGGGTTTTCTCCCCAGAGCAGCATGAACAGACATGTCGCGCGAAACCTTCATTTTTATCATTGTGTTGGTCAGGCATGCCTACCGACGCCACTTACGTCATCACGGGCAAAAAAAAGAAAAAATAAACATTAAAATACAATTAATTGCTTACTTTTCTTCTTTTCTTACTGCATTCTTACCAGCAGAAAAAACAAGTCTATACATGTTTCACTTGTCTAGTCATCTTGATGATGCACATAGACGTGTCCAGATACAATATGCAAAAATGGATTTTATCGAGATGCGGCATTTGTAAGATCAAATTCGTTAACTTGCTCACAATATGGCGTGAACTATCTAGTCGATAGAAAACAAAGTCAGGCATACATGTAAACAGGACTCAGCGGCGTTCGCGCTCACATTGGTTAGGAACAAAGTCGATGGTTGATGGCATCACAGAGAAGCAAAAAGAGGTAGTCGATTACATTCTCAGGAAAATAACGACGGACAACCTTTTACCCGGAGATAAGCTAGACACCGAGATTGCGATTGCCAAAAATATCGGCATCACGCGAGCGACGGTGCGCGAAGCTACGCGCCTGTTAATCGAACAGCAGCGAATTTATCGCGTAAAAGGCTCGGGTTTATTCGTCGGCTCAATCGGCAAAAGCAATCACTCAGGAAGGTTTCATGCGCTATCGCCTTTTGATTATCAGGCCCAGAAGAATGGCCACAAAGGCGTTAGAAAAGTCATTAAATTCAGCATAATGAAAGTACCTACGCCTGAAATGGCACAATCATTACGCATTAAGAATAGCGACCAGATTTATAAAATATTACGCCTGATGTGTTTCGATGATATTCCCGTGGCACTGGAACATATCCATTTACCCGTGAATATGTTCACCAGCATGGAATTAAGTCAGCTCGAAATTTCCAAATATAGTTATATCGAAAGTATTACCGGGAAAAAGGTCCAGCGCAGGGATCAGAACTTAACGTCCATTAATTTGGTGGACGAAGACATCATTAATTTACTGAATCTTAAAGAGAATGATGCGGTCATGGAAATTGATGAAACCGTTTATCTCGATGATGGCACGCCCTGCGAGGTCAATATTGCCATCATTAACACGCGGATTTTCCCCCTGCGACAGAATTCGAGCCGCTCATAAAGCGGGCTCTCCCTGCACGGTAATCTCCCCACGGAGCTAAATCTGCCCCTCGAAGCCAGATGCGGTCAACCCTGCGCCTCATTTACGCCACAACGGCCAAAAATTTCATAACCTCCGCGTAATAATTTAGAATACCGGGCAAAACTTTTTTCACGAACCAGGAACCTGGCAATGAGCAAATCTGAAAATCTCTATAGCGCTGCGCGTGAACTGATTCCCGGCGGCGTGAACTCGCCGGTACGTGCCTTCACCGGCGTCGGCGGCACACCGCTGTTTATCGAACGTGCAGACGGCGCGTATCTGTATGACGTCGATGGCAAAGCCTATATCGATTATGTGGGTTCCTGGGGACCAATGGTTCTGGGCCACAACCACCCAGCCATCCGTAATGCGGTGATTGAAGCGGCAGAGCGCGGCCTGAGTTTCGGCGCACCGACCGAAATGGAAGTGACCATGGCGAAGCTGGTAACAGAACTGGTACCAACCATGGACATGGTGCGCATGGTGAACTCCGGTACCGAAGCCACTATGAGCGCCATTCGTCTGGCACGCGGTTTTACCGGTCGCGACAAAATCATCAAATTTGAAGGCTGCTATCACGGCCACGCCGACTGCCTGCTGGTGAAAGCCGGCTCCGGCGCGCTGACCCTCGGCCAGCCGAACTCTCCGGGCGTACCGGCTGATTTCGCCAAACACACCCTTACCTGCACCTATAACGATCTGGCATCTGTACGCGCGGCGTTCGAGCAGTTCCCGCAGGAAGTCGCTTGTATCATCGTTGAGCCTGTTGCTGGCAACATGAACTGCATTCCGCCACAGCCAGAGTTCCTGCCGGGCCTGCGCGCCCTGTGCGACGAGTTCGGCGCGCTGCTGATTATCGATGAAGTGATGACCGGCTTCCGCGTGGCGCTGGCCGGTGCGCAGGATTATTACGGCGTAGTGCCGGATCTGACCTGCCTTGGCAAAATCATCGGTGGCGGTATGCCAGTAGGTGCCTTTGGTGGTCGCCGCGACGTGATGGACGCACTGGCGCCAACCGGCCCGGTTTACCAGGCGGGAACGCTTTCCGGTAACCCGATCGCCATGGCCGCAGGCTTTGCTTGTTTGACCGAAGTGGCGCAGCCTGGCGTGCATGAAACCCTCACCGAGCTGACCAATCAGCTAGCGCAGGGACTGCTGGATGCGGCGAAAGATGCGGGCATTCCGCTGGTCGTTAACAACGTTGGCGGCATGTTTGGTATTTTCTTCACCGATGCAAAAGAAGTGACCTGCTACCAGGACGTACTGAAGTGCGATGTTGAGCGCTTTAAGCGCTTCTTCCATCTGATGCTGGATGAAGGCGTGTATCTGGCGCCGTCGGCGTTTGAAGCGGGCTTTATGTCCATCGCCCACAGCGAAGAAGATATCGACAATACCATCGACGCGGCGCGTCGGGTGTTTACGAAACTGTAATTCTACGTCATTGCCGGGGGCGGCTACGCCTTGCCCGGCCTACGTAAGTACACAAGTCTGTAGGCCGGATAAGCGCATGCTTATCCGGCTTTTTTATCGGCTCTGCTTTCTCAGCAGATAGATAAAGTACGGCGCGCCAATGAAGGTCGACAGCAGCCCCGCTGGAATCTGATACGGGAACATCAGCATTCGTCCGCACCAGTCGGCAAACACCAACAGCAGCCCGCCAATCAATGCCGAAATCACGATATGCGGCATCGTACGACGGAAACCCATCATCCGCGCGATATGCGGCGCCATCAGCCCGACAAAGCTCAGCGGCCCGATAGTCAGGGTTGCCGCCGCCGTCAGACATGCGGCGAGCAGCAGCAGGCCGACGCGCGCAGGCGTCAGCGCCATCCCAATGGAGCGAGCCGTTTCACCGCCGAGCGGTAAGATAGTGAGCCAGCGACGGCACAGCGGCACCAGCAGCAACAGCACCAGCATGGCAATTGCCGATTGCACCACCTGCTTACCGGTGGCGTTATAGGTCGAGCCGGAAATCCATGTCAGAATTTGCGCCATGCGCGGATCGCCGCTGGCCTGGAGCATCATCAGCAGCATGGTAAAGGCGGTACTCAGCGCCATCCCCGCCAGCAGCATACGCTGCGGCGAAAAACCACCGCGACCGGCAGCAACGAGAATCACGATAAGCGTCACCGCAGCACCCAGACTCCCGGCTGGCAGCAGCCAGCCAAAGGCATTTCCCGGCACCATAAACAGCATCAACACCACGCCAAACGCAGCGCCGGAGCTTATTCCCAACACTTCCGGGCTGGCCATTGGGTTGCCGGTTAAGCGCTGAATAATACAGCCAGCCACCGCCAGCATCACCCCGGCAATCAGCGCCGATGCGATACGTGGCCAGCGCCACTGCAGCAATTCATCAAGCAGCGTACCGGTTGCCCAATGCCATCCATGCGCATCACGGCCTAGCGCCAGTGCAACAAAAATTCCCGCCAGTAAAATCACCAGCCCGCCCAGCACGAACCACTGCACGTGATGCCGCTCACTCGCTACGCTATCGCTAGCGTTCATCGCCGGTGCGCTCATACTGCGTAGGCGTGGCAGCAACCACAGCAATAGCGGTGCACCAATCAGCGCCGTAATCGAACCGGTTGAGACCTCCATCCACACGCGGGTCAGCCAGAGGATCAACTGATCGGAGAGCCACAGGATCAGCGCACCAATCAGCGGTGCCAGCAGTAAGCGCGAGAGCAGACGCCGTGCACCGAGCATTTTCGCCAGCAGCGGCGCGAACAGGCCGATAAAACCAATGATCCCTACCGCATTCACCAGCAAGGCGCTGATCACGATAGCCAGCGTCAGTGCGCCCAAACGTGCTAATGACAACGCCAGTCCCAGATTGCGGGCCACACCGTCATCGAGCCCCATCAGGGTCAGCGGACGCAGCAGCAGCAGGGTCAACATCACGCCGCCCAGCAACTGAGGCCACAGGCGCTGCACCACGCTCCAGTCGGTCTGCGTCAGCGTTCCTGTACTCCACAGGAACATGCTTTGCAGCTGGTCGTGATGGAATAACACCATCAGCTGGTTGATAGCGCCGCAGTACAGGCTGACCACCAGCCCCGCCAGAATCAGCGTCACCGGAGAAAGGCGCTTGCCCCACGCCACGCCGAACACCAGCGCCCCGACGATACACGCCCCTGCCAGCGCCGCAAATTGCGAAGTCAGCACGCCCGGAAGCGCCCACAGCGTGGTGACGGTCATTCCGAGCTGGGCGCCGGTCGCCACGCCAAGCGTGGTCGGCTCCGCCAGCGGGTTTCGCAACACCTGCTGGAACAACACACCAACCAGCCCTAATCCTGCGCCAACTAACAACGAGACAGCCAGACGCGGTAGCAGACTGTAGTGGAAGAGCATCTGGTCGATAGCGTCAATATCAGGCTGACGCATCGCCTTAAACCACTGGCTATTAGGTAGCGCGATGTTGAAGTTAAACCAGGTCAGCGCCAGTGCAGTAACAAACAGCACTAACAGCAAGATGGCGGCAAATGGCGACAGTTTCGCTTTCACGCCTTGCCTCCGAGAGAATTATCCAGAATCCGCGCAAAGTTCATAGCCGATAGCGTCGCACCGTAGAACCATACCGCCGGAACAATCTGTAGGCGGTTAGCACGGACAAACGGCATCGCCTGCCACAGCGGAGTAGCCGCGAGCTGGCTCATTTGGGCGGCGTTGCCGTGGTCAAAACACAGCACATCGACGTCTTTATAGGCCGCAAGACGGTCGATCCCGACCGCCGTGCTGCCCCAAAAATTGGTTTCGCCCTGCCAGGCATTTTTCACGCCCAGCCGGTCGAGGACTTCCTGGAATAGGCAGTTAGGGCCGAACACCAGCATGTGGCGCGGATCCAGCAGCGAAACCATCAGCAGCGGACGGTCACCACGTTGTTTAAATCGTGGCTTCAGGCCATCGATAAAAGCATCGAACTCTGCCAGATGGCGTTGCGCTACCGCCTGCTTATCCAGCATCTCTGCCATCTCCAGCAGCGAGCGCCGCGCCTGGGCCAGCGGCTGTTTACCATCGCTGAAGGCAAAGCTGCGGCCTGGGGCAATTCTGGCCAGGATCTCCGGCGAAGGCCCATAGCCTGCCGACCAGACGAGCATAGAAGGCTTCATCTGCGTCAGCAGTTCGAGGTTCGGCTCGGTACGCAATCCGACGTCAATCACCGAGTCCGGCAGCGCCGGTTCGTTAACCCACATCCGGTAGTTAGGAATATCCGCGACACCGTAAGGCGTGACGCCCAGTGCCAGCATCAGTTCGACGGGCAGCCATTCCAGTGCCACGATACGTTCGGCACTAATCGGCGCGGCCTGCGCCTTTTGCATCTGCCACAGCAGCGGTGAGAGCGCCATCGCCGTCAGTAAACGGCGGCGGCTAATCCGATTATCAGCCATCATCAATAGACAAAACTTACCGGTGCAGCACCGGCTGGATGAGGCAGGATGCCCATTGGAATACCGTAGATTTTTTCCAGCGTTTCGCTGCGCATCAGTTCATTCGGCGTGCCCTGAGCAATCATCTCGCCGCCGCGTAGCGCGACCAGGTAATCGCAATAGCGCGCCGCCATATTGATATCGTGCAGCACGGCAATGACCGTTAACCCACGCTGTTCGCTTAAGCGATGCACCAGCGCCAGGACATCAACCTGATGGGCAATATCCAGCGCCGAGGTCGGTTCATCGAGCAGCAAACAGCGGCTGTCCTGCGCCACCAGCATGGCAATCCACGCACGTTGACGCTCACCACCGGAGAGACTATCAACCAGACGCTGCGCCAGCGGTTTTAATCCTACCAACGCTATCGCCTCATCCACTTTCTCACGATCGGCGACGCCAAAGCGCCCAAGCGCCCCATGCCACGGGTAGCGGCCAATGGCCACCAGTTCACGCACCGTCATCCCTTCCGCCGGCGGCAGCTGCTGCGGCAGATAGGCAACCTTACGGGCAAATGCTTTGCTATTCCAGCTTTCCAGCGGCTGGCTATCCAGCAGGATATCGCCTTCTGACGGTGGCTGATGGCGGCCGAGCATTTTCAGTAACGTGGATTTACCCGAACCGTTATGACCGATAAGACCGGTCACTTTGCCCGCAGGGAAAGTTAAGGAAAGTGGGTGAAGCAGCGTACGGCCTGGAACGCGAAAAACGACCTGTTCCAGAGAAAAGGTCGTATCAGAATGAGTTGTGTTGTCCTGCATAACCGTCAACATGTTAAAGGGCGCGGAAAATCCGCGCCCTGGAGGTGGTTAGAAACGGAACGTTGCGGTAGCAACAACCTGACGCTCTGCGCCCCAGTAGCATGCATATTCGCTATAGCAGCTGGAGACGTATTCACGATCAAACAGGTTATTGACGTTAACCGCGACAGACGATCCCGGCAGGCCGAAGCGCGCCAGATCGTATTTCACCATCGCATTAGCAACGGTGTAACCGCCGACGTTAAACGAATCATTCTTCTTCCCGGTTGTCGTGTCGTATTTGTAATAACTAACGGTTGAACCGGTATAACGCACACCCGCACCGAAGGTCAGGCCACTGAGCGCGGTATCGTAGAAGGTGTAGTCAGTCCACAGAGAAGCCTGATTACGCGGAACTTCTGCTGGGCGTTTGCCTTTGAAGATGGTGTCTTCAGTATATTCAGCATCGTTGTAGCTGTAGGCAGCGGTCACGTTGATATTTTCGTTAACAGCGGCTTTCGCTTCCAGCTCAAGACCACGAGAGCGAATTTCACCCGTTTGAACGCTGTACAGACCCGTAGAGTCGTTCGGATCAGACGTCAGGTTTTTGTTCTTGGTCAGCTGGTAAATAGCGGCTGTCAGCACAACTGGCATATCTTTCGGAACGTACTTCACGCCGGTTTCATACTGCTTGCCGCGAGAAGGATCGAATGGCTTGCCTTCTTTCGTGGAGCCAGACGTCGGTTCGAAGGATTCACTGTAGCTGAAGTATGGAGAAATACCGTTATCAAACAGGTAGTTTACACCGCCACGCCAGGTGAACTGCTGGTCGTGATTCATGGCTTCATTACCGTTGGTACGGGTCAGCGTTGACGTTTTCGCGTAGTCATAGCGACCACCCAGCGTCAGCACCCATTTATCCCATTCCATCTGATCCTGTGCATACAGACCCGTCTGCTCCATGCGGTTCAGAACCTGGTATTTCGCATACGGACCGCTGACGTCGATGTTCGGGTTACCGTACTGTGGATTCTGCATATTCAGAGAATCAGCAGAACCGTACAGTGCATCAATGTCGTTGCGCATACGTGAGTAATCAACGCCAGTAAGCAGCGTATGACCTACGTCACCGGTCGCAAAGTTGGATTGCAGCTGCGTATCCACGGTAAAGGTATTGAGATCTTCGTCGGAACGAACGTAGTTACGTTTGATATTACCGGCGCCGTCATAGCCAAAGCCGTACACGGAACGGTAAAGCGTTTTCACCTGGTCGTAACGCAGATTCTGGCGCACGGTGAAGGTATCGTTAAACGCGTGAGAGAAGCTGTAGCCCACCATCTGCTGGCGTCGCTGCATCTTGTTATCTCTTTCACCTTCGTTGAAGTCGGTCGGCAGCTTGTGCGAGTTACCGTTAGCATCAACGTAAGGAACCACCGTGCCTTCACGTGGCAACCAGCCGTAGTAACCGGCATCTGGATCGCTCTGGAAATTGCTCAGGAAAGTGAAGTCAGTTTTATCATCCGGACGCCAGCTAAAGGACGGCGCCACCGCATAACGGCTGGCTTTCGCCATATCCTGCTGGGCATCCTGGCTGCGACCTAAACCGGTCAGGCGGTAAGACCACACGCCCGCGTCATCAATAGCATCACTGAAGTCAAAACCGGTCTGCCAGAGGTTGTCAGTACCCATTTTGAACTGAATTTCACGCAGCGGTTCAGTGGTCGGACGCTTGCTGACCATGCTAACGACACCACCCGGGTTGCTGTTGCCGTAGAGCACAGACGTTGGCCCACGCATCACTTCTACGCGTTCCAGGAAATAAGGGTCCATCGAAATTTCAGAATAGTTATTACCCTGAAGCTTCATACCATCCAGATATTGGTTGGTGTTAACGGTGGTTGGTGCAGTAAAACCACGAATGGAAACAACATCATAGGTCGAGGAGCTGCCACGAGTGGAGAAGACGCTTGGCGTATAGGCCATTGCATCCTTCACGGTCGTCGGCTGACGAATATCCATCTCCTGACGGGTAATCACCGAAACAGACTGCGGCGTCTTTTCAATCGGGGTATCCGTT
Organism: Kluyvera huaxiensis; assembly: GCF_040149365.1. Lineage (NCBI taxonomy): Bacteria > Pseudomonadati > Pseudomonadota > Gammaproteobacteria > Enterobacterales > Enterobacteriaceae > Kluyvera > Kluyvera huaxiensis. Next base: position 59,731 of record NZ_JBEFLV010000007.1, read on the forward strand.
TTGGTTGCCGTTGCCGAGTGCTTGGCAGCAATCGTCGCTGCCGGGCCCCAGGCACTTTCCTGAGCCGCTGGAGCTGCGGTAACGGTGATGGTTTCTTCTTTCGGTTTATCTGCAGCCTGTGCGTAAACAGACATGCCGCTAACCGCTGTGGCGACTACGACTGCGAGTTTACGCAGCGAGTGGGTTGGCTGAGCAGTTTTAGGACGCGCCATTGGTATATCTCTAATGAAGTGAATGATAACGTAAACGAGAATTATTATTATAACCGAAAGCATAATAGGACAGCCGATGGACGCATAGCAAGCGATATAAGCCCCTACCAGAATTAAGGGGTTAAGAAATAAACAGATGAAATAAATGCGTTAAAAAAAAGCAAAAAGAGATGTAAAAAAGCCCCTGTTTAAAACAGAGGCTTTTTATTTAGGGCAAGACAGGATTAATTACCGCCGAACATATCCTTGATCCAACCTGCGACGCCTTCGCCGTCTTTTTTCTCCTGCGCCGGCTGCTGCTGCTGTTGTTGCTGTTGCTGCTGCGGCTGTGAAGAAGACGAATCAAACGGGTTCGCTGACTGCTGCTGTTCTATCTGCTGCTGGCTCTGCTGGCAGAGCGCATCCGGGTCTGTCGTCCAGACTGGCAGCATACGTAAGCCACCGCCGCCGCAGATAAAGTTGCCGTTATCATCAACGCCCATGTTGACGACATCTTCAGGCGGCGTCAGCTCCAACGCGATAGGCGACTCGCTCGCCAGGTAACGCTGATAAATCGACATCGCCCCGCTAGCGCCGTACAGCTTGGTCGGCTGGTTGTTATCGCGACCGACCCAGGTAATCACCACTTCACGCCCGTCAATCCCGGCAAACCAGGTATCGACGTTGTTGTTGGTGGTACCGGTTTTCCCTGCCAGATGCAGGTTCGGATATTTAGCACCCAGCTGACGGCCGGTACCGCGTTGAACAACCTGCTGCATGGTCCACAGCGTCATGTAAGCCGCCTGTGCCGGAACGGCACGCTCAGCCTGCGGGAAGCTCTGGTACAGCACGGTTCCGTCTTCGGCAATCACCGAACGCAGCGCCGACAGCGGTGCACGATTACCGCCGCTGGCAATAGTCTGGAACGCCTGCGCCACTTCAATTGGCGTCAGGTTCAGCGCCCCCAGCAGCATTGCCGGAACGGCGTTGAGCTGATCTTTCGGTGCCCCCAGCTTCAGCCAGGTGTCGGTCACGGCTGGCAGACCCAGCGCCATCCCGAGGTTAACGGTCGGCACGTTCATCGAACGAGTCAGCGCATCCACCAGCATCACCTGGCCGCTATAGCGACGATCGTCGTTCTGCGGCGACCATACCTGGCCATTTGGCTGACGCAGAGCAATCGGTGCATCGGCAATCCAGGTATTCAGGCGATACTGATTCGGCTGGCTTAACGCCGTCAGATAGGTTGCTGGTTTTGCCAGAGAACCAATCGAGCGACGTGCCTGCATCGCACGGTTGTAGCCGGCGAACTGCGGCTCGGCACCACCCACCATGGCTCGAACTTCACCGCTGAAACGGTCCACAACCACCATCGCCGTTTCGAGATCGCTCAGCTTGCGCTGTTTCTTCAGTACCGGAATACCTTCAGTCGCCGCTTTCTCTGCCGCATCCTGAGCAACGGAGTCGAAGGTGGTGAAGATTTTCACGCCGGACAGGTCTTTGACCTTATCGCCCAGCTTCGCCTGCAGCTCCTGACGCACCATCTGCATAAACGCTGGCTGCGGTGAAATCACCCCACCGCGCGGCTGTACGCCCAGTGGACGGGCGCTCAGCATGTCATACAGTTCCTGGTCGATAACCTTCTGCTGTTGCAGCAGGCGCAGAACCAGGTTACGACGTTCCAGCGCCAGTTTCGGGTTACGCCACGGGTTGTAGACCGAGGCCCCTTTCACCATGCCCACCAGCAGCGCCTGCTGGTCAAGACTCAACTCTTCAACCGGACGGCCAAAGTAATAGAGGCTCGCCAGCGGGAAGCCGCGAATTTCATTGTCACCGCTCTGACCGAGATACACCTCGTTCATATACAGCTCAAGAATGCGATCTTTGCTGTAGCGAGCGTCCATGATCAGCGCCATGTACGCTTCGTTTGCCTTACGCCAGTAAGAACGTTCGCTGGAGAGGAACAGGTTTTTCACCAGCTGCTGGGTCAGCGTACTCGCCCCCTGCACCGTCCGTCCGGCGGTCAGGTTCGCCAGCACCGCACGCCCCATCGAGTAGAAGCTAATGCCATCATGCTCATAGAAATGGCGGTCTTCGGTCGCTATCAGGGTATCAATCAGCAGGTCCGGGAAACCGTTGCGCGGGACAAACAGACGCTGCTCGCCGTTTGGCGAAGACATCATGGTAATCAGGCGCGGGTCGAGGCGGAAGAAACCGAACTGGCGGTTGCTGTCCATATTCTCGATGGTTTCCAGATGATCGCCATCAAAGGTCAGACGCGCGCGTACCTGCCCTTCTTTACTGTCCGGGAAATCGAACGGGCGGCGAATCATCTCGATGCTGTTAGCCTGCACGGTAAATTCGCCCGGCCGCGTCATCGCCGTCACCTGGCGATACTGGGTTGCCGTCAGCAGCTGCACCATCTCTTTTTTACTGATGGTCATATCCGGCTCAAGGTTGACCATACGGCCATACACCGCCGCCGGAAGCTGCCAGACTTTACCGTCAATACGGCTACGGATTTTTTGATCCAGATAAACGCCGTAAATCGCCATCAATACCGCAAAGACGATGCCGAGTTTGACCAGGAACCAGAACCAGCGGTGTTTACCGCGCGGTTTGCTTCCTTTACCGCCGCTTTTACGCGAACGCGGTTTTTCATCTTCGTATTCATCATCATCATAATCGTCGTCATACTCATCGTCTCTGAGCTGTCGACGGCTTACCTTTTGTTTTGCCGGACGTGCAGGTTTCCCTTTCCGTCCAATCGGCTCGCGGTCATTCCCCGCCATGCTTTCTCTCCGCAACATTCAGGCATAAAGGCCTGATTCTCAATTCTTCTGTCACAGGACAGAAGAAGATATCTCTCAATTTTGCTCCCCGGCGTCAACGTCTCAGCCGGGCTGGTACCATCATGAATACTTCTTCGTCCGCCGCGTGGGCGCGGTATTCGCCGGATCGTCCGGCCAGACGTGTTTCGGATAGCGCCCTTTCATCTCTTTTTGCACCTCGCGATACGCCCCTTGCCAGAACGCGCTTAAATCGCGGGTTATCTGTAGCGGTCGCTGGGCGGGTGAAAGCAGCTCCAGCACCAAAGCCACTCGCCCCTGGGCGATGGTCGGCGTACTGGCTTCGCCAAACATTTCCTGCATCCGCACCGCTAACGCCGGTGGATTATCTTCATCGTAGCGAATGGCGATTTGGCTTCCCGTCGGCACAGTGTAATGAGTTGGCAAAGAACTCTCCAGACGTTGTTGTAATGACCATGGCAACCGGTCGCGCAGCGCCTGGTAAATATCCACAGATTTCAGCCCACGCAGAGAGTGGACGCCGGTCATATGCGGCAACAACCAGGTTTCCAGTTCATCGAGCAACGTTGCATCATCCACAGCGGGCCACGCCTCTTCCGGCAGCCACTGTGCAGCGCACTGTAAACGCAAGCGTAGCTGCTGCGCAGCACTCGTCCAGTTAAGCACGCTCAATCCTTTCTCGCGAATGCCGGTGAGCATCGCCTGATGCAGTTCGCTTTCGGACAGTTTTGCCAGCGGGCGTACGCTTAGCGTTAGCTGGCCAATCTGGCTACGTCGCAGGGCTTTTAAGGTCCCCTGAGTATCATCCCACTCAATCGTGTCAGATTGTTGAAGCAACGAGGGGCAACGGGCGGTCAACGCATCGATATCCAGCGCGCAGGCCTGCAAAATACGCGCATCCGGCGCAGCATTGCCCTGTAACAATAGCGGCGCAATCAGCCATTCGTGGCGATTTAACGCATCGTCCGCGTCCAGCATCGCCCCCATTCCGTTCGCCAGTTGATAACGCCCTTCCTGCCCGCGTCGACGGGCGATACGGTCAGGAAACCCTTGCGCTAACAGCGCAGGAATGGCATCGCTGTCCGGCTGCCCAGCGCGGCGGTTCAGGCGCTTGCAAAGCTGCTGGCTACGCTGCTGCCACTGACCCTGCGGGCGGGAAAATGCCTGTAACAAGTCATGATTTGTTCCGCGCGGCGGCTCTTCGAGAATCGCCGCCAGGCGTGCGGCCGTCGCCACTTCATCATCGGTTTGCGCTGCCACCAACATTGCCGCCAGACGCGGATCGTTGCCCAGCGTTGCCATTTTTTGCCCTTTCGCCGTCAAACGGTCATCAGCCAGCGCCGCAAGCTGCGTCAACAGCCGACGAGCCGCCGCCAGGTTAATGGTAGGCGGTTGATCCAGCCAGCTAAGCTGCGCTGGATCGACGCAACCCCACTGCAGCAGCTCCAGCAGCAGTGACGACAGATCGCTTTGTAAAATTTCCGCATCGCTCTGCGCCGCCGCGCGTTCCGCCTGCTCTTTCGCCAGCAGATGCACGCAGACGCCCGGCTCCAGTCGCCCGGCACGCCCGGCGCGCTGAGTCATCGACGCCTGGCTGACGCGCTGGGTTAACAACCGCGTCAGCCCGGTGCGCACATCAAAACGCGCCACGCGCTCCTGCGCGCTGTCCACCACCAGCCGAATACCTTCAATAGTCAGGCTGGTTTCAGCAATATTGGTCGCCAGCACCACCTTACGTTTCCCCGCTGGCGCGGGAAGAATCGCCTGCCGCTGTTCGTTAAGCGGCAATGCACCATATAAAGGACAAAGCAGCACATCGTCAGCCACCCGTTCAGCTAGATAATTCTGCACCCGCTGGATCTCACCGACGCCGGGTAAAAATAACAACAGCGAACCTGGCTCATTGCGCAACAACTCAGCCGTGGCTATCGCCACCGCTTCATCAAAGCGCTGATGCGACGGCAACGACTGATAGCGGCGTTCAACTGGGAAAGCGCGTCCTTCTGAGATAATGGTCGGTGCCTGTGGCAGCAGCCGCTGGAGTTTGTCGTTATCCAGCGTCGCCGACATGATAAGCAGCTTGAGATCGTCGCGGAGCCCTTGCTGTACATCCAGCAGCAGAGCCAGCGCCAGATCCGCCTGCAGGCTGCGCTCATGGAATTCATCAAGGATAACCAGCCCCACACCCGAAAGTTCAGGATCGTGCTGGATCATGCGGGTCAGGATCCCTTCAGTCACCACCTCCAGCCGGGTATCCGCGCCAACGCAGGTTTCGGCGCGCATTCGGTAGCCCACCGTCTCGCCCGGTTTTTCGCCCAACAGTTCCGCCAGACGTTGCGCAACGTTACGCGCCGCCAGCCGACGTGGCTCCAGCAGCAGGATGCGCCCTTCAATCGCGCCGTCGCGTAAAATTTGCAACGGCAGCCAGGTTGATTTGCCCGCTCCCGTCGGCGCATTAAGTAGCACCTGCGGGGATTGCCGTAAGGCGAGAAGGAGTTCAGGAAGGATGCTTGCGACCGGCAACAGGGACACGAATGGCTCCAGGGGTTAACATTAAACGGCGTACATTGTAGCATCGCGTCAATTCATAACCGAGTACCCACGATGTCTGAGTCAAAAAGACTGTTTTTCGCCATTGAGATCCCGGCGAAAATTCAGAAGCAACTGGTGCAGTGGCGAGCGGATAATTTTCCCGCCGATGCCGGTGTGCCCGTAGCCGCCGCCAATATGCACATGACGCTGGCGTTTCTCGGCGAGGTGAGCGCAGAAAAACAGCGCGCGCTGGCGGCAATGGCCGGACGTATTCGTCAGCCTGGTTTTACGCTGCACCTCGACGATGCCGGGCAGTGGCTGCGCTCTCGCGTGGTCTGCCTTGGCACGCGCCAGCCGCCGCGCGGGCTGTTACAGTTAGCCAATATGCTGCGCGCGCAGGCCGCCCGCAGCGGATGTTATCAAAGCCCGCAGCCGTTCCACCCACACCTGACGCTGCTACGCAACGCCGGACAGGCGGTGTCCATTCCCGCACCCGGCTTTCATTGGGACTTTCCGGTGACGGAGTTTGTTCTGTACGAATCGCGCTATGCCGGAGGGCGCACGCGGTATACGCCATTACAGCGCTGGACGCTCAGCGAATAATTAAGGAAATCTGATGCAGTTCACGCCGCCGCTCCAGTCCGCCACGCTCATTAAACGCTATAAACGATTTCTGGCCGACGTGGTCACGCCTTCGGGCCAAGTCTTTACCCTTCACTGCCCAAACACCGGCGCGATGACCGGTTGCGCAACGCCGGGCGATACCGTGTGGTATTCAACATCCGAAAATACCAAACGTAAGTATCCGCACACATGGGAACTCACTCAGACGCAAAACGGTGCATTTATCTGCGTAAATACGTTACGAGCAAATACCTTAGCAAAAGAGGCAATAAACGCAGAGAGTATTCCTGAACTTACCGGCTACAACACGCTGAAAAGCGAGGTGAAATATGGCGAGGAAGGAAGCCGGATAGATATTCTGTTACAGGCAGATGATCGCCCCAGATGCTATATTGAAGTAAAGTCGGTAACGCTTGCAGAAAATGAGTTTGGTTATTTCCCCGATGCAGTAACGGCGCGGGGTCAGAAGCATTTACGCGAGCTTATGGGCGTTGTGGCGAACGGAGAGCGCGCCGTTTTACTGTTTGCAATCTTGCACTCAGCCATTGAATATTTCTCTCCTGCACACCATATTGATGCCAAATACGCAAAGCTATTGAACGAGGCGCACAACAAGGGGGTGGAGATTTTGGCTTATAAAGCGGAACTTTCTGCCGATAATATGACTCTGATATCGCCGTTACCCGTGACGTTAGTTTCGGGTTAATTTGCATAGAAAGTGTTCGGGCTGCGGCGCAAATACGCTTTTCCTCACAGCATTGTCAAGTGTTACGTTTAGATAATTGCCAACCGGAAAAGCATCTGTTATTTATAGCGGCCTGATTTTTCCCCCGAACACGGGGATCGATAGTGCGTGTTAAGGAGAAACAACATGCAAGAAGGGCAAAACCGTAAAACATCGTCCCTGAGTATTCTGTCCATCGCAGGGGTGGAGCCGTACCAGGTGAAACCGGGCGAAGAGTATATGAACGAAGCCCAGCTAGCGCACTTCCGACGTATTCTTGAAGCATGGCGTAATCAACTTAGGGATGAAGTCGATCGCACCGTTACTCACATGCAGGACGAAGCTGCAAACTTCCCGGACCCGGTTGACCGTGCCGCACAGGAAGAAGAGTTCAGCCTCGAACTGCGTAACCGCGATCGTGAACGTAAGCTGATCAAAAAGATCGAGAAGACGTTGAAGAAAGTCGAAGATGAAGATTTCGGCTACTGCGAATCCTGTGGTGTTGAAATTGGTATTCGTCGTCTGGAAGCGCGCCCAACGGCCGACCTGTGTATTGACTGCAAAACGCTGGCAGAAATCCGCGAAAAGCAGATGGCAGGTTGATAGAACGCTAACACTCTATCTTCAAGGCGGGAGTCACTTCCCGCCTTGTTGTTTTTTATTTTTATAAACATGTCATTACAACCTTATATAGGGCGTTTCGCCCCTTCACCTTCCGGTGAACTCCATTTCGGCTCGCTGATTGCTGCGCTTGGCAGCTATCTACAGGCTCGCGCCCAACAGGGTATCTGGCGAGTTCGCATCGAAGATATCGATCCCCCTCGTGAAGTTCCCGGTGCTGCAACCACCATTTTGCATCAGCTGGAACATTACGGCCTGCTCTGGGACGGTGACGTTCTGTGGCAGTCTCAGCGTCATGACGCCTACCGTGAGGCGCTGGCCTGGTTGAAAAATCAGGATTTATGCTATTTCTGTACCTGCACGCGCGCGCGCATTCAGAGTATCGGTGGTACCTATGACGGCCACTGTCGGGCCCTGAGAAATGGTCCAGAGAACGCCGCTTTACGGCTGCGCCAACTGCATCCGGTGCTGGAATTTAACGATCTTCTGCGCGGCACGCTTCAGGCCGATGAACGACTGGCCCGCGAAGACTTCATTATTCATCGTCGTGATGGTCTTTTTGCCTATAACCTGGCGGTCGTTGTCGACGACCATTTTCAGGGGGTGAGCGAAATTGTTCGCGGCGCCGATTTAATTGAACCGACCGTGCGACAGATTTCGCTCTACCAGCAGTTTGGCTGGCAAGCTCCTGACTATATTCATCTGCCGCTGGCATTGACTGCAGAAGGTGCTAAACTTTCCAAGCAAAATCATGCACCTGCTTTGCCTCACGGCGATCCACGTCCGGTCCTCATTCAGGCACTACGCTTTTTGGGACAGGATATCCCGGCGCAATGGCAGGATTTCAGTACGGCGGATTTATTGCAAAATGCGGTCGCTAAATGGTCGCTTTCTACCGTACCCGAGACGGCGAAGATCAATCCGCCATTCTCAAACGCGTTATGCTGAGCTATGATTAGCCGCTATTTTTTTGTCCTGGATACTGATATTACCGAGGTGCACCATTTTTACCCGAGTCGCTAATTTCTGCCGCAAGGTGCTAAGCCGTGAGGAGAGCGAGGCTGAAAACGCCGTTGCTGAGCCTGTTATGACTGTCATTCCGCGCGAGCAGCACGCTATTTCCCGCAAAGATATTAGCGAGAACGCCCTCAAGGTTCTTTATCGTCTAAACAAAGCAGGCTACGAGGCCTACCTCGTCGGCGGGGGTGTCCGCGACCTGCTTTTAGGCAAAAAACCAAAAGATTTCGATGTGACCACCAGCGCCACGCCCGACCAGGTGCGTAAGCTGTTCCGTAACTGCCGCCTGGTTGGTCGCCGCTTCCGCCTGGCTCACGTCATGTTTGGCCCGGAAATTATCGAGGTCGCCACCTTCCGTGGTCATCACGAAGATGGTCAGTCTGACCGCACCACCTCCCAGCGTGGGCAAAACGGCATGCTGCTGCGCGATAATATCTTCGGTTCTATTGAAGATGACGCCCAGCGCCGCGACTTTACCATCAACAGCCTTTACTACAGCGTGGCCGACTTTACCGTCCGCGACTACGTTGGCGGTATGCAGGACCTGTCTGACGGCGTGATTCGCCTGATTGGTGTTCCGGAAACCCGCTACCGTGAAGATCCGGTGCGTATGCTGCGCGCCGTGCGCTTTGCCGCCAAGCTGAGTATGCGTATCAGCCCGGAAACCGCCGAGCCGATTCCACGTCTGGCGACGCTGATGAACGACGTGCCGCCGGCGCGTCTGTTTGAAGAAGCGCTCAAACTGCTGCAAGCAGGCTACGGCTATGAAACTTACAAGCTGCTGCGTGAATACAACCTGTTCCAGCCGCTGTTCCCAACCATCACCCGCTATTTCACCGAAGACGGTGATAGCCCGATGGAGCGCATCATTGCGCAGGTGCTGAAGAACACCGATAACCGCATTCATAACGATATGCGCGTCAATCCGGCGTTCTTGTTCGCCGCGATGTTCTGGTATCCGCTGCTGGAAATGGCGCAGAAAATTGCCCAGGAAAGCGGTCTGGCCTATCACGATGCCTTCGCGCTGGCGATGAACGACGTATTGGATGAAGCCTGTCGTTCGCTGGCGATTCCAAAACGAATCACCGCGCTGGTGCGTGATATCTGGCAGCTACAGCTGCGGATGTCCCGTCGTCAGGGCAAACGCGCGTGGAAGCTGATGGAACATCCAAAATTCCGCGCGGCCTACGATCTGCTGGCGCTACGTGCTGAAGCCGAAAATAACCATGAACTGCAGCGCCTCACCCAATGGTGGAGCGAGTTCCAGGTTGTGGCACCGCCGGCACAAAAAGATATGCTGAACGAGCTGGATGACGAGCCGGATAACCGCCGCCGCCATCGCCGCCCGCGTAAACGTGCCCCGCGTCGCGAGGGCAGCGCGTGACGCTGGTTTATATCGCACTCGGCAGCAACCTCGCCTCGCCGCTTGAGCAGGTGAATGCTGCCGTCAAGGCGCTCGGGGAAATCCCTGACACACGTCTTGTCGCGGTATCCTCTTTTTACCGCACGCCGCCGCTCGGCCCACAGGATCAGCCAGATTATCTGAATGCTGCCGTAGCGCTGGAGACCACGCTGGCACCCGAAGTTCTGCTGAGTCATACCCAGCGCATTGAACTGCAGCAGGGCCGCGTACGCAAAGCCGAGCGCTGGGGGCCACGCACCCTCGATTTAGACATCATGCTGTTTGGTCAGGCGATAATTCATACCGATAATCTGACCGTGCCTCACTACGATATGTACAATCGCGGCTTTATGCTGTGGCCGCTGTATGAAATCGCCCCTTCTCTGACCTTCCCTGACGACATCAGCCTGCAGCAACGCCTTGATACCCTGGGCGCTGAAAAACCCGCCCTCTGGTAGCGTACAGCTCTCATTTTTAACGTTCCCTGCTTTACGGGGAACCGCTTGCCTAAAATAATTGCCCCCCTGAATTCGGCTGTTAAAATGCCGGGTAATTTGACCTTATCATCAGGGATTATTATGAAACCGACCACCATCGCGGTATTGCAGAAATGCAAGCAAGAGAAAAAACGCTTCGCTACCATTACGGCTTACGATTACAGCTTTGCCAAACTATTCGCTGACGCGGGTATTAACGTGATGCTGGTTGGCGATTCCCTGGGGATGACGGTGCAGGGGCACGACTCCACCCTGCCAGTAACCGTTGAAGATATTGCTTATCATACCCGCGCCGTTCGTCGCGGTGCGCCAAACTGCCTGCTGCTGTCCGATCTGCCGTTTATGGCTTACGCCACCCCTGAGCAAGCGTTTGAAAATGCCGCCACCGTTATGCGCGCGGGCGCCAATATGGTCAAAATCGAAGGCGGAGCCTGGCTGGTCGATACGGTGAAAATGCTCACCGACCGCGCCGTACCGGTATGCGGACACCTGGGATTAACGCCGCAGTCGGTCAATATCTTTGGTGGCTACAAAGTTCAGGGACGCGGCGACGCCGGTCAGGTACTGCTTGACGATGCGCTGGCTCTGGAAGCGGCGGGTGCACAGCTGCTGGTATTGGAGTGCGTGCCGGTTGCGCTGGCGCAGCGCGTCACCGAAGCGCTGTCGATTCCGGTTATCGGTATTGGAGCCGGCAACGTCACCGACGGGCAGATCCTGGTGATGCACGACGCTTTCGGTATCACCGGCGGCCATATTCCTAAATTCGCAAAAAATTTCCTCGCCGAAGCGGGCGACATGCGCGCCGCGGTGCGGCAGTATATGGCTGAAGTGGAGTCCGGGGTCTATCCGGGCGAAGAACACAGTTTCCATTAAGGAGTCTTGTTGTGCTAATTATCGAAACCCTGCCGCTGCTGCGTCAGCATATCCGTCGCCTGCGTCAGGAAGGCAAACGTGTCGCCTTGGTCCCGACAATGGGCAACCTGCACGACGGCCATATGACGCTGGTTGAAGAGGCCAAAACGCGGGCCGATGTGGTCATCGTCAGCATCTTCGTCAACCCGATGCAGTTCGACCGCGCCGAGGATCTGGCCAACTATCCACGGACTCTTCAGGAAGACTGCGAGAAGCTGAATAAGCGCAAAGTGGATTACGTCTTTGCACCAGCCATCGCTGAAATCTATCCGCAGGGAACGGAAAGCCACACCTTCGTTGATGTGCCGGGTTTATCCACCATGCTCGAAGGTGCCAGCCGTCCGGGTCACTTCCGCGGCGTCTCAACGATTGTCAGCAAGCTGTTCAACCTGATTCAACCTGACATTGCCTGCTTTGGTGAGAAAGACTTCCAGCAGCTGGCGCTCCTGCGCAAAATGGTGGCGGATATGGGCTATGACATCGAGATTGTCGGCGTACCAATTATCCGTGCCAAAGACGGTCTGGCGCTGAGTTCGCGCAACGGTTATCTGACGGCTGATCAGCGCAAAATTGCCCCAGGGCTGTATAAAGTACTCAGCAGCGTGGCGGAGAAGTTGAAGGCCGGCGAGCGCGATCAGGATGAGATAATCACCCTTGCTGAGCAGGCGTTGAACGAAAAAGGCTTCCGTGCGGACGATATTCAGATCCGCGACGCGGATACCCTGCTCGAGCTGACGGAAAACAGCAAACGTGCGGTAATCCTGATGGCCGCCTGGCTTGGTAAAGCGCGTTTGATTGATAATCAAAGCGTAGAGCTCTAACGCCAGTCCCCAGAGCCCGGCGGCGTTTAGCCGGTCCGGGCTCCCGGTAAATAGCGACTCAACTCACCGCTTCTAAGCCGTGCTTTGGCTACATGAATGGTAGCATTCTTGCGACACGACAACGGTTGCAGAGCATTGTGAGTGATGATACGCAATTAATCGAAAGCCCGGTGAATAGCATATAGACACCTGGTTTAAATCGGGCAATACTGCCTGCCAAATTTCTCAAGGTAGCCGCTGGCTGCTTTGTTTCCGTTAAGAATTAAAGGTAGACGCTATGATTCGCACTATGCTGCAGGGCAAACTCCACCGCGTTAAGGTCACGCAGTCCGACCTGCACTATGAAGGTTCCTGCGCGATTGATCAGGACTTCCTTGACGCTGCAGGGATCCTGGAAAACGAAGCCATTGATATCTGGAATGTGAACAACGGCAAGCGTTTCTCAACCTACGCCATTGCTGCCGAACGGGGTTCTAAAATCATCTCCGTTAACGGTGCGGCTGCGCATAACGCCGATGTTGGCGATATCGTCATCATCGCCAGCTTTGTCACCATGTCTGACGAAGAAGCCCGCACCTGGCGCCCAAACGTAGCCTATTTTGAAGGCGACAATGAAATGAAACGGACGGCGAAAGCCATTCCGGTACAGGTTGCCTGATATTCACTGGCGCCCGGCATTCGCTGAGCGCCAGCTTATCCCTGCGGCTGGTTACTGACTAACCGCGCCATCGTCTCCAGCGAATCCGTCCGCAGAATATACAGTCGTTTGAGCAGCATCGGATTATCCCCCGGCTTCACTTTTCCTTTCACCGTCGTCACCGCCAGATGAAAACCAGCATCACCCGCCGCCTTCACCGCCGTAGCGTTATAACCGCCAAACGGGTAGGAAAGGTACAGCACGTGCGGATTGAACTGCGCCAGGGCCCGCCGCGAGTGCTCAAAATCAAACAGAATGTTGTGGTAGCTGCGGCTAAGCAAAATCGGCCGGCGATAACCATCCACCCGATGCAGGAAATGGGTATGCGACTGGAAATCGAACACATCTTTAATCTCTTCCAGTTCAGAGACGCTCATAAACTGCAGCGATTTCGGCGCCCACTTTTGCGGGTGACGCTTGATGCGCGACGAAATAATAAACGCGGTTGCTTTCATGCCGTACTGATGCAGCACCGGCCAGGCGTAGCGACTGACTGATTTCAGACCATCATCGAAGGTAATAACCACCGCTCGCGCAGGTAAATTAGCGCGATTATGTATGTAGTCTTCGAGCTGATACATCGTCAGCGTGGTATAGCCCATATCACGCAGCCAGGTCATTTGGTTGCTGAAGGCACGCACGGAAGTGGTGGTAGACGTATGGCGAAAACGGGTGTTTTCTTCATCACGCAGAATATGGTGGTATGTGAGCACCGGAATACCGTTATCTGGCTGCGCATCCAGCGCGCTAATATAGGCCAGGCGATCGCCAATGCGGATTTGATACCAGGTCTGGTTAAGGTGATCTTTGAGTCGGTTGATAACCGGATAGCGCAGGTTCTCCGCCAACGTACCGAACGGTGCGCTGCTAATGTCCGGAGCGCTATAGATCGGGGTATCTTTCCACGTCATCAGGTTCTGGTTGCTGAGAGGCTTATTTAAATCACCAAGTCCATCCTCAACCCGCTGACGCCCCTGCACCGGCTCAAGATGACCTTTGTCGATGAAGCCTTTGCCAAAGCCAAAATTGAAGGTGTAATAATCCTCAACGTCCGGCTCGATGGCGATGATTTGCCCCGCCCGCAGATTCCCCACCGTCATCGTTTTATTACCAATGCGCGCCCAGACCGTCGCATCTTCGGTGGTTTGCATATAACGCATAGGTAAAGCAGCAGCGCCACCGGAGAGAAACACAAGCAGTAATACAACAGCGCGTATAGCCATCAACAATAACCAAAGCGGGAACCGACCTGACTATTGTAACAAAAGCCGCATCAATACCAACGTTTAATTCTCATACAAATCATGGAGTAGAACGAAGGGAGGATTTTTCTGCTGCTGATGCCACAGGCTAGTCACCCCGGGCGTTCCCAGCTCAACGATACGCTGGCGAAAATCGCTGCTGCTCATTGACTCGCGCACGGGAATCATTTGCTCAAGCAATGAATAATGGATACCGGCGATCACTTCACAGCCGCTGTGTTTATGGCTCATCAGCGATGCCACACGATACGGCGCGGCGCCTGCGCTGTCAGTAAGAAAGATAACACCGTCGCCAGAATCGGTCTGGTGTAGCGCTTCACACATCATGCGACTGAGCATATTGGCGCTCAGTCCACGCCAATAATTTACCGCTCGACATTGCGGTAGCGGACCATATTTTTTTTCCAGACGATCCAGCAGTTCCTGTGCGCGATCGTCATGGCAGGAAATCACCCAACCCAACATAGCTTGCCTCCTTAGCAGGCAAGTAGTTTAGCGAAGCAATCGATATATTGGGGTGATGACTGTCAAAAAACGCATCCCGGCAGGTGTTAACTGCCGGGAATAACAGCGTAATTAGCTACGCAGACCGCGTCCGCGCTGGATGAGATACCAGCAAAGCAGGTAGAAGGCAGCAATAAACACCACCAGCACGCCGAAGGTTGTTACCAGCGGCACATCGTTAATGCCGAGGAAACCGTAGCGGAAGCCGCTAATCATGTAGACGATCGGGTTCAGGTGCGACAGCGCCTGCCAGAACGGAGGCAGCAAAGTCAGAGAATAGAACACCCCGCCAAGGTAAGTCAGCGGCGTTAGCACGAAGGTCGGGATCAGACTAATGTCGTCAAAGGTTTTGGCAAATACCGCATTCAACAACCCAGCCAGCGAGAACAGCACCGCGGTCAGTATCAGCGTGAGCGCCACAAAGACCCATGAGTGCACCTGGAATGGCACGAAGAACAGCGAAATCGCAGTCACCAGCACGCCCACGCACAGACCGCGCGCCACACCGCCGCCAACAAACCCGGCAATGATGACGTGCGTCGGCACCGGCGCCACCAGCAGCTCTTCGATGTTGCGCTGGAACTTGGCGCTGAAGAACGACGAGGCGACGTTAGCATAGGCGTTGGTGATAACCGCCATCATGATTAGGCCCGGCACGATAAACTGCATGTAGCTAAAACCATGCATTTCACCAATCCGCGAGCCAATCAGGTTGCCGAAGATAATAAAGTACAGCGTCATGGTGATGACGGGTGGCACCAGCGTCTGTACCCATATACGCATAAAGCGGTGGATCTCTTTCGCCCAGATGCTTTTCAGCGCGACCCAATAAAGCTGCATCATGCGTCATCTCCTTGTTTTTCATGAACCAACGAAACAAACAGCTCTTCCAGACGGTTCGCTTTGTTACGCATACTCAGCACCTGAACGCCCTGCGCACTGAGCTGGGCGAAGACGCTATTAATCCCCTGCTCGCGCAGCACTTCAACTTCCAGCGTCGAGGTATCGACCAGACTGTACTGGTAGCCTTCCAGCTTCGGCAGCGGGCTTTTTGGTGCCAGGTCGAGGATAAAGGTCTCTGACTTCAGTTTGGAAAGCAGGTTTTTCATCGAGGTGTTTTCCACCAACTCACCGCGCTGGATAATGCCGATATTGCGGCACAGCATTTCTGCCTCTTCCAGATAGTGCGTGGTGAGGATAATAGTGGTGCCTTTATCGTTGAGATCCTTGAGGAACCCCCACATTGAGCGACGCAGTTCGATATCTACGCCCGCCGTGGGCTCATCAAGAATCAGCAGTTTTGGCTCGTGCATCAGCGCACGGGCAATCATCAGACGACGCTTCATCCCACCGGAAAGCATCCGTGCACGTTCGTTGCGTTTTTCCCACAAATCGAGCTGCTTGAGGTACTTTTCGCTGCGAATCATCGCTTCTTTATATTCTACGCCGTAGTAGCCCGCCTGGTTCACCACGATTTGCTGCACGGTTTCAAATGGGTTGAAGTTAAATTCTTGCGGCACCAGCCCCAGCTGGCGTTTCGCATTGACCACGTCCTTTTGCAGGTCGTAGCCAAAGACGCTAACGCGCCCGGATGTCTTATTCACCAGCGAACTGATAATGCCGATGGTGGTCGATTTCCCCGCGCCATTCGGCCCCAGAAGCGCGTAAAAATCGCCGGCTTCAACTTTTAAATCTATCCCACGCAACGCCTTAACGCCGCCGGGATAGGTCTTTGTCAGTTGCTCTAATTCCAGTGCAATGGTCATAGATTTTCGCTTACCTTACATTCTGATACTTGATATTTGGTTTTAATAAATCAGGAGTTGCCCTATATTAGCCCAACGCAATTTACTTGGTTACAGCCTCCATGAACGACATAGATACACTCATCAGCAATAACGCACTATGGTCAAAAATGCTGGTAGAAGAGGATCCCGGTTTTTTTGAGAAACTGTCGCAAGCGCAAAAACCGCGCTTTTTATGGATTGGGTGTTCTGACAGCCGCGTTCCTGCCGAACGTTTGACCGGACTCGAACCTGGCGAACTGTTTGTTCACCGTAATGTGGCCAACCTGGTGATTCACACCGATCTCAACTGCCTTTCCGTGGTGCAGTATGCCGTTGATGTGCTGGAAGTTGAACACATTATTATCTGTGGTCACTACGGCTGCGGCGGCGTTCAGGCGGCGATAGAAAATCCAGAATTAGGGCTTATCGACAACTGGCTGCTGCACATCCGCGATATCTGGTTCAAACATAGCTCATTGCTTGGCGAGATGCCGCCGGAACGTCGCCTTGATACGCTGTGCGAACTGAACGTGATGGAACAGGTGTATAACCTCGGCCATTCCACGATTATGCAATCGGCATGGAAGCGCGGTCAGAAGGTGATGATTCACGGTTGGGCTTACGGCATTCACGATGGCCTGCTGCGCGATCTTGATGTTACCGCCACTAGCCGCGAAACCCTGGAACAGCGTTACCGCCATGGGATTTCCAACCTCAAGTTAAAGCACATCAATCACAAATAGACCGCTTATGCCGGGTGGCGGCGATAACGCCTTACCCGGCCTACGAATCTGCATCCATAGGCCCGATAAGCGAAGCGCCCTCAGGCACTTCATGCAAAATTACTCGTCCAGCATCACCACTTTGCCCACGTAAGGCAGATGGCGATAACGCTGCGCGTAGTCGATACCGTAACCGACCACGAACTCGTCAGGGATGGAGAAGCCGATAAACTCAACCGGCACTTCTACTTCGCGGCGGGACGGTTTATCCAGCAACGTACAGATAGCCAGAGACTTCGGTTCACGCAGCCCCAGAATTTCACGCACTTTCGACAGGGTATTACCTGAATCGATAATGTCTTCAACGATCAGCACGTCTTTGCCACGAATATCTTCGTCGAGATCTTTGAGGATTTTCACGTCGCGGGTGGTGGACATACCGCTGCCATAGCTGGATGCCGTCATAAAATCGACTTCGTGCGGAACCTGTACTTCGCGGCACAGATCAGCCATGAACATGAACGAACCGCGCAGCAGGCCCACTAACACCATTTCGCTGCCGCTATCTTGATAGCGCTCGTTAATCAGACGACCCAATTCGGCGATACGCGCTTTGATCTCCGCTTCCGGGATCATCACTTCAACAGTATGTTTCATTTAACTAACCACATGATTTTAAATGTAAATCACTCAACCCGTTAACCCAGAGCCAGCAGATTGATCAGCAAGCGGGAAAGTATACCAGCAAAACGGATCGGGCGGCTAATTGGATAATAAAGCTCATTTTGTGATTTCGATCACACTTGTTAAATCCTATAATGAAATGAAAGCAATAATTAACAAACGAATGGACACCTTTCTATGGCAGAAACAAAATCTCAACAATCACGGTTACTCGTGAGGCTAACGGCCCTCTTCGCCGCATTCTGCGGGCTGTATTTGTTAATCGGCGGCATATGGCTGGTCGCCATCGGCGGCTCCTGGTACTACCCGATCGCCGGTCTGGTGATGCTGGGCATTACCGCCATGCTGTGGCGGGCAAAGCGTTCAGCGCTGTGGCTCTATGCCATACTGCTGGTCGCCACCATGGTCTGGGGCGTTTGGGAAGTCGGCTTCGACTTCTGGGCGCTGACGCCGCGCAGCGATGTGCTGGTTATCTTTGGCGTGTGGCTGATTTTGCCATTCGTCTGGCATCGTCTGGTGGTGCCTTCCAGCGGCGCGGTAGCCGCTCTGCTGGTTGCCCTGCTGATTAGCGCCGGGATCCTCACCTGGGCGGGCTTCAACGACCCACAGGAGGTCAACGGTACGCTGAGCGCCGATGCCACACCTGCCGAGCCTATCTCGCAGGTTGCCGATCAGGATTGGCCGGCTTATGGGCGCAATCAGGAAGGCCAGCGTTTCTCCCCGCTCAAGCAAATCAACGCGGATAACGTGCACAACCTGAAGGAAGCGTGGGTGTTCCGCACCGGCGACCTGAAGCAGCCTAACGATCCGGGTGAAATCACCAATGAAGTAACGCCGATTAAAATCGGCAACATGCTGTATCTGTGTACCGCCCACCAGCGCGTGTTTGCACTGGATGCAGCAACCGGTAAAGAGAAGTGGCACTTCGACCCGCAGCTGGGCACCGACCCAAGCTTCCAGCACGTGACCTGTCGCGGCGTTTCATACCATGAAGCCACTGCCGATAACGCTTCACCGGATGTGGTGGCCGACTGTCCGCGTCGCATCATCCTGCCGGTGAACGACGGTCGTATCTTTGCGCTCAACGCCGATACCGGTAAGCTGTGCGAGTCCTTTGCTAACAAAGGCATCCTCAATCTGCAGACCAACATGCCGGTGACTACGCCGGGGATGTACGAACCGACTTCACCGCCTATCGTCACCGATAAAGTGATTGTGATTGCCGGTGCTGTCACCGATAACTTCTCAACCCGCGAGCCTTCAGGCGTGATTCGTGGTTTTGACATCAACAGCGGCAAGCTGCTGTGGGCCTTCGATCCAGGTGCCAAAGACCCGAACGTCATCCCGGATGACGAACACCATTACACGCTCAACTCGCCAAACTCGTGGGCGCCAGCCGCCTATGATGCGAAGCTGGACCTGGTTTATCTGCCTATGGGCGTGACCACGCCGGATATCTGGGGCGGAAACCGTACTCCAGAGCAGGAACGCTACGCGAGCTCGATTGTGGCACTGAATGCGACCACCGGTAAGCTGGCCTGGAGCTATCAAACCGTACACCACGACCTGTGGGATATGGATATGCCGTCTCAGCCAACGCTTGCGGATATTACGGTTAACGGCAAAAAAGTCCCGGTCGTCTATGCACCAGCGAAAACCGGCAACATCTTCGTGCTGGATCGTCGTAACGGCGAGCTTGTCGTTCCCGCACCGGAAAAACCGGTACCACAGGGTGCGGCGAAAGGTGACTACGTCAGCAAAACTCAGCCATTCTCTGACCTGAGCTTCCGTCCGAAGAAAGATCTGACCGGCGCGGATATGTGGGGCGCCACCATGTTTGACCAGTTGGTGTGCCGCGTAATGTTCCATCAGATGCGCTATGAAGGCATCTTCACGCCACCGTCTGAACAAGGCACGCTGGTGTTCCCAGGGAACCTGGGGATGTTTGAATGGGGCGGTATCTCTGTCGATCCGAACCGTCAGGTAGCCATTGCCAACCCAATGGCGCTGCCGTTCGTGTCGAAACTGATCCCACGCGGCCCGGGCAACCCGATGGAGCCGCCGAAAGATGCGAAATCCAGCGGTACCGAGTCCGGTATTCAGCCGCAGTATGGCGTACCGTTTGGCGTGACGCTGAACGCCTTCCTGTCACCGTTTGGCCTGCCGTGCAAACAGCCGGCTTGGGGTTACATTTCGGCGCTGGATCTGAAGACCAACGAAGTGGTGTGGAAAAAACGTCTGGGTACACCGCAGGATAGTCTGCCGTTCCCAATGCCAATTCCACTGCCGTTTAATATGGGGATGCCGATGCTGGGCGGCCCAATTTCAACGGCCGGTAACGTGCTGTTTATCGCCGCCACCGCGGATAACTACCTGCGCGCTTATAACATGAGCAACGGTGAGAAACTGTGGCAAGGACGTCTGCCAGCAGGCGGCCAGGCAACGCCGATGACCTATGAAGTGGATGGCAAGCAGTATGTTGTCATCTCTGCCGGCGGTCACGGTTCGTTTGGCACCAAAATGGGCGACTATATTGTGGCCTATGCACTCCCGGATGACGTGAAGTAACCCCCACTCTCGTCATCAGTAAAAACGCCCGCAAACTTTGCGGGCGTTTTTTTATGCATCAATCATCAACGACATTTAGCGATTGAATTTCAGCGACAGCAGAGAAGCCCTAGCCGCATCCTGATACTGTGGGACCAGATCTTTAGTCATATTGAATGCTGCCTGTACCGCTTTATCGTTTTGTGAAGTTATCAGCATCATATTCAGTATTTCGGTATCCGGGGCCTGCGAACGGAAGGTAATCAGCCACGCTTTATGTCCGTCCACCGTTACGGCTTCAGCCTGCGGCTTGAAGTTAGCCAGCATCTTCACCGTTGCGTCTTTGGCCATCTCAATTTGCGAAGCAGGCAGCGCGTGGCGCCCAGCGCTAATCCCGAGGGATGCTTTACCGCGCTCATCACCATAAATTACCTGAGGACGATTTTCAGAAGGGTATTTAATCTTCGCCATTTCATCAGACATTGGCGTTAAAGTCTGAGGAATATCTATGCTCAAATTGAGCTGTGGGATATTATGGTGTTCCATTTTCATTTCAGCATGCGCTGAAATTGCCATCATCATGACAAAAAGTGCAGTGAGTAAATTGCGGAAAAGCCCCATTCTAACCTCATGATTTAGTGTTAATCATGTCAGTATATCCGCAATGTTTAGCAACGAAATGGCGGATGTCCCTTTTAAGAACATCCTGTTTTAACGGATGGCAAAATTGCCACCCGATCATTTTCTTAGACGGTAAATCCGAGCATCATGCCGGTATCTTCATGTTCCAGCAGGTGACAGTGCGCCATGTACATGTTCTCTTTCGACGCCTCGTGGTCGAACTTCACCAACACTTCACTCACCCCGCCTTCCACACGTACCGTATCTTTCCAGCCCGTACGATGTGCCGCCGGAGCCTGGCCATTTTCACGTAAAATACGGAACTGAGTGCCGTGGATATGGAATGGATGCAGCATCATGTCGCCTTCACCGGAAATCACCCAGCGCTCGTATTGCCCTTTCGTTGCGGCAAACATCGGCTCATTCATATCAAATGCTTTTCCGTTAATACGGTTAGCGTTATGGAAATCGAACCCACCGGTACCATGATTCATGTTGCCCATTCCACCGTGATCCATTTCCATGCTGCCATGTCCCATCATATTGCCGTGGTCCATGCCGCCCATCGCCTGATTGCCGTACTTCTTCATCAGCGCCTGCATCCCCATCATGTCGAGCATCGGGTCCATCGATAGCTGAAGCTTACGCTGGGTCAGTCCGTCCAGCGAAGGAAGCGCGGGCATAGAGGCCAACGAATCCGGCAGCGTACCCGAACCGGGAATCCCCACCGGCTGCACGCGCAGGATCGGTACCGCCTTGTCAAATGGCGCAACGGCCATCCCCATCTGCGTCACCGGCAGCGTAACCAGGTCAAACGGTTTGCCGTCACGCACATCCACCAGCACTTCAAAACGCTCGCCCATCAGCATCGGCAGTTCGCTAACCTGAACCGGCTCCGCCAGCAGACCGCCGTCGCTGGCAATCACGTACAGCGCGCGCTTATCGCTGGCGGCAATCGTCAGCGAGCGGGCGTTACAGCCGTTCAGCAGACGCAATCGCACCCAGCCGCGCGGCGGAGCGTGCTGCGGATACTGAATGCCGTTGGTCAGCAGGGTATCGCCAAACCAGCCGACCGCCGCACTCATAATATCGAGCTGGTAGTCAATTTCACCCGCTGCGGTGAATTTCTTATCCTGCATAATCACCGGAATATCATCGATACCCCACTGTTTTGGCAGCATCAGCTTGCGGGTGTCTTCATCGTCAATCAACACCAGCCCTGCCAGCCCCATCGCGACCTGATGCCCGGTTTTTCCGTGCTGATGCGGGTGGAACCAACAGGTCGCCGCGCGCTGCGTTGGCGTGAAGCTGATGGTACGGCTAGCTCCGGGCTGAATGACGCCTTGCGGCCCACCGTCAACATCGCCAGAGACCTCCAGCCCATGCCAGTGCACGGTGGTTTCTTCGGCCAGGCTGTTGCTAATTTTCACCGTCGCCGGCTTCCATTGCTCCAGCTGTATAGCCGGGCCTAAAAGACTGCCGTTGTATCCCCAGGTGGTTGCTGTTTTCCCACCAAACTGCGTCTTCCCAGACTGCACGTTAAGCAGTATCTGGTTATTCGCATCAGCAGTAAGTAAAGCAGGAATGGGAAGCGTGGCCCGTTCGGCGGCGAATACCGCCCGACTCCACAGAGGCAAGGCGCTGACGGCGCCGATAGCGGCACCCAGTTTGATAAAATCACGACGATGCATCGTTACATCCTTTTCGGCTTCTGGTGATTAATTGAGCTTAAACCCTACCCCTGCGGGAAGGTCAAGCATAAAGCGGCGAATAATGCTCCCCGTCCCGTTGGGAAGTATGTTAACGTTGAATATCGACGATGTAAGGTATAAGAAATGACGATGTTTTTCCGAACTGTGCTGCTTGGATCGCTACTGGCGATATCCAGCTCGAGCTATGCATTAAGCGAGTCTGAAGCGGAAGATATGGCCGATTTGACGGCGGTATTTGTGTTCCTGAAAAATGACTGTGGCTACCAGAACCTGCCTAATACGCAAATTCGTCGTGCGCTGGTCTTTTTTGCCCAGCAAAACCAGTGGGATCTGAGCAACTACGATACCTTCAACATGAAGGCACTGGGTGAAGATAGCTACCGCGACCTGAGCGGCATAGGCATCCCAACCGCGAAAAAATGCAAAGCGCTGGCTCGTGACTCACTGAGCCTGCTCGCATACGTAAAATAAAAAGAGACTTTCGAGTGAGATAAACATGTAGCCGTATCAAGCGGCTACATTGTGAAATACTGCCGCAGAAGCTTCATAAATTCTTATATTCGATTCACATATCAATTCAACAATTCATTAAGCGTTTCGTTAACTAATAAATAAAAAAATCACAATTCATATATTAAAAAACACGCCACCACGCGTTGCATTATTAACATCCCATCACTACCATCGCTCAATATCAAAACCGACCATCAATGGAATGAGACCTTGAATATATCAGCTATTATCCGCATCGTACCGCTGGCTATTATTTTGTTATCCGGCTGTCATTCGACTCAATCCCAACAATCCTCTGGGCTGACAAAGCCATCATCAGAGAGTGAGTTAAATCAACAACAGACTGAGCAACGTAGAGTCGCCAGTGAGCAAGAACGTATTAATACCTGTCGTCAGGCCTTAGAGTCGCTAAAAGAAGTGAACCCTCAACAGGCCGCAAAACTGGGTAATGACTTTACAGCATTAATCAATGCAGCATCACAGTACAATGCCGTGCGAAATAAGGTGGCCGAACCGACCAAACAAGGGATTGACTCAATGTATCAGTTTAAGTCAATCAAGCTGTGCGCTGATATCGAAAAAGAGTTGATAGACAGCCTGGTTAAGCGTGGCGACAATATTAAATCATGAAAAGATTGATTACGCGTTATGTTAATACTCTGGCGCTAATAATGATGTTAGCGCTATCGTTATCGCATAATGCTTATGCCGAAAAAGAGACGTTAGCGAACATAACGGCGAATTCAAACAGCAACGGTTCAGCCCCGGCATTTCTGAATTATGCACAACAGCAAACACAGGAAAATAAAGTTCCAGAAAAAATTACTGAGAGCAAATCAATAAATACTGAAACCGTTAATCGCTCAAAACCTCAACACATCAAAAAAACCGCAGATCAATCTTCAATTATTGCGCAAAAAGATAAAACAATTCACCAGTTGCAAAAGCTGCTGGCGGAGAAATCCGCCGCAGTATCACCGATACCCGATCGGCAGCTGGCGCTGCTCGCGAAACTGAAACAGTTGCAGGAAAAACTCGACGCGACCACTGCGGAAAAACAGCAGTTAATCCAACAAGCGCTCAACGCAGATAAAACAAAAACGCAGAACACCGCCAAGTCTGCAGAAACAGATAAAACGGTTGTACAGCAGGCAGCAAAGCTTTCCCTGGTTGAATCAGAGAAGCATAAGCTCGAAATATTCCTGTCTACGGTCGCCGCACAGGAGCAAGAGCTAAAAATACAGTTGGCAAACACTGAAAATAAAAATAAGGAAATGGCAGACAAGCTAGCCCTGGCTGCATCGGATAAGCGCATTCTCAGCGAAAAGCTGACGACAGCCGCGGCAGAACAGCAGGCTTTCGGCAAAAAAGTCAGTGATGCTGAAAGTGAGAAAGAAAACCTTCTGCTAGAGCTTAACGCCACCACGGCGGAAAAAGAGGCGTTAACGAAAAAGCTCGGTGTCGCAGCTGCCGATACACAGATGGTCACGGCAAAACTAACCGATACCAAGGTCGAGCTACTGGCGTTGACAACAAAACTTGATGTACTGACCATCGAGCAGAAACAGGCATCTGAGGAAAACAAGGCGCTGACCCAGCAAGCTGAGAAAGATAAACAACGCCTGCTGGCGCAAACAGCTCACATTCAGGAACTCAATGAGCAACTAAGCAGCCCTCCTACTGAGAGAAAAACTTCGGCGGTCGATCTGTCCAGCGAATCTCAGCAACAAGCATATGCCATTGGCGTATCTATGGGAGATAAGGCATTGAAAATGCTGTCAACCCGAGATGCTCAGGGCGTTAAAATCGATCTTAACACCGCTCTACAGGGGATCGCTGATGCCTTCTCAGGAACGATCGCTTTAGATGAAAAAACGCGGGATAAAGCCCTATTTACCGCCTCTGAAAAGGTAGCCAGGAATTTGCAGAAAATTGAGCAACAGGCTGCAAATGACGGTAAACACTATCAGGAAGAATTCGCGAAACAAAAAGGTGTCGTGCTGAGTCAAGGGGCCTATAGCCGCGTTGATGCTCTGGGAGAAGGCAAAATTCATGACGATGATATTGTTACCGTCACCATCAAGGAAATGCTTACCGATGGAACCGTCATCAATGATATGGCCGCAGAAGATAAAGTTCTGTCGCAAAAGCTAAAAACCTACCCCCCTATTTTCCTTGCGGCAATCAAACGTTTGGAGAATCACGGGACGGTGACCATTGTAATCCCTGCCGAGCGCGCATACGGCGCTGAAGGCCGCCCCCCGAAAATCCCGCCAGGAGCAACCATGGTCTATTCGGTCAGCATTATCGACGCCGTAGCCGCCAATCCTCTGGCTAAACAGCCATAACGCAAACGCCTCCCGGCAAAGGAGGCGTTCGCTTTTGGGCTGAATAACGCTAGCTCATTTCTGCTGTAAAAATTGCCGATACGCGGCAACAACCTGCAAAAAGTCTTCGACGCCGCAGAGCGACAGGCTCTCTTCGTCGTAGTAGTTCATCCCTTCTTCCATTTCATCGCCAGAGAACTCCAGTTGATTGGCGCGAATCATCACTTCTTCACCATCCAACCACAGGGTGTACTCATGCCCGGCGCGCTGCCATGAACGTTCGCTGCCTTTTACAGTACGTGCGGCCTGCTCTACTTCATCCAGTAGCGAGAGGTTGTCTTTAACCTCTTCATTAAACCAGTGACCGACCACTTCGTGGCCCATCGACATACGTACTCTTACCCCTCCGGTAACGTCGCGCAGAAATTCGTATTCCATGATCTGTTCCTCTACAAAGGCAATGCGTCACCGCTGCATTGTACCTATAGGTAATTATCGCAGCAGCAGGCAATAAAAAAAGCGTGCCAGGTAGAGGTCATGCAAATAAAAGCACGTTAGCTACCGGCATGACGGTATTACCATCAACTTTCGCGCATTATTCCGCCATCTACGGCAACAGACTGAGCCGCTTTGCAGCAATTTAACAGCGGTGAGAGGATGGATTGCCGTGCGGTTAAAAGTGAGCAGGAAAGAGTAAAAGCCGTCATAGGCCTTTACTGGGCATCGCAGAAGTAAAAAGGGGAAAGCCGATGCTTTCCCCTTTGTCATTTCCCGGAGGCAGCGTTTACACGCTTTCCCCGAAAAATCACCTTAAACCGCGGTCTGGAAAATCACACCATCGGCTTTCTCAGTGTACTGAGCCAACTGGTCAAAGTTCAGATAACGGTAGGTATCAACCGCCGTCTTATCGACCTGCGCAACGTAAGTCTGATACTCATCCGGCGTCGGCAGTTTACCGATAAGTGCCGCCACTGCCGCCAGCTCAGCCGAAGCCAGGAAGACGTTAGCGCCGGTACCTAAGCGGTTCGGGAAGTTACGGGTAGAGGTCGAAACCACCGTTGCACCGTCAGCTACGCGCGCCTGGTTACCCATACACAGGGAACAGCCAGGAATTTCAATACGCGCACCGCTCTTACCAAACACGCTGTAGTAGCCTTCTTCCGTCAGCTGCGCCGCATCCATACGGGTTGGCGGAGCCACCCACAGACGTGTTGGCAACTGGCCTTTATGCGCATCCAGCAGTTTACCCGCCGCGCGGAAGTGGCCGATGTTGGTCATACAAGAACCGATGAACACTTCGTCGATCTTCTCACCCTGCACGTCAGACAGCAAACGGGCATCGTCAGGATCGTTCGGTGCACACAGAATTGGCTCTTTGATATCTGCCAGATCGATGTCGATCACCGCCGCATACTCTGCGTCAGCATCGGCTTCCAGCAGTTGCGGATCCGCCAGCCATTTTTCCATGCCCTGTACACGACGTTCCAGAGTACGACGGTCGCCGTAGCCTTCTGCAATCATCCACTTCAGCAGCACGATGTTGGAAGTCAGGTACTCAATAATTGGTGCCTGGTTCAGCTTGATGGTACAGCCAGCAGCAGAACGCTCAGCGGAAGCATCGGTCAGTTCGAACGCCTGCTCCACTTTCAGATCTGGCAGGCCTTCGATTTCCAGGATGCGGCCAGAGAAGATGTTTTTCTTACCTTTCTTCTCAACGGTCAGCAGGCCCTGACGAATCGCGTACAGCGGAATGGCGTGAACCAGATCGCGCAGGGTGATACCCGGCTGCATTTTACCTTTGAAGCGCACCAGAACAGATTCCGGCATATCCAGCGGCATCACGCCGGTCGCAGCAGCAAACGCTACCAGACCCGAGCCCGCCGGGAAGGAGATACCGATTGGGAAACGGGTGTGGGAGTCACCGCCGGTACCTACGGTATCTGGCAGCAGCATGCGGTTCAGCCAGGAGTGGATAACACCATCGCCCGGACGCAGCGACACACCGCCACGGTTCATAATGAAGTCAGGCAGCGTGTGGTGGGTAGTCACGTCAACCGGCTTCGGATACGCCGCGGTATGACAGAAGGACTGCATCACCAGATCCGCAGAGAAGCCCAGGCACGCCAGGTCTTTCAATTCATCACGGGTCATTGGACCGGTGGTGTCCTGAGAACCCACGGAGGTCATTTTCGGCTCACAGTATGCGCCAGGGCGAATAC
This sequence comes from Kluyvera huaxiensis, assembly GCF_040149365.1. NCBI lineage: Bacteria > Pseudomonadati > Pseudomonadota > Gammaproteobacteria > Enterobacterales > Enterobacteriaceae > Kluyvera > Kluyvera huaxiensis. The sequence continues at coordinate 87,477 of NZ_JBEFLV010000007.1, forward strand.
CGGTAACGCCGCAGGCACGGCCAACCATTTTCTGTGCCAGAGAGAAGCCGCGGTTGCTTTCCGCCACGTCTTTCGCCTGACGGAATACGTCGCTGTGCGGCAGACCCAGCGATTCACGCGCTTTGGTGGTCAGGCCGCGACCGATGATCAGCGGAATACGGCCACCGGCGCGAACTTCGTCGATCAGCACGTCGGTTTTCAGTTCGAAGTTTGCCAGCAGCTCATTGGTTTCGTGATTACGCACTTCGCCTTTGAATGGGTAAACGTCAATCACGTCGCCCATGTCCAGCTTGTTCACATCAACTTCGATTGGCAGCGCGCCCGCATCTTCCATGGTGTTGAAGAAGATTGGCGCAATTTTACCGCCGAGGCACAGGCCACCGCCGCGCTTGTTAGGCACGTGCGGAATGTCATCGCCCATAAACCACAACACGGAGTTAGTCGCGGATTTACGTGAAGAACCGGTACCCACAACGTCGCCAACGTAGGCCAGCGGGAAACCTTTTTGCTGCAGCGCTTCGATCTGTTTGATCGGGCCAACGGCACCCGGCTGATCAGGATCAATACCTTCGCGGGCGTTTTTCAGCATCGCCAGCGCGTGCAGTGGAATATCTGGACGAGACCACGCATCCGGTGCCGGAGACAGGTCATCGGTGTTGGTTTCGCCGGTGACTTTGAAGACGGTAACGGTGATTTTGTCAGCCAGCTGAGGACGGTTCAGGAACCATTCGGCGTCAGCCCAGGACTGGATAACCTGTTTCGCGTAGGGATTGCCCGCTTTGGCTTTCTCTTCTACATCGTAGAAGTTATCAAACATCAGCAGAGTCTGGGACAGCGCGGTCGCCGCGATAGGAGCCAGTTTGGCATCGTCCAGAGCGTCGATCAGCGGATGGATGTTGTAGCCACCCTGCATGGTGCCTAACAATTCAACGGCTTTTTCAGGGGTAACCAGCGGAGAGGTCGCTTCGCCTTTCGCAACGGCTGCGAGGAAGCCCGCTTTAACATAGGCGGCTTCATCAACGCCTGGCGGTACACGATTAATTAACAGGTCTAACAGGAATTCTTCTTCGCCAACAGGCGGATTCTTTAGCAGCTCAACCAAGCCGGCCATTTGGGTTGCATCTAAGGGTTTGGCAACAATCCCTTCGGCGGCACGCTCAGCTACGTGCTCACGGTATTCTTTTAGCACGACGGTATCTCCTCGCTCTCATTGTCATATGCGGTCGGCGATCTCTTCACGCTCCTGTGAGACAGCAGTTTGTAGGGTAAAAGCCCGGTACCGCGTGGGCCAGCATAGCAGGATTTCCAGAGGGTGTTAATCCGTTTACAAAAAAGCAACATTAAATACTTGCTGAATCGTTAAGGCCAAAATAAACCCATTCTTAACTGTTTTTTTAGACACAATAATCTTATCCGGTTACACACTTCGGCCCGCGATCCCAACTTAAGTCAAAAACGAAAAATAAGCCTCCCTATACTTCCGCCAGTGCTGACATTTTCGACAATACTCTCTGCAACAGGCCAAACTATTTGCGCCAGGAGAAACAAATGACGTTACCATTTAAGCCCCATATCCTTGCGCTGATCTGCAGTGCAGGATTGCTCGCGGCCTCCGGTACTCTCTATGTCAAAAGCCGTGCCGCCGATACGCCACCGGCGGCAGCGGTTCAACCCGTCGCCCCGGCACCTGCTCCAGTGGTTGAGCCCGCAGCCAGCGCCCAACCCGCAGCGTCAACTTACACGTCTGCGCAAATTGATCAGCTAACGGCTCCCATTGCCCTGTATCCCGACAACTTACTGTCGCAGGTGCTGATGGCCTCCACCTACCCGAGCAATGTGCTACAGGCCGTACAGTGGTCGCAGGACAATCCCACTCAAAAAGGCGATGCTGCGGTACAGGCCGTCGCCAATCAACCTTGGGACCCGAGCGTAAAATCGCTGGTTGCATTTCCGGCGCTACTGTCACTGATGGGCGAAAATCCACAGTGGGTCCAGGATCTCGGGAATGCCTTCCTGGCACAGTCGCAGGATGTGATGAATTCGGTACAAAAACTTCGTGCGGTGGCCCAACAGACGGGGACGTTGAAATCCACGCCGCAGCAGAAGGTTACCACCGCTGCGAAAGCTGCCGCCCCGACATCTTCGGGCACGACAGCCCCAACGGCTTCTGCACCGCCGCCGCAGGTGATTAAGATTGAGTCCACCGACCCGAATGTTGTGTATGTACCGACTTACAATCCAAATACGGCATACGGCGCCTGGCCTTCCACCGCCTACCCTCCGGTTTATTTGCCGCCGACTCCGGGCCAGCAGTTCACCAACAGCTTTGTTAACGGCCTAGGCTTCAGCCTTGGTATAGCCACCACCTATGCGCTGTTCAGCAGCATCGATTGGGATGACGATGACGATCATCACCATCACGATGATGATTACCACGATGGGGGCTGGCACGGCGGCGGCAATAACAACATCAATATTGACGTCAATAACTACAACCACATCACCGGGCAGCACCTCAACGGTAATAACACTCACTGGCAGCATAACCCGGCGTATCGCAACAACTTGCCGTATCCCAATGACAATGTGGCGCAGCGCTTCCACCAGACCAATGTGCCTGGCGGCTTAAGTGCTACGCAGAAAGCACCTGCGGCTCTGGACAACCAGCGTCAGGCGGCACTCAATCAATTCCAGCGCAGCACCCACAACGGTGCGGCCAAAAATCTAACCCCAGGAAGTGGCGCAGCGGCAGGAACGCGTGATGCTCAACGTCAGGCAGCGTCTAATCAGCTGCACCAAATCACCCAGCGTAGTAACTATCGCGGCTACGATGGGACTCAGACGGCGAAACAAAAAATGCAAAATCCGACGGCGCAACAACAACAGCGCCGCGAGAATGCAAAGTCCCATCTGCAAAATCCAACGACACAGCAGCAGCAGCGACGCGAGCAGGTCCAGCAGCAGCACTCCTCGCTCACAGAGGAGCAGTATCAGCATCGCCAGCAGCAGGTGCAAAACCTCCGAGCCAATGCGCTAAGCGGCAACGATAGCCGTTCGCCATCCTGGCAGTCGCAGAATCAGCGGGGGCAGCAAAGCCGCAGTGCATCGGGCATCAGTGATGCACAAAAATCGGCTGCACGCGAACATCTCTCTCAACATCGCGAACTGCGCCATCGCTAAGGAGAAGCAATGAAAAAACTCATCATTACCGGTCTGCTGACGCTGTTCGCCCTGCCAGCTTTCGCCCAGCAAAATTATGCTACGCCGGAAAAAGCCGCCAGCGCCTTTGCAAAGGCGCTAACCACTCAGGACGATAACGCGATAAATCAGGTGCTGGGCGATAACTGGCGCCAGTATCTCCCACAGCGCGAAGATGAGCCCGAAGCCGTTGCCCGCTTCCTGCGCGACTGGGAGGTAGGTCATCAGATCGATGAGCAAGGTGACACCGCCCATCTCAATGTCGGTAGCGACGGCTGGCAGCTGCCAATCCCGATAGTGAAAACGGCCAAAGGCTGGCGTTTCGATATGGCCGGGGGTCAGGATGAGATTCAGACCCGAGAAATAGGCCGTAATGAGCTATCGGCAATTCAGGCCATGCACGCTTATGTGGATGCTCAGAATGATTACTATCAGCGCTTCCAGCATTACGCAGCCAAACTGCTGAGCAGCGAGGGACAAAAAGACGGTCTTTACTGGCCAACGGGCCCCGGCGAGGAACCCAGCCCATTAGGGCCGGCCTATAGCCCAACCTTGCCTGACGCAGGCTATCACGGTTACCGTTTCCGCATTATCGCCGATCAGGATCGGCAGGGTTTCGCCCTGATCGCCTGGCCGGTCAAGTTTGCTGAAACTGGCATCATGAGTTTTATCGTCGATCAGAACGATACGGTATATCAGGCCAATCTGGGCAAGCAGTCCGCATTAAAAGCCGCAGAGGTGAAGGCCTTTACCCGGGATAAACCCTGGGACGCAATGACGCAGTAAAAAAAGACCTGGCGTAAGCCAGGTCTTACTATCGGGCTCTCAACCCTACTGCGCGGCGGCAGGCTGAGCGCTGGTCAGCGCTTGCTCATCGGCTTTAATACTGCCAGAGTTTGCCGCCCACACCCCTTCCTGCGTTTTGGTGACGGCCTGGTGGTGCGCATTAAGGTTCTGCCCCATCGGCGCAATGTGCGTGGATTGCGTGCCGCCGCTATTATCGGCCCATGGAATAAGCGGATCGCTGGCCGCAGCGAAACCTGAAATAAGAGCGGTAGCGAGTAGGGTCGTAGTTAGAAAAGTTTTCATATTTCACCTCAATATAGTTATCACGCTATTAGTTTGCAGCGAAACTATTGTCGAGATAATGACCAGTTGTTTACGAATATTTTGGGTGAAATATTTTAAGTCAATGGCTTACCGCTCCACTGCCTCTGACGTTTTACAGGCATAAAAAAAGCGGCCGTTAAGCCGCTTTTTTCACATCAGAAGAATTACTTCTTCTTCGCTTTCGGGTTCGGCAGGTCGGTGATGCTACCTTCGAACACTTCAGCCGCCAGGCCAACTGACTCGTGCAGAGTCGGGTGAGCGTGGATGGTCAGCGCGATGTCTTCAGCATCACAGCCCATTTCGATAGCCAGACCAATTTCACCCAGCAGCTCGCCGCCGTTGGTGCCGACAATCGCACCACCGATAACACGGTGAGATTCTTTGTCGAAGATCAGTTTGGTCACACCGTCTGCGCAATCGGAAGCGATAGCACGGCCAGAAGCAGCCCACGGGAAGGTGGCGGTTTCGTAGCTGATGCCTTTCTCTTTCGCTTCTTTCTCGGTCAGACCAACCCAGGCAACCTCTGGCTCAGTGTAAGCAATCGATGGGATTACTTTCGGATCGAAGTAGTGTTTCTTACCGGCGATAACTTCAGCGGCAACGTGACCTTCGTGAACACCTTTGTGCGCCAGCATTGGCTGACCGACGATATCGCCGATAGCAAAGATGTGCGGTACGTTGGTACGCAGCTGTTTGTCGACGTGGATGAAGCCACGGTCGTCAACTTCCACGCCAGCTTTGCCAGCGTCGAGGTTTTTACCGTTCGGCACACGACCGATTGCTACCAGAACTGCGTCGTAACGCTGTGCTTCAGCAGGGGCTTTTTTGCCTTCCATGGAAACGTAGATACCGTCTTCTTTTGCTTCAACGGCGGTCACTTTGGTTTCCAGCATCAGGTTGAACTTCTTGCTGATGCGCTTGGTGAAGACTTTAACGATGTCTTTATCGGCAGCCGGGATAACCTGGTCGAACATTTCAACCACGTCAATCTCTGAACCCAGCGCGTGGTATACGGTACCCATTTCCAGACCGATGATACCACCGCCCATAACCAGCAGGCGCTTAGGTACTTCTTTCAGTTCCAGAGCGTCGGTGGAATCCCATACGCGTGGATCTTCGTGCGGAATAAATGGCAGTTCAATCGGACGGGAACCCGCCGCGATGATGGCATTGTCGAAGTTGATCACGGTTTTGCCGTTTTCGCCTTCCACTTCCAGAGTGTTTGCTCCGGTGAATTTACCCAGACCGTTTACCACTTTCACTTTACGGCCTTTAGCCATACCAGCCAGACCGCCGGTCAGTTGAGTGATAACTTTCTCTTTCCAGGTACGAATTTTGTCGATATCGGTTTTCGGCTCGCCGAAGACGATACCGTGCTCAGCCAGCGCTTTGGCTTCTTCGATAACTTTTGCTACGTGCAGCAGCGCTTTAGAAGGGATACAGCCAACGTTCAGACAAACACCGCCCAGGGTGCTGTAACGTTCTACGATTACGGTCTCCAGACCTAAATCCGCGCAACGGAAGGCAGCAGAGTAACCTGCCGGGCCCGCCCCAAGTACCACGACCTGAGTTTTAATTTCAGTGCTCATCATGACCTCTATCATTTATATCCGGCGGGTCTGACGCTTATGTTTTTACGCCCATGTCCACCGGGACGTTCTATCCGCGTGTATTTTACAAAATTGTTAACAATTTTTAAACAACAAACGGCAAACGATTTTGTCCTTTGTTGCTGATAACCCCAAAACAGGTCCAAGGTTATCAGAAAAAAGCCGGCCGTCAGGCCGGCTTTTTCATTACATCACCAGGCGGCGAATGTCGGACAGCGTGTTGTTAATGATGGTGATAAAGCGTGCACCATCCGCACCGTCAATCACACGGTGGTCGAAGGAAAGAGAAATTGGCATCATCAGACGCGGCATAAACTCTTTACCGTTCCACACTGGCTCCATAGCAGACTTGGAGACACCGAGGATCGCCACTTCCGGCGCGTTAACAATCGGCGCGAAGTGGGTTGTACCCAGGCCGCCGATGCTGGAGATGGTGAAACAACCGCCCTGCATTTCGCCAGCGGTCAGCTTACCGTCACGCGCTTTCTTAGAGATCACCGTCAGTTCACGGGACAGCTCGGTAATGCTCTTCTTGTTCACGTCTTTGAAGACTGGAACAACCAGACCATTTGGCGTATCAACCGCAACACCGATGTTGATGTATTTCTTCAGCGTCAGCTTCTGACCATCTTCGGACAGAGAGCTGTTGAAGCGTGGCATCTGCTCGAGAGCCGCGGCAACCGCTTTCATGATGAAGACCACTGGGGTGAATTTCACGTCCAGTTTACGTTTCTCAGCTTCGGCGTTCTGCTGCTTACGGAACGCTTCCAGATCGGTGATATCGGTTTTGTCGAAGTGAGTAACGTGCGGGATCATCACCCAGTTACGGCTCAGGTTAGCACCAGAGATTTTCTGGATACGACCCAGTTCCACTTCTTCGATTTCACCAAACTTGCTGAAGTCAACTTTCGGCCAAGGCAGCATGCCCGGGATACCACCGCCAGCGGCGGCTGCCGGAGCAGATTCAGCACGCTTGATAGCGTCTTTCACGTAAGACTGCACGTCTTCACGCAGGATACGACCTTTACGCCCAGTACCCTTCACTTTCGCCAGGTTGACACCGAACTCGCGCGCCAGGCGACGAATCAGCGGAGTCGCGTGAACGTAAGCATCGTTTTCAGCGAAATCAGACTTACCGGATGCGGCTGCTGGAGCAGGTGCAGCGGCTGGTGCAGGTGCTGCGGCCGGAGCCGGTGCTGCTGCTTGTGCCGGAGCGGCTGCAGGTGCTGCGCCTTCCACTTCGAAGATCATAATCAGGGAGCCGGTAGACACTTTGTCGCCGGTGCTGATTTTGATTTCTTTCACGGTGCCAGCAAACGGCGCCGGAACTTCCATGGAGGCTTTGTCGCCTTCAACGGTGATCAGTGATTGTTCAGCGGCAATTTTATCACCGACTTTCACCATCACTTCGGTCACTTCAACTTCATCACCACCGATGTCCGGTACGTTCACTTCTTTAGAACCGGAAGCCGCCGGAGCCGCCGCTGCTGCTGGAGCCGCAGCCTGAGCCGGTGCCGCAGCAGGCGCTGCGCCTGCCACTTCGAAGACCATAATCAGGGAACCCGTCGACACTTTGTCACCGGTGTTGATTTTGATCTCTTTAACGGTACCCGCGAATGGCGCAGGAACTTCCATTGAAGCTTTGTCGCCTTCAACGGTGATCAGAGACTGTTCTGCTGCAACGGTGTCGCCCACTTTGACCATGATTTCGGTAACTTCAACTTCGTCGCCGCCGATGTCAGGTACGTGTACGTCTTTTGCCGCTGCCGCAGCAGGTGCTGCTGCCGGAGCCGCTTCTTTCTTCTCTTCTGCCTTGGCAGGTGCAGCTGCTGCTGCACCGTCGGCGGAATCGAAAATCATGATCAGTTTGCCGGTCTCAGTTTTGTCGCCGACAGAGACTTTGATCTCTTTAACAACGCCAGCCTGAGGAGACGGAACTTCCATAGAAGCTTTGTCGCCTTCTACGGTGATCAGCGACTGTTCAGCTTCAACTTTGTCGCCTACTTTGACCAGGATCTCGGTGATTTCAACTTCATCAGCCCCGATGTCCGGTACATTGATTTCGATAGCCATTGTTTCTTTACCTCTTACGCCAGACGCGGGTTAACTTTTTCTGCATCGATATTGAATTTAGTGATGGCTTCCGCAACCACTTTCTTATCGATTTCGCCACGTTTAGCCAGTTCGCCCAGTGCCGCTACAACCACGTAAGATGCATCAACTTCGAAGTGGTGACGCAGGTTTTCACGGCTGTCAGAGCGGCCAAAGCCGTCGGTACCCAGTACGCGGTAATCATCAGCCGGTACATAAGTACGAACCTGCTCAGCAAACAGTTTCATATAGTCGGTGGATGCCACTGCCGGAGCGTCGTTCATCACCTGAGCGATGTACGGAACGCGCGGAGTTTCCATCGGGTGCAGCATGTTCCAGCGCTCACAGTCCTGACCATCACGTGCCAGTTCAGTGAAGGAGGTGACGGAGTAAACGTCAGAACCTACGCCGTAGTCGTTCGCCAGGATCTGCGCTGCTTCACGGACGTGACGCAGGATAGAACCGGAGCCCAGCAGCTGAACTTTACCTTTGCTACCTGCAACGGTTTCGAGTTTGTAGATACCTTTACGGATACCTTCCTCGGCACCTGCTGGCATCGCCGGCATGTGGTAGTTTTCGTTCAGCGTAGTGATGTAGTAGTAAACGTTCTCTTGCGCTTCACCGTACATACGCTCCAGACCATCATGCATGATGACCGCAACTTCGTACGCGTAAGACGGATCGTAAGAGATACAGTTCGGGATAGTCAGAGACTGAATGTGGCTGTGACCATCTTCGTGCTGCAGACCTTCACCGTTAAGTGTAGTACGACCGGAAGTACCACCTACCAGGAAGCCGCGAGCCTGTTGGTCGCCAGCCTGCCAGCACAGGTCGCCGATACGCTGGAACCCGAACATGGAGTAGTAGATGTAGAACGGGATCATCGGCAAGTTGTTGGTGCTGTAAGAAGTCGCAGCAGCCAGCCAGGATGCGCCGGCACCCAGTTCGTTGATACCTTCCTGCAGGATCTGACCTTTTTCGTCTTCTTTGTAGTAAGCAACCTGCTCACGGTCCTGCGGGGTGTACTGCTGGCCGTTCGGGCTGTAAATACCGATCTGACGGAACAGGCCTTCCATACCAAAGGTACGCGCTTCATCGGCGATGATTGGCACCAGACGGTCTTTGATGGACTTGTTCTTCAGCATCACGTTCAGGGCACGAACAAACGCGATGGTGGTAGAAATTTCTTTGTTCTGCTCTTCCAGCAGCGGGCCGAAATCTTCCAGCGTTGGCAGCTCCAGCTTCTCATCGAAGTTAGGCTGACGGCTTGGCAGATAACCGTGCAGTTTCTGACGCTGTGCGTGCAGATAGGTGTGCTCTTCAGAACCTTCAGGGAAGGTTACGTACGGCAGTTTTTCGATATCAGCATCGGCAACCGGCACGTTGAAACGATCGCGGACGTAGCGTACGCCGTCCATGTTCATTTTCTTAACCTGGTGAGCGATGTTTTTACCTTCAGCGGTATCACCCATGCCATAACCTTTGATGGTATGAGCAAGGATTACGGTCGCTTTACCGGTAGTTTCCTGCGCTTTTTTCAGTGCAGCGAAGACTTTCTTAGGATCGTGACCACCACGGTTCAGTGCCCAGATCTGCTCGTCGCTCCAGTCAGCAACCAGCGCTGCGGTTTCTGGATATTTACCGAAGAAGTGCTCACGAACGTAAGCGCCATCTTTGGATTTGAAGGTCTGGTAGTCGCCGTCAACGGTTTCGTTCATCAGCTGGATCAGTTTACCGCTGGTGTCTTTACGCAGCAGCTCATCCCAACGACCGCCCCAGATAACCTTGATAACGTTCCAGCCAGCACCTGCGAAGATGCCTTCCAGTTCGTTAATGATCTTGCCGTTACCGGTGACTGGGCCATCCAGACGCTGCAGGTTACAGTTGATAACGAAGACCAGGTTGTCCAGTTTTTCACGGGTCGCGATGGTGATCGCACCTTTAGATTCTGGCTCATCCATCTCGCCGTCGCCCAGGAAGGCATAAACGGTTTGTTTAGAGGTGTCTTTCAGACCGCGGTGTTCCAGGTATTTCAGGAACTTAGCCTGATAAATCGCACCGATTGGACCCAGGCCCATAGATACGGTCGGGAACTGCCAGAAGGTTGGCATCAGTTTCGGGTGCGGGTAAGAAGACAGACCTTTACCGTGAACTTCCTGACGGAAGTTGTTCATCTGGTCTTCGGTCAGGCGGCCTTCCAGGAAGGCACGTGCGTACACGCCCGGGGAGATGTGGCCCTGGAAGTACACCAGGTCGCCGCCATCCTGCTCGTTGCGGGCGCGGAAGAAGTGGTTAAAGCACACTTCATAGAAAGTAGCGGAAGACTGGAAGGAAGCCATGTGGCCGCCCAGCTCGAGGTCTTTTTTAGACGCACGCAGCACGGTCATGATGGCATTCCAGCGGATAGCAGAACGAATACGACGTTCCAGCTCCAGATTGCCCGGGTATTCCGGTTCATCTTCAACGGCAATAGTGTTGACGTAACCGCTCGCCCCTGCACCAGCAGCTACCTGAACGCCGCCTTTGCGGGCTTCAGAAAGCAGTTGGTCGACCAGATACTGAGCACGCTCAACACCTTCTTCACGGATGACCGATTCGATCGCCTGTAGCCAGTCGCGAGTTTCGATCGGATCCACGTCATTTTGTAAACGTTCTGACATGGGGGTATTCCTTATCTATCTAATACGTTGAGTTATCTGGAACCTGTCCCATTGTGTTCTTGCTCAAGAGCACAATAAGACAGGTTCTGCGTTTAGTTGCCGCGCGTTAAATAGCGCTTGATTTACAACATCTTCTGGTTAAATTTCTACCAGAAAAATCACTAATTCTTTCGTTGCTCCAGGCGGCGTAAGGAGCGTTCACGACGGCTTTCCTCACGGCTTCTGTCCAGGAGAATATCTTCGATAAACGCCAGGTGACGGTGGGACGCTTCGCGTGCCTCTTCCGGTTTTCCGGCGATAATCGCTTCAAAAATACGGGTACGATGACCGCTAACTAGCGGCAGCATCTCGCGACGCGCGTACAACAATTCAAAGTTTTGCCGAACATTTTGCGCCAGCATCGGCTCCATACATCTCAGCAAATGGAGCAGCACGACATTATGTGCCGCTTCAGTGACAGCAATTTGATACTGGAGTACCGCATCAGATTCACCGTCAAGGTCGCCGGACTGTTGAGCAAGCTCAATGGCATGGTGGAGTTCACGGATACGCGTTTTGTCTTCATCCGTGCTACGTAATGCAGCGTAATAGGCCGCAATACCTTCCAGCGCATGGCGCGTTTCAAGCAGGTCAAACTGGGATTCAGGATGGTCGGAGAGCAGTTCTACCAGTGGGTCGCTAAAACTCTGCCACAGGCTGCTCTGAACAAAAGTGCCACCACCCTGACGACGCAGCAGTAACCCCTTCGCTTCGAGACGTTGAATCGCCTCGCGTAAGGAGGGACGGGAGACGTCGAACTGTTTTGCCAGCTCGCGTTCCGGTGGGAGTTTTTCCCCGGGGCGTAAAGTCCCCTCAAGAATTAAAAACTCCAACTGCTGCTCAATCACATCGGAGAGTTTTGGTTGGCGAATTTTGCTGTAGGCCATGATTTCCTGTCTTAAGCCATTTGCCCGAAGTCAATTGGTCTTACCAATTTCATGTTCTTGACGCTAAAGTAACAAAGTATTCACCTTCTGTCCATACAGGTTTTGATTGAAATCAGTAAACCCGGCACTTTTTAACAATATTACAGAAATGATGTTTCAGAATTGTAACCTTGCACAAAAAACAGGTTTACCTATAAAGAAGTACAATTAACCAAATAAAAACAAAATTAAGCAAACTGAAGCGTTTCAATACCGCTAGAAATGAATTTAAATTCATTAATTCGACTTAATATGCAATGTTAATTCAATGCGGCATTTGCATGCCTGCGTGACAGCTGCTGGCTTTTTATCCAACCTGTCTTCATCCCTTCATAAAGCAGGTGCATTCCTTCGCGCTTACCACTATTCTGCTGATGACGAAAGAGCTCTTACCTCTTTTTAAGAAACGCCTTTCGTAAACAAAACAATACAGAAAACGGAATTTCTTAAGTACATACGCAAACAGCGTCACAATAATAACCACACACGAGGTTTCACAATGGAAGGTCAACAGCAAGGCTCCCAGCTTAAGCGCGGCCTTAAGAACCGCCATATACAGCTGATCGCTCTGGGCGGCGCTATCGGCACAGGCCTGTTTCTCGGCAGCGCTTCCGTTATTCAGTCGGCAGGTCCGGGGATTATTCTCGGCTACGCTATCGCCGGTTTTATTGCCTTTATGATTATGCGCCAGTTGGGCGAAATGGTAGTTGAAGAGCCAGTAGCAGGCTCCTTTAGCCACTTCGCTTATAAATACTGGGGCAACTTTGCAGGCTTCGCTTCCGGCTGGAACTACTGGGTACTGTACGTTCTGGTTGCCATGGCTGAGCTTACTGCGGTCGGTAAATACATCCAGTTCTGGTGGCCTGAGATCCCAACCTGGGCATCAGCAGCCGTCTTCTTTATTGCTATTAACGCCATCAACCTGACCAACGTAAAAGTGTTCGGCGAGATGGAGTTCTGGTTTGCCATTATCAAAGTTATCGCCGTTATCGCGATGATTCTGTTTGGCGCATGGCTGCTGTTCAGCGATACCGCTGGTCCGCAGGCTACCGTGCGTAACCTGTGGGAACAGGGCGGCTTCTTGCCGCATGGCTGGACCGGGCTGGTCATGATGATGGCTATCATCATGTTCTCCTTCGGCGGCCTTGAGCTGGTCGGGATCACTGCGGCAGAAGCGGATAATCCTGAGCAGAGCATTCCGAAAGCGACCAACCAGGTTATCTACCGTATCCTGATTTTCTATGTGGGCTCACTGGCCGTACTGCTCTCCCTGATGCCGTGGACCCGTGTGACCGCTGATGTCAGTCCATTCGTATTGATCTTCCACGAGCTGGGCGACTCTTTTGTGGCTAATGCTCTGAATATCGTGGTGTTGACCGCCGCGCTGTCCGTTTACAACAGCTGCGTATACTGCAACAGCCGTATGCTGTTCGGCCTTGCACAACAGGGTAATGCCCCGAAAGCGTTACTGAACGTCGATAAACGCGGCGTGCCGGTCAACACCATTCTGGTCTCAGCCTTTGTTACCGCACTGTGCGTGTTGATCAACTACCTGGCGCCGGAATCCGCGTTTGGCCTGCTGATGGCACTGGTGGTCTCCGCGCTGGTGATTAACTGGGCAATGATTAGCCTGGCACATATGAAATTCCGCAAAGCGAAGCAGCAGCAAGGGGTGACGACTCGCTTCCCGGCGCTGTTCTATCCGCTGGGTAACTGGATTTGCCTGGTGTTCATGGCCGCAGTGCTGGTCATCATGGTGATGACTCCGGGCATGGCCATCTCCGTATGGCTGATTCCGGTATGGATCGTTATCCTCGGCATCGGTTACATGTTTAAACAGAAAAACGTGAAAACCGTGAAAGCGCACTAACTTCTGTTCTCGCTCTGTACCCGCCCTGGGTACAGAGCGTTCACCCTCCCGCCAAAGTGATGTACCATTCCAGCGTTATCGTCGACAAAAGGACCTGGGTGGCTGATGAAAAAAAACCTCACTATCAAAGACATTGCTGAACTGGCAAATGTCTCTATCGCTACCGTTTCACGGGTGCTCAACAACAATAGCTGGGTCTCGGATAAAACCCGAACCAAAGTGCAGAAGGTCATCGACGAGCATCACTTCAGCCCAAACCTGATGGCGCGCAGCATGATTTCGCGTAAGAGCATGACGCTTGCCGTAGTGGTCTCCGATATTACTAACCCCTACTTCGCCACGCTGGTTGAACAAATCGAGAAAGCTTGTCTGCAGGCCGGGTACAAAATTATCCTCTTCGATACCCAATCGGCGAACAAACGCGCTCACTCTACGCAGGTGATTGCCGAAGACCAGATCTTCAATACCATCATCGACAGCCAGCTCGACGGCGTCATCATTCTCGGCGGCAATATCGACTATCTGAAAGTCCCCGAGAGCTACTTGCAGGGCCTGAAAAAGCTTATCGCCTCGCTGCCGGTTATCGTGGTCGGCCGCAAGCTCGCGCGTTACGACTACACCTGCCTTGAGCGTGATCAGGTCAACTGCGTCGCGATGATCACCCGCCATCTGCTGGAAAAAGGTTATCGCGACATTGCGTTTGTCGGAGGATCTGCGCACGTCTACATGACCGGCCAACGCGTCAATACGTTTCGGCAAACGCTAAAAGATGCCGGAATTGATGAGCAAACGGCCGCCATCTTCGAGACTAACTTCTATCCGGAACACGGCTATGAAGCGGCGGTAAAGCTGCTGAAATCCGGGCGAGCCCTGCCCCAGGCCATCCTGGCGATTAACGACCGCGTAGCGATGGGAGCTATCCGTGCGCTGAAAGATAACGGTCTATCGGTGCCTGATGATATCGCTGTCGCCAGCTGCGAGTACTTCCCCGGCAGCGAGTATTTCATTCCACGGATAACCACCGTTGACCATAAAAATAACGAGATTGGTCAACATGTTATCCGACAGATGATGACTATCCTGCAGGACATGCTGCCTGACAGCTCCCCTATCACACCGCTGCTGATCGCTGGCGAATCGGCATAACCTCCCGGCTGGCCGAGCGGCCAGCTGCACACTAAATATTCAGACCTTAATCACAGATCATAGATCATAAAATTGACGATCCATTTTCTCTCATAATATTTTACTGAAAACGTTTTCAGCTTTTCAGCCATGAGAGGCCGCAATGAAACCCACGATGATGACCTATATCCACGAAGAGCAGGCGACCCTTGCCCGGATTCTGGATAACTACCCGCAAAATGTGCCGGCTATCGACGACGACAGCGAATGGCTGCTCCTGGCGACAGGCTCAAGCGCCAACGCCGCCGTCAGCGCGAAATACTATATCGAGAGCCTTTCCGCGGTGCGCCTGACCCTTGCCGAGCCTTTCCACTATCAGCATTTTGAAAAGCATAATCCGGCGATCAAAACGGTGATTGCAGTCTCCCAGAGCGGAGAGAGTACCTCTACGCTGCACGCGCTGGAGACGCTGAAAAAGCGCTTCCAGCTGCAAACCGTGGGCCTAACCAGCAAGCCACAGAGCGAGCTGGCCAAAACCGCTGACCACTTCGTTTTGCTGGATATCGGCGAGGAACGAGTGGGCTACGTGACCAAAGGCTACGTGGCGACCATTCTGACCTTGATGTTGATGGGTTTGCGTCACGCCCGCGCGGTGAACGCCATTGATGACGCGCGTGAGCAGCAGGAACTCACTGTTCTTCGCGAAGCCGTTAACGCCATTGGCTCAATCATCGACAGCACTGAAACCTTCTTCAGCCGCTGGCAGGCCGAACTGACTGCCTCCCCGCGCTTCACCAGCATCGGCTACGGCCCGGCTATCGGCGTATGTATGGAGATGGCAACCAAATTTACCGAGACGGTGCGCGTGCCTTCGCAGGGCATCGAGATGGAAGTCTTTATGCATGGCCCGTACTTTGAAATTAACCCGCAGCATCGTCTGTTCTTCCTCGACGTGCCAAGCGTGGCTCGCGAACGACTGACGCTGCTGCGCCAGTATGAACAGCGTCACACCCAATACGTCTATACCGTCACGCCGGAAGCCAGCAACGACCCGCACACCCTGGCGCTGAACGTGAAAACACCAGAAACCGTACTGCCGCTGCTGATGGTGATCCCCTTCCAGATCCTCGCGCACCATATCGCCGAAGCGAAGGGAAACAACCTGCCGCAGCGGATTTTCACCGACTTTGGCGTCGCAGTAAAAAGTAAAACAAAACCCGGCGATTACGCCTGATCCACTGCCTGTACCCTACCTACTAATAAAGGTGCCTCGTTATGGCGACTCAATACTTAGCCGTTGCACAAAAAACCCTCGCCGCCGTGGGTGGCAAGGAGAATATCGACCACGCAAATCACTGCGCGACGCGATTACGCCTGAATTTAAAAGACGATACGCGGATTGATGAAAAGGGGCTGTACGAGATTTCTGAGGTGGTAAAACTGGTGAACAACGGCAGCCAGTTTCAGATAGTTATCGGCCCAAAGGTCGAAAAAATCTTTGCCGCACTGAGCGAGCTGCTACCCGCAGCGCAGGAGACCGCCGAAATACAGGCGCAGGATGCTTCACTCTTTAACCGTCTGCTGGCAACGCTGTCCGCCATTTTCACACCGTATATTGGCGTGCTGGCAGGTGTCGGGGTGGTCAAAGGGCTGGTCGTCCTACTGCAAACACTGGAACTTATCTCAACCAAATCGTGGCTGTTTGTGGTGTTTAACGCCCTTTCCAGCGGCGTGTTTGTCATGCTGCCGCTATTTATCGCCGTCACCGCCGCCGACCGATTCAAAACCAGCCGCTTCACCGCGCTGACGCTGACCGCCGCGATGATCTTCCCGCTGACCGATGCCGCCACTCCAGACCACGTTGAGATCTTCAATCTTGCTTTCCCACTGAAAATTTATGGTGGCGCGGTAATCCCGGCTATCTTTGCGGTGTGGTTCCTGAGCTACGTCGAGCGCTGGTGTAAAAAGTGGGTGCCGGAAATTGCCGCGCTGGTCTTCGTGCCGTGCCTGTCGCTGATTATCAGCGGGTTTGTGGTGTTCACCGTGATAGGCCCGATTGCCGACTACGTGGGCATCGGTATAGCGAATGGCTACACCTGGCTGTATAACCTGAGCCCAATGCTCTCCGGCGCATTACTGGCGGGGATTGGTCAGCTGTTCGTCGTCTTTGGCGTTCATTGGGGCATTATCCCAATTGCCTTAATTAATATGCAGGTGAACGGTTACGACACGGTGATGGCGATGTTTATGTCCGCAGTCATGGGGCAGTTCGGTGCCGCCTTTGGCGCCATCTTTATCGCCCGTAACCTCAAGGATAAACAGCTGGCAATTTCAGCGTCGATCTCTGCCTTCTTTGGTATCACCGAGCCCGCTCTGTATGGCGTTAACCTTAAATACCGGATGCTGTTTATCTTCGGCTGTATTGGTGCCGCACTGGGTGGCGCGATTACCGGGCTGCTGGAGGTCAAAACCTACAGCTTCCTGCCGGTGCTGAACGTCTTCGAACTGGGGCTGTTCAGCGGCCCGGAATCAAAAGCTATCTATGAGGTGTTCGCCATTATCGTCGCCTTTAGCGTGCCAATGATCCTCACGATTATCTACGGTAAAACGCGCGTGCTGGTGCCCGCTGCCGAACTGCGTTAATCCCGCCCACAGATGGTAGCGGATTTAAACCGCTACCATGCCTGTTATCTGCTTCACACTTTACCGACAGCAGCAATTTTATCCATATCAACAACGTTATCCTGCTACGCATTTTTCCATTTCACAGCCAATAATCCTCTCCATATCACACAAGAGAGATCTGGCGATGAACGCAAGCAAACTGTCAGTAAAAGAGAAGATTGGCTATGGCATGGGTGATGCTGGATGCAACATAATCTTCGGCGCTATCATGCTGTTCGTTAACTATTTTTACACCGATATTTTTGGTTTAGCGCCAGCACTGGTTGGCGTGCTGTTGTTATCTATCCGCGTTATTGATGCCGTTACCGATCCAATTATGGGGGCCATGGCGGACCGTACCCGCAGTAAGTATGGTCGTTTTCGTCCATGGCTATTGTGGATAGCTTTCCCCTACGCCCTGTTCAGCGTGCTGATGTTTACCACGCCAGAATGGAGCTATAGCAGCAAAGTTATCTATGCTTTCGTGACCTATTTCTTGCTATCCATCACCTATACCGCGATCAATATTCCCTATTGCTCTCTCGGTAGCGTCATCACTAACGATCCGAAAGAGCGCGTCGCCTGCCAGTCCTATCGCTTCGTACTGGTGGGGATCGCCACTCTGTTGCTGTCACTGACCCTGCTGCCGATGGCCGACTGGTTCGGCGGTGAAGATAAAGCCAAAGGCTATCAGATGGCGATGACCGTGCTGGCGTTTATCGGTATGTGTATGTTCCTGTTCTGCTTCGCCACCGTACGTGAACGCGTGCGCCCGGCGGTGCAGACCAACGATGAACTCAAGCAGGATTTAAAAGACGTCTGGAAAAACGACCAGTGGGTACGCATCCTGTTGCTGACCCTGTGCAACGTCTGTCCTGGCTTTATCCGTATGGCCGCCACCATGTACTACGTAACCTGGGTGATGGGCGAAAGCACCCACTTCGCGACCCTCTTTATCAGCCTTGGTGTTATCGGCATGATGATTGGCAGTATGCTGGCGAAAGTTCTGACCGACCGCTGGTGTAAGCTGCAGGTCTTCTTCTGGACCAACATCGCGCTGGCCATTTTCTCGGTGGCATTCTACTTCTTCGACCCACACGCAACGACGCTGATTGTGGTGCTCTACTTCCTGCTGAACGTGCTGCATCAGATCCCATCGCCGCTGCACTGGTCTTTGATGGCCGACGTCGACGATTATGGCGAGTGGAAAACCGGTAAACGCATCACCGGGATCAGCTTCTCCGGTAACCTGTTCTTCCTGAAAGTGGGCCTCGCTGTCGCCGGGGCGATGGTCGGCTTCCTGCTCTCCTGGTACGGCTACGATGCGGGTGCCAAAGCGCAAAGCGAAACCACCATCAACGGTATCGTGCTGCTGTTCACTATCATCCCTGGCGTGGGCTACCTGATCACCGCTGGCGTGGTGCGTCTACTGAAAGTTGACCGTACATTGATGAAACAGATTCAGGAAGACCTCGAAAAACGCCGCGCTAACTATCGCGAGCTGAATGAATACCAGCAAGAGCTGCAATCGACTGAACACGTAAGGAAAGCCTGATGAAGAATTGGCCCAACCCCTTTATTGAACAGCGCGCCGACCCGTTTATTCTGCGCCACCAGGGAGAGTACTACTTTATCGCCTCCGTACCGGAATACGACCGGCTGGAGATCCGCCGCGCCGCCGACATCGACGGCCTGCGTAGCGCAGAGCCCGTTGTCGTCTGGCGTAAACCGGATAGCGGCCCGATGGGGAATCTAATCTGGGCACCGGAACTGCACCACCTCGACGGCAAATGGTATATCTACTTTGCCGCCGCCCATACGCAGGCGCTGGATGAACTGGGGATGTTCCAGCACCGTATGTTTGCGCTGGAGTGCTGCGATGCCGATCCGTTAACCGGGAAATGGGTCGAAAAGGGCCAGGTAAAGACGCCGTTTGATACCTTCTGTCTTGACGCCACTACCTTCCATCATCAGGGAAAACAGTGGTATCTGTGGGCGCAGAAATCCCCTGATATTGCCGGTAACTCCAACATCTATCTGGCCGAGCTTGAGAATCCGTGGACGATTAAAGGCGAGCCGGTGATGCTGAGTAAACCGGAGTTTGATTGGGAATGCCGGGGTTTCCTGGTGAATGAAGGGCCCGCCGTCGTCACACACGGCAACCGCTTATTCATCAGCTATTCCGCCAGCGCGACCGATGAAAACTACTGCATGGGGCTGCTGTGGATAGATAAAGACGCCGATATGACCACACCGGCAAACTGGCATAAATCCCCAACGCCGGTATTCACCACCAGCTATGAAAACCGCCAGTATGGGCCTGGGCACAACAGTTTTACGCAAACACCGGACGGCGATGACGTGCTGGTATATCACGCGAGAAACTATACGGAGATTGAGGGCGACCCGCTGTATGATCCGAATCGTCATACACGTCTGAAAACAGTGCACTGGCAGGAAGATGGCATGCCGGACTTCGGCATACCACCGGCGGATACACTGTAAATAACTGGCCCGGTGGCACTGCACGCCGGGCCGAAAAACTACACCAGCGTCCCGTAAATGGTCAGCAGAGCCATGACTACCACCACCGCATAGGACGTCTTCTTCGCCATCGAAACTGCGGCTTTTGGCGTCTCGACTTTATCAACGTGCGGTTCACGTACCAGCGAATACTGCGCCAACGTCGTCAACACCTGATACTGCGAAGTATGACGGTCGCCCAGCGAGGCAAACCACGCCGGAAGCGCCTTCTCGCCGTGACCAACCAGCGCATACACCACGCCGACCAGACGTACCGGCACCCAGTCCACAATATGTAAAATGGCATCAATACCCGACTGTAAACGGTGATGCGGCGTTTGGTAGCGAGCAAGCCAGGACTGCCAGGCGCGCAGGAAAGCGTACCCCATCAGCGCCACCGGCCCCCACGAACCGCCAACCACAAACCAGAACAGCGGCGCGAGGTAAAAGCGGTAGTTGATCCACAGCAGCGCATTTTGCAGTTCACGCAAAAACTCACGCTCGTCGCAGCCTGCGGGTACGCCGTGGATCATCGTCAACTCACCGGCCATGGCTTCACGTGCATGGACATCGTTACGTGAGGCCGCTTTCAGATAGGCGTGATAATGCAGACGAACACGACCTGCACCGATGCACAGCAGCCCCAGCAGAATCCAGAAAATCAGCGACGGCACGTTAAACAATACGCCGCTCAACGCCCGCTGAATAATGCCCACTACCGCCATCGCGACAATGGTCATCACCAGCGTACCGGCAAGCGAGTAGTGCTTCACGCGCCGAAACAGCGCCTCCAGCCGATGGTCAAGCTGCCAGTGCTCGCCGAGTTTAAACAGGCGTTCAGCAAACAGCACCAGAAGCGTGGTAAACAACGTCATGTCATCTCCTTATTTGACGAGGGGGTGACCAGCGCACGAAAACGGGCCCAGTCAAAAGCCGGGCCGGGATCGGTTTTGCGCACGGGCGCGATATCACAGTGACCGGTCATGTTATCAGCAATCGCCGGGTATTCGCTCATTAACAGCTGGCTTAGTGCCGCCAGTTGCTGATACTGCGCATCGGTATAGGCCAGCGTATCGGTGCCTTCCAGCTCAATACCAATGGAGAAATCATTGCAGCGCTCACGCCCTTGATAGCTCGACACGCCCGCATGCCAGGCGCGTTTATCAAAAGGCACGTACTGAACTATCTCACCATCGCGGCGAATCAAGCAGTGGGCGGAAACACGCAGATGGACAATCTCAGCAAAGAAAGGGTCGGCATCAGGATCGAGCGTACCGGTAAACAGCGCGTCTATCCACGGACCGCCAAACTGACCCGGCGGCAGACTAATATTATGCACAACCAGCAGTGAAGGGGTTTCATTCTCCGGGCGGCAATCATAATGAGGTGACGGCACCTGCCGAACGCCCACCAGCCAGCCCTTATCTATACTCAAAGTCATTTCAGTTTCATCACGTCAGAAAAGGAGATGATCCTCAGGCACATACATAGGTACGCGGCAGAGGTAAACGAACATAACCACGGCTGAGACCGCCTAAAAGATCGCCGGTCAAACGGCATTAGGGATCTCCTTATGAGTGGTTATGCTAGTCGGTTCAGAGTAGCATGTTTCAATCTTTCGCATCGTTACCATTTTGGAGCTTAATCATGCCGCCTCGCCGCTATAACCCAGACCATCGACGTGACGCGCTGCTAGAACGTATCAACCTCGATATCCCCAACGCTGTCGCCCAAGCGCTGCGAGAAGATCTCGGCGGCGAAGTTGATGCTCATAACGATATTACCGCACAACTCTTGCCAGAAAACAGCCACTCGCATGCGGTGGTAATCACCCGCGAAGATGGCGTGTTTTGCGGTAAACGTTGGGTTGAAGAAGTCTTTATTCAACTGGCCGGTGATGATGTCACCCTCACCTGGCACGTCGCTGACGGCGATGCTGTTACCGCTGACCAGCCGCTGTTTGAAATTCTCGGCCCATCCCGCGTGCTGTTAACCGGTGAACGTACCGCATTGAATTTTGTGCAAACCCTCTCCGGCGTTGCCAGCGAAGTGCGCAAATATGTCAATCTGCTGGAAGGCACGCATACCCAGTTGCTGGACACCCGTAAAACGCTACCAGGCCTACGCACCGCGCTGAAATATGCCGTGCTGTGCGGCGGCGGCGCAAACCACCGCCTGGGGCTTTCTGACGCTTTCCTGATTAAAGAAAACCACATTATTGCCTCTGGCTCCGTGCGTCAGGCGGTGGAAAAAGCCTTCTGGCTGCATCCAGATGTGCCGGTGGAAGTGGAAGTCGAGAGTCTGAAAGAGCTGGAAGAAGCACTGAAAGCTGGCGCGGATATCATCATGCTCGACAACTTCGACACCGAGCAGATGCGTGAAGCGGTGAAAATAACCCGCGGTCAGGCACAGCTGGAAGTCTCCGGTAACGTCACCATCGACACTCTGCGCGAGTTCGCCGAAACCGGCGTCGACTTTATCTCCGTCGGGGCGCTCACCAAACATGTTCGCGCTCTCGACCTCTCGATGCGTTTCCGCTAAATCGAAATCTCCTCTCATGCCCTCCCTCTGGAGGGCATTTTTTTCGTACCTGCTTCCCGTTCGTTATGTACCGCTGCAACGGGATGACTCATTCCGGAATGCCGATTCCTGAAACCATTTTTGCCCCTCGCCGTTCTTTCTGACCTCTGACACAGTGGCGTCAGACTCAGCAAGGAGCAGATCATGGATAAACAAAAAGGCTTCACCCTCATCGAATTGATGGTTGTCATCGGCATTATCGCTATTCTCAGCGCCATCGGCATTCCGGCTTATCAGAACTACCTGCGCAAAGCGGCGTTGACCGATATGTTGCAAACTTTCGTCCCCTACCGCACCGCCATTGAGCTATGCGCACTCGATCGCGGCGGTATTGATAACTGCAACGCCAGCAGCAACGGCATCCCATCGCCGAGCACCACCCGCTATGTTTCAGGCATGAGCATTACCAAAGGTACCGTGGTGCTAACCGGCCAGGAGAGCCTGAATGGGTTAACCGTCACTTTGGTGCCCGGCTGGGATAACGCGAACGGTATAACCGGCTGGCAGCGTACCTGCGGTATTCAAAACGACAGTGCCTTACAGCAGGCCTGTGAAGATGTTTTCCGTTTTGACGCTGAATAGAACAAGGAGCCGTCAATGAAGAACGAACAATTGCTCACGCTTTGCCAGCGACACCATGCGGTACTGTTGTCTAACGGCGCGGATGAACTGAACATCGCCGTGGTCGGCTCACCGCCGGGTGAACTCATGGATTCACTGCGCTTTACCACACAAAAACGGGTAGATATTGAGTGCTGGGATCAAAATAGAATGGATAAATATCTGCAAACCATCACCAGCGCTAGCCAGCCAATCATCCATGAAGACAGCCATAATCCGGTGGACTTGCTAAACCAGCTATTTAAGCAAGCTCTGTTACAACGTGCATCCGACATCCACTTTGAGCCCACGGAACACAGCCTGCGCATCCGACTGCGGGTAGACGGCGTGTTACACACGCTGTCTACCGTTTCACTACTGCTGATGAATCCGCTTATTGCCAGATTAAAGGTGCTGGGGAGTCTGGATATTGCCGAACGCCGCCTGCCACAGGACGGGCAATTTACGGTGGAAGTGAACGATACACCCCTCTCCTTTCGAATCGCCACACTCCCCTGCCGCTATGGTGAGAAAGTGGTCCTGCGTCTGCTGCATAAAGTCGAGCAGGCGCTGGATCTCCAGTGCCTGGGGATGTCTGCGGAAGCACTCACGCAGTTCCGGTCGGCACTCAATCACCCGCAGGGGCTGATACTGGTCACGGGACCGACGGGCAGTGGCAAAACGGTCACGCTTTACAGCGCACTGCAAAGCCGCAATAGCAGCGATGTGAATATTTGCAGCGTTGAAGACCCCGTCGAGATCCCGCTTGATGGTCTTAATCAAACCCAGGTGAGCCTCAGAGCAGGGCTGACCTTTCAGAGCGTATTGCGTTCTTTATTACGACAAGACCCGGACATTGTGATGGTGGGCGAAATCCGCGATAGCGAAACTGCCGAGATTGCCATTAAAGCGGCGCAAACGGGGCATCTGGTGCTCTCGACCCTGCACACCAACTCCACGGTAGAAACGCTGGTGCGCCTCGAGCAAATGGGCGTTGCCCGCTGGATGGTCTCCTCTGCGCTGCTGATGGTGGTGGCCCAGCGGCTGGTGCGTAAACTCTGCCCCCACTGCCGTACCGAGGCTCATGGCAACCATCCTCTGCCGCTTTCGCTGTGGCCACGCCCGCTTCCGCACTGGACGGCAGCGGGATGCAAGCACTGTTACCATGGCTACCAGGGGCGACTCGCCCTGTTTGAGGTTCTTCCGCTGACGCCAGCGCTGCGCCAATCAATTGCTCACGGCGCCAACCCGAGCGAAATGATGCTCCACGCCAGACAAGAAGGAATGAGCACTTTATTTGAAAGTGGTTGTCTTGCTGTCGAGCAAGGGCTTACGACCCAGGAAGAACTACTTCGCGTCCTCGGGATACCCCAGGATGCGTGAACATCTCTGGCACTGGCAAGGGCTGAATGCCAACGGAGAGAAACTAAACGGCGCAATCTGGGCCAGCCATCGCCCAGCAGTGCTTATAGAACTGCAACAACAGCGAATTACCGTGGTGGCGCTAAAGCGTCGTAGCGTCAATAGCTCACTGTGGCGAACGCAGCATAGCTGTATGGTCATCAGCCAGCTAGCAACGTTGCTACAGGCCGGTCTTACGCTGTCAGACAGCCTGACGCTTCTGGCTCAGCAGCATCCGATTGTCCAGTGGCGAGCCTTACTGATGGTGCTAGCCAATCGGCTGGCGCAGGGAGTATCACTGTCGGAAGGGTTGCAACAATGGCCGCAGGCCTTTCCACCGCTGTATCTTGCAATGATTCGCACCGGCGAAATTACCGGCAAGCTTGAGCAGTGTTGTCTTGAGCTCGTCCGCCAGCAAAAAGCACAGCTACTGCTAGCCGCAAAGGTTAAGAAAGCGCTGCGCTATCCAATCATTATTCTGTCTCTTGCCATGCTGGTGGTGATGGCCATGACAGGATTTGTCCTGCCGGAATTCACTGCGATATATCGAACCTTTAACACTCCACTACCCGCGCTGACCCTAGCCGTGATGGCAATGGCGGCCTTCGTCGAACAGTGGTTCATGGTGCTGCTCACGCTACCGCTGCTTCCCGTTATCTTAAGTGCGGTATTAAAAAACCATCCGCCCTGGCAGCGAGTACGCCAGCAAATACTGCTGGCGCTACCAATAATGGGAAAACTGGCTCGTGGGCAAAAACTTACCCAGATTTTTACCGTGCTGGCACTGACCCAGCGAGCAGGCATCGCTTTTTTACAGGGACTGGAAACGGTTGAAGAGACGCTCACCTGCCCGTGGTGGCGCAAGATTATCAGTCAGCTTCACCAGGATATCGCTCAGGGCAATGCTATTTGGCAAGCCATGGAGAAAAGTCAGGTGTTTACGCCGCTCTGTTTACAGCTAGTGAGAACCGGTGAGGCATCAGGAGCACTGGATGAAATGCTGGAGAATCTGGCGCGCCACCATGATGAAAACGCACAAAACCTAGCGGAGAACATGACGTCGCTGCTGGAGCCCGCATTGCTGATTGTGACGGGATTAATTATTGGTACGTTAGTCGTGGCGATGTATCTGCCCATTTTTCATCTGGGAGACGCCATCAGCGGGATGGGATAACGCTGGCGCGTTTACGCCAGCGTAAATCCTAAAGATTACAGGCTGTTGAACACGCGGTTCTCTTGTTCCTGTACCCGGATAAAGGTCGTGCGCTTGGTCAACTCTTTCAGACGCGATGCCCCAACATAGGTACACGCTGAACGCAGACCGCCAAGGATGTCGCGTGCCGTGTATTCCACCGGTCCACGCAGTGGCAGCTTAACGGTTTTACCTTCCGCAGCACGATACTGTGCAACGCCGCCAACGTGACGGTTCATCGCTGATTCGGAACTCATACCGTAGAACAGCATAAATTTCTCACCGTTCTCTTCAACCAGCTTACCGCCGCTCTCATCGTGGCCTGCCAGCATACCGCCCAGCATGACGAAATCTGCACCGCCGCCGAACGCTTTTGCCACGTCGCCCGGCATGGTGCAGCCGCCATCGCTGACAATCTGACCGCCCAGGCCGTGCGCCGCATCAGCACACTCGATAACGGCAGAAAGCTGAGGATAGCCGACGCCGGTTTTCACACGGGTGGTACAAACAGAACCAGGACCAATACCGACTTTAACGATATCGGCACCGGAGAGAATCAGCTCTTCACACATCTCGCCGGTCACAACGTTACCCGCACAGATGGTTTTAGTTGGCCACGCTTCGCGCGCTTTAGCCACGAACTGGACGAAATGCTCGGAGTAACCATTCGCCACATCGATACAGATAAAAGTCAGCGCTGGGTTCAGTTTGAGGATCTGCTGCGTTTTCTCAAAATCAGCATCGGAGGTGCCGGTAGAAACCATGACATGCTTTAACACATCCGCAGACTCGGTCTGCACGAAGGTTTTCCACTCGTCAACGGAGTAGTGTTTGTGAACAGCGGTCAGAATACCAAAAGAGGAAAGCACTTTTGCCATCTGGAAGGTGCCCACGGAATCCATGTTCGCAGCGATAATCGGTACGCCTGACCAACGTTGTCCAGAATGTTTAAAGGTGAAGTCGCGTTCCAGTTCAACGTCGGAACGGCTTTTAAGAGTAGAGCGTTTAGGGCGGATAAGAACGTCTTTGAAACCTAACTTCAGATCTTCTTCGATACGCATGTGCGGATTCCTGGGGTTAATGGCAATTAAATTGAGAGCACAACTCCAGTAATGCAATCATACGCACTAATCAGGGCTTCGCAAGACTGCGAATTTCACTTTTTTTAAGCTACAATCCCATAAATTTACCTGGCGAATAGTGCCGTGCAACATCAACACCCTCGTTGCAGGTTGATAGATTCTTAACCGAATGATTTTCATACTAAAAACTCAAGGCAAAGCGGTATGACTTACACAGTAGCGTTAACGGGCGGCATCGGCAGCGGTAAGAGCACGGTCGCAGATGCATTTTTTCGCCTGGGAATTAACGTTATTGATGCCGATATTCTCGCCCGCCAGGTCGTCGAACCGGGTACGCCAGCGCTTGCCGCAATAGCAGAATATTTTGGCTCCCACATGCTGACTTCGGAAGGCGCTCTTAATCGCCGGATTTTACGTGAGCATATTTTTGCTCACCCTGATGACAAAACCTGGTTAAACGCCCTCCTGCATCCTCTAATTCAGCAAGAAACACAGCGCCAGTTCCAGCAGGCCACCTCGCCCTATGTGCTCTGGGTTGTACCATTGCTGGTAGAAAATAAGCTCTATCACCGGGCCGATCGCGTACTGGTTGTCGATGTCACGCGCGAAACCCAGCTTCATCGAACCATGCAACGCGACCAGGTGTCGCGAGAGCATGCGGAAAATATTCTTGCAGCCCAGGTCACGCGTGAAGAGCGTCTGGCAGTGGCTGATGACATCATTAATAACAACGGCACACCAGATGCAATTGCATCGGATGTCGCTCGCCTGCACGCTCGCTATCTTCAGCTCGCTGCGCAGGCTGTATCACAGGAAAAATCGTAATGCACACCCACATCCTTTTTGAGCATCCCTTGAACGAAAAAATGCGTACCTGGCTGCGTATTGAATTTCTGACAGAGCAAATGAATGCCAATTTACCTATCAGGGATCACGCCAGCGCACTGCATTTTTTTCGTAACGTTGGGGAGTTACTGGATGTGTTCGAGCGGGGGGATATCCGCACTGAACTCCTCAAAGAGCTGGAACGCCAGCAGCGAAAACTCAACGCATGGAGCGAAGTTCCTGGCGTCGATCTGAGCCGCATTGACGCATTGCGCCAACAGTTAAAAAACAGCAGCAGTATCCTGATGGCTGCGCCACGTATCGGGCAATTCTTGCGTGAAGACCGCCTGATTGCGCTGGTGCGCCAGCGTCTTAGCATTCCAGGTGGATGCTGCAGCTTCGATTTACCGACCCTGCATATGTGGCTGCACGCCAAGCAGAGCCAGCGCGATACGTTGGTGGAATCCTGGCTGGCAAGCCTTGAGCCGCTTAATCAGGCTCTGGCACTAATTCTCGATCTGGTGCGTAATTCCGCACAGTTCCGTAAGCAAACCAGCCTGAACGGTTTCTATCAGGACAACGGCGATGATGCCGATCTGTTGCGTTTGAAGCTGGAACTGGTATCGCAACTGTATCCGCAAATCTCTGGTCACAAGAGCCGCTTTGCCATCCGCTTTATGCCTCTGGATAGCGAGCACGGTAGCGTACCTGAGCGTCTCGATTTTGAACTGGCATGCTGCTAAGGAGCGATGATGTCTGACGTAATGACGGTAAATTGTCCAACCTGCAACAAACCGGTTATCTGGAACGAGCAAAGTCCATATCGCCCATTTTGTTCCAAACGCTGCCAGCTGATTGACCTCGGCGAATGGGCGGCTGAAGAGAAACGGATCCCAAGCAGCGGCGATCTCTCCGACAGCGATGGCTGGAGCGAAGAACAGCAATAGCCGGTCGCTTGGTTGAAAAAGCCGACGCCGAGATCTTCCCGGCGTCGGCTTTATGTTTTTATCGGTGTGACATTAACCGGCAATTAGCTTTTCGATAATCGGCGCATTGGCCGGTGGAAACTCATCGGCCACTAAATCCTGTTGCGCAATCCAACGCCCCGGCTGCCCTTCTTTACCCCACGGCTCACCTTCCCAACCGTCAACCAGCCAGAACCACAGAGTGATATGGCGATCGGGGAATTGATATTCCAGCTTATCAAACTGCTGCAATGACCTAACGGCAATCCCCACCTCTTCCTGCAGTTCACGAATCACCGCTTGTTCAGCCGATTCATCCGCTTCAATCTTACCGCCGGGAAACTCCCACTTGTTCGCCATGTGTGCGTCGGCAGCGCGCTGGGTGATATAGATTTCACCAGCCGCGTTGCGAATGATGCCGACGGAAATTTGCAGTTTTTTCATATTGTTTCACCCATAAAAAAGGCGCAGTAATCTGCGCCTTTTGTCTTCTTATTTGTCCTTAGCTCAGGCGGCCATGACACTGTTTGAATTTTTTACCGGAACCGCATGGGCATGGATCGTTACGTCCCACTTTGCGTTCGCCAGTTTGTGCAGCCAGGTCTTGTGCGGCGACGGCGTCGTCGCTCTGATGGCTCAACTGCTGCATCTGCGCCAGACGCTCAGCTTCCTGACGGCGCTGCTGTTCCATCTCTTCCACTTCTTCCGGCATACGAACCTGAACCTTGCTCAGGGTGCTGATCACTTCATATTTCAGCGATTCCAGCATTGAGGCAAACATCGCGAAGGACTCACGTTTGTACTCCTGCTTAGGATCTTTCTGCGCATAGCCACGCAGGTGGATACCCTGACGCAGGTAATCCATCGCCGCCAGGTGCTCTTTCCACAGGGAGTCCAGAGTCTGCAACATCACGCCTTTTTCGAAGTGACGCATCATCTCGGTGCCGACCACTTCTTCTTTGCGCTTGTAGACTTCAATCGCGCTTTCCAGAATACGCTCACGCAGCGTCTCTTCATGCAGCTCCGGCTCTTTATCCAGCCATTCGGAGATTGGCAGTTCCAGATCGAAATCGTTTTTCAGACGTTCCTGCAGGCCAGGGATATCCCACATTTCTTCCAGCGACTGCGGAGGAATATGCGCATCGATAGTGGCTTTAAACACATCTTCACGGATGCTATTGATGGTTTCGCTAACGTCGGATACATCGAGCAGTTCGTTGCGCTGAGTATAGATAGCGCGACGCTGGTCATTAGCAACATCATCATATTCCAACAGCTGCTTACGAATATCGAAGTTACGGCTTTCTACTTTACGCTGGGCGTTAGCAATTGCCTTTGTCACCCATGGGTGTTCGATAGCTTCACCTGGTTTCATACCCAGTTTACGCATCATGCCGGACACACGGTCAGAGGCAAAGATACGCATCAGGGCATCTTCCATGGACAGGTAGAAACGGGAAGAACCCGCATCACCCTGACGACCGGAACGGCCGCGCAGCTGGTTATCGATACGACGAGATTCGTGACGCTCGGTACCAATGATGTGCAGGCCACCTGCTGCCAGCACAGCATCATGGCGCACCTGCCAGTCAGCTTTGATCTGCGCGATCTGCTCCGGCGTAGGTTCTTCAAGCTGGGCCACTTCTGCCTGCCAGCTGCCACCGAGCATAATATCGGTACCACGACCCGCCATGTTGGTGGCGATGGTAACTGCGGCTGGGTAGCCCGCTTGCGCAACGATATCCGCTTCGCTGGCGTGGAACTTGGCGTTCAGCACGTTATGCTTGATACCCGCTTTAACAAGTTCATTCGAAACGACTTCCGATTTCTCGATAGAGATTGTCCCCACCAGAACCGGCTGGCCGTTGGCGGTACGTTCTCTGATATCTTCGATGATCGCCTGAATTTTTTCCGCTTCGGTCATGTAGACCAGATCCGGCATATCTTTACGGATCATTGGGCGGTTGGTTGGAACAACGACGGTATCCAGTTTGTAGATAGAGCTAAATTCGAATGCTTCGGTATCAGCAGTACCGGTCATCCCCGCCAGTTTTTCGTACAGACGGAAGTAGTTCTGGAAGGTTATCGATGCCAGCGTCTGGTTTTCGTTCTGAATATCCACGCCTTCTTTGGCTTCAACCGCCTGGTGCAGACCGTCAGACCAGCGACGCCCCTGCATGGTACGACCGGTGTGCTCATCGACGATAATCACTTCGCCATCTTTAACGATGTAGTCAACGTCGCGGGTGAACAGCACGTGCGCGCGCAGTGCGGCCGTCACGTGGTGCATCAGCATAATGTTCGCAGGGGAGTACAGAGACTCGCCCTCTTCCATGATGCCTTCCTGCACCAGCAGTTCTTCCACCAGCACCAGACCACGTTCGGTGATGTTTACCTGGCGTGCTTTTTCATCTACGGAGAAGTGACCTTCACCCTGGAAGGTGTCGGAATCTTCTTTTTCCTGACGCACCAGGTGTGGGATGATTTTGTTCACTTTTTTATACATTTCCGAGCTGTCTTCAGCCGGGCCGGAAATGATCAGCGGAGTACGTGCTTCATCGATGAGGATGGAGTCGACCTCATCCACCAACGCATAGTGCAGTTTACGCTGAACGCGCTCTTCAGGGCTAAACGCCATGTTGTCGCGCAGGTAGTCAAAGCCGTATTCGTTGTTGGTACCGTAGGTAATATCCGCGTTGTAGGCTTCACGCTTAGCAGGAGCCGGAAGGCCAGACATGTTGATGCCGACGGTCATGCCAAGGAATTCGAACAGCGGGCGGTTGTTTTCGGCGTCACGTTGCGCCAGATAGTCGTTGACGGTAACGACGTGTACGCCCTTACCGGACAGCGCATTCAGGTAAGCCGGCAGCGTTGCGGTCAGAGTTTTACCTTCACCAGTACGCATTTCGGCGATGCAGCGGTCGTTCAGAACCATACCGCCCAGTAACTGCACGTCGAAGTGACGCATGCCAAACACACGCTTACTCGCTTCACGCACTACGGCGAATGCTTCTGGAATCAGGCTTTCTACGCTTTCGCCTTTTTCAATGCGCGCGCGGAATTCGTTGGTTTTGGCTTTTAGCTCGTCATCGGAGAGTTTTTCCATCTCCGGTTCCATCGAGTTGATGATGGTGACAGCTTTGCGCATACGACGCAGAGTACGGTCGTTACGACTGCCAAAAACTTTGGTCAATAATTTGATTAACATAATAAAATCTCAAACGCCCCGACATTTCGGAGTCAGAAAAATAAAAGAATAAAAACGGTTATTTTCAGACGAGGCGCTGCGGCCCGGCGCGGATCCCATGCGCCTGGCTTATCCAGGAAGGAATATTAAAAACTAAAGGAGGTAAAGCGGGCAACACCGCCGCCTGTGCAATGACAAGCGACGGCTGGCTCTCTACGTTAAGTAACGCATTTAGCGAATCAAGTAACGCCAGATGCTGCGCCTGCAGCGGCGATGCGGTTTCCGCAACCGGCAGCGCGGTAGGCACCATGGCAAAAGAGAGGTGACGAATAACCGTACGGATAGCATGTTGATGCCAGTAATCGACGTTGAAAGAGGGACGGCGATTGTTTTCCAGCCGTGCCAATTGCGTAAAGTCGATTTTCTGCGACGGGCTATGGTTGCTGGTCGTTGTACGGGCAGGCGAGGCGGTCTCGGTATTATTCGCAAGTGCAGGCAGGCCAAATCCAGCAGCAACCATCCCCAACAGGAGATGCGGCCAGAAGTAGCGTCTACCAAACTGTCGCCAGCGCGTCAGCATTCCACTCACGTAATGTTCCACCTTCGGTTTTACTGTCATTATTCTATTTTAGCGCCCAGATATTACCATTAATGCAGCACTACAGCAGCAGTAATGACGAAATCATCAGCGAAAAATGGTTCAAGAAATCAGCGGTTGCGCAGGAGTGTGATCTTTGCAGAGACACCGATGGCAGAATAGGAAAAAGGATGAGGGCAAAAAGAAAAAACGACTGGTTCCCTGACCGGAGAGAGTGCCAGGTTGCCAGTCGAATTTACGTAATGGTCAGGCTTACGCCAGAACCATTGTCGGTGCTTTGAACGCCAGCGGCAGTTCTGCGTCGTCTTCGAAGGTCACATATTCCCAGGCTTCCTGTTTTGCCAGGACCGCCTGCAGAAGTTTGTTATTCAGCGCATGACCGGATTTAAACGCGGTAAATGCACCAATAATGTTGTGACCACACATGAACAAGTCACCGATAGCATCCAGCATTTTGTGACGAACGAATTCATCTTCAAAACGCAGGCCGTCTTCGTTCAGTACGCGATAATCGTCAACAACGATGGCACAATCGAAGCTGCCGCCCAGGCACAGGCCGCGGGACTGCAGATATTCGATATCACGCATGAAACCGAAAGTACGTGCACGGCTGATCTGGCGCATAAATGCGTCTGCGGAGAAGTTCATCGCATAACGCTGGGTGCTTGCATCAATCGCCGGATGGTTAAAGTCGATGGTAAAGTCCAACGAAAAACCATTGTACGGTTTGAATTCAGCCCATTTATCGCCATCTTCAACACGAACGGTGTCTTTAATCCGGACGAATTTCTTCGCGCAGTTCAGTTCATCAATGCCAGCATCCATCAGCAGATAAACGAATGGCGCAGCACTACCGTCCATGATCGGGATTTCCGGTGCATCAACTTCAATAACGATGTTGTCGATACCCAGACCCGCCAGCGCGGCATTAAGGTGCTCTACGGTCGAAATCCGCACGTCATGCTCGTTGACCAGACAAGTACAGAGCATTGTATCACGCACAGATTTGGCATCGGCCGGAAAATCTACCGGTGGATTCAAGTCGGTGCGACGATAGATGACCCCGGTATTTGCCGGCGCAGGGCGTAGCGTCAGTGTGACTTTTTTGCCGGTATGTAAACCGACGCCAGTCGCCTGAACGATACGTTTAAGTGTCCTTTGTTTGATCATCGTATAATCTCGCCAAATTAACTATCCAACCGAAGTGTACTATACATTCGGTGGGCCAGTTTAGCACAAAGAGCGCAGATTCCCTAATTCCAGCTAATTCTTAATCAGCTTGCTTACGCAGGAACGCAGGGATATCCAGGTAATCCGGTTCTTTGGTGGTCTGCGCCGTATTGTCGTTTACCACTTTAGCGGCCGGTTTCTGCTCTTGCGTCAACGGTGCCATACCGTGCTGCTGATAGCGATCCAGCACCGGTTGTTGCGCCTGTTTGTTAGCGACAAGGGTAATCTCTGGACGTTTGTCCATGCCAATACCGGTCGCAACAACGGTCACGCGCAGTTCGTCGTTCATATCCGGGTCAAGGGAAGTACCGATAACCACGGTCGCGTTATCCGATGCAAATGCACGGATGGTGTTGCCGACGGTTTCGAACTCATCCAGACGCAGGTCGAAGCCAGCGGTAATGTTGACCAGAACGCCGCGAGCGCCGGACAGGTCGATATCTTCCAGCAGCGGAGAAGAGATAGCCATTTCAGCTGCTTCTTCTGCACGGTCTTCACCGCTCGCAATGCCGGAGCCCATCATCGCATAGCCCATTTCGGACATCACGGTACGTACGTCCGCAAAGTCGACGTTCATCAGGCCAGGACGGGTGATCAGTTCGGCGATACCCTGCACCGCGCCTTTCAGCACGTCGTTCGCCGCGCCAAACGCGTCGAGCAGAGAAATACCACGACCCAGCACTTTCAGCAGCTTGTCGTTAGGAATGGTGATCAGGGAATCCACGTGTTTGGACAGCTCGGTGATACCCTGCTCCGCAAACGCCATACGCTTTTTGCCTTCAAAGTTGAAAGGCTTAGTCACGACAGCAACGGTCAGAATACCTAAATCTTTAGCTACTTCAGCAACCACTGGCGCCGCACCGGTACCGGTACCACCACCCATGCCTGCTGCGATGAAGACCATATCTGCACCTTCCAGTGCCGCGCGCAGCGCTTCACGGTCTTCGTCAGCCGCGTTGCGGCCTACTTCCGGGTTAGCTCCAGCACCCAGACCTTTGGTAATACCGTTACCAATCTGGATAGTCTGGCCAACGGCCGTTTTACGCAGTGCCTGCGCATCGGTGTTAACTGCAAAAAACTCAACACCTTCAATGCGTTCGCGCACCATGTGTTCAACGGCATTACCGCCGCCGCCACCGACGCCGATGACTTTAATCACCGCGTCGTTGGTCAGTTCCATAGGTTCAAACATAGTTTCTCTCCGTTTTGTGCCTGTCGCCTGAGACCGCTAACCTGCCCCGGTCTCTTTAAAAATTAAAACTCTTTCCGTAACCAGCTATTCAGTCGTTTGATCCACGATCCAACCGATGCGGTTACGCGCTTTTCTACTTCTGCTTCACCACTTAAGTGGGACTCTTTCCCGTAGTGCAGCAGGCCCACCGCCGTTGAATAATACGGCTCCTGGGCATAGTCCGTCAGACCAGTAATGTTCAGCGGTGCACCGATACGAACCTGCGTATGGAACACGCGCTGTGCGCAGGCAGCTAACCCTTCAATTTGCGCCGCGCCGCCGGTCAATACAATCCCCGCCGCCAGGTGGTGTTTCACCCCTTGCTGACGCAGTTGCTCTTGTAACTGTAAAATCTCTTCATTGACGAGGTTCAAAAGCTCGGTATAACGCGGCTCAATAACCTCAGCCAATGTCTGGCGCTGCAGGCTACGCGGTGGACGTCCACCCACGCTTGGCACTTCAACGCTCTCATCTTTGCCCACAATAGAGCCTAATGCGCAGCCGTGGCGCACTTTAATCGCTTCGGCGTCGCTTGGCGGCGTACCGAAGGCGTAAGCGATATCGCTGGTCACCACGTTCCCTGCATAAGGGATCACTTTGGTGTGACGCAGCGCGCCGCCGGTGTATACCGCGATATCCATTGTACCGCCACCGATATCCACGACGCAGACACCCAGCTCACGTTCGTCTTCCGTCAATACAGAATAACTGGACGCCAGCCCGGCGAAAATCAGCTGATCAACCTTCATACCACAACGTTCAACCGCTTTGACAATGTTTTTTGCCATATCGTTGTGGCAGGTAATCAAATGTACCTTGGCCTGCATGCGCACGCCGGACAAGCCTACCGGGTTTTTGATCCCTTCCTGGTAATCAATGGCGTATTCCTGCGGAATGACGTGCAAAACACGATGCTCATCACGAACGCGAACTGACTTCGCCGTGTGCACCACGTTCTCAACATCTTCCAGCGTGACCTCTTCTTCTGAGATAGGCACCATTCCTATCTCATTTTGACAGCTAATGTGCTTACCGGAAAGCGCCAGATACACAGAAGAGATCTGGCAATCCGCCATTAGTTCGGCCTGGTCGATAGCGCGCTGTACGCATTTCACTACCGACTCAAGGTCGTTCACACCGCCTTTGTCCATCCCTCGGGATGGGCAACTGCCGACCCCAATGATATTAATCACTCCGTCGGGCAGAACTTCCCCTACTAAAGCGGCTACTTTTGCAGTGCCAATCTCCAGTCCAACTACCAGTTTTCTGTCCGTCGCCTTGATCATTGTTATTCTGCCTGTGCCTGATTCTGTTGTTGATTGGTGTCCGCCGCAGGTGCAGGTTCCCAGCCTACTGCCGCCCCTGAGTCATAACGCAAATCAACATAGCTAATCCGATTACCCTCTGTTTGCGCCTGCTGCAACAGAACTGGATACAGTTCCATAAAACGCGCCAGCCGCTTCATCGTATCGCCCCGTCCCAGATTCAGCTTGATACCGTTATCAAGCGTCAACTGCCATGAACGGCGCGCGGTCATCGCCGCAACCTTCAACGAGAATTTCCCTTTCGCGAGCACCGCCCCCATGTCGTGATAACCCTGTAAAACTTCGCTTGCGCTACCTTCAGGGCCATAGAGCATAGGTAAATTTTGCTTGTTGGCGCGATCCGCCGGTACGCTAAAGGCCGTGCCTTCTGCGTCCACCATGTGCTGATCATTCCAACGCGCAATGGGCACATATTCAACCAGATGAATCTTCAATTCGTCCGGCCACTGCTTTCTTACGCTTGCCTGTTTAATCCACGGCAGACGTTCAATCTGGCTCTGAACGATGTTCACGTCCTGAGTCATAAAGGTTCCCGGCGATCCCAGTGCCAGAATGGACTGACGGATATCATCGTTACGCGTGTAATGACGATCGCCCGTTACCACCAGTTTAGAGATAGGCAAACGTTGCGCATCTTCCATCCAGCCCAGCACTACCCAGCCGCTAACAAACACGGTACACAACACGGCCAGCAGGAAGAAAATACCTACTAGCTGTGTTCCATTATTGCGCCGTGAAGAGGCATACTCCTCTTCTTCACGGTTCCGCGTATTCAGCGCAGCCTGCGACATATCACCCCGCCAGGTCCAGAATTCGTACTACCAGCTGCGAGAAGCTCATTCCCGCCTGTCGCGCCGCCATCGGCACCAGACTATGACTGGTCATCCCTGGAGAGGTGTTTGCCTCCAGCAGATAATATTGCCCGTCGTTGTCCTGCATAACGTCAATGCGCCCCCAGCCACGGCAGCCTAATACTTTCCAGGCTTTCAGTACCAGAGACTGCATTGCAGCTTCCTGGCTTGGTTCCTCACAACCAGGGCAGAAATATTTTGTCTCATCAGAGAGATACTTCGCCTCATAATCATAGAAGGTTCCAGCAGGTTGGATGCGAACTGAGGGTAAAATTTCTTCACCGAGCACGGCTACGGTAAATTCCGGCCCACTCAGCCATTTTTCCACCAGAACTTCGTCATCATGTTGAAACGCCTGCGTTAACGCTGCGGCAAGTTGGTCACTCTCAGTGACTTTCGACATGCCGACGCTGGAGCCTTCACGGCTTGGCTTCACGATAAGCGGTAAACCCAGCTCCGCGACCTGCGCTAAAACCTCGTCAGACAGGCCATCAGCAAACATTTCACGCGTTATCGCCACCCACGGCGCAACCGGTAATCCCGCACCCTGCCACAGCAACTTGCTGCGCAGTTTATCCATGGAGATGGCCGATGCCATCACGCCGCTGCCGGTATAAGGCAACGAAATCAGCTCGAGAAGCCCTTGCAGCGTACCATCTTCCCCGCCGCGACCATGCAGCGCAATAAACGCTTTCTTAAAACCCATATTTTTCAGTTGGGTAACATCGGTCTCTTTCGGGTCTACCGCATGTGCGTCAACGCCTGCTTCACGCAGACCTGCCAGCACCGCAGCCCCGGAGTTGAGCGAGACTTCACGTTCGGCTGAGGTTCCCCCCAAAAGAACCGCGATTTTATCAGCCATGGCGCGGTTCCTCCTGAGTTTGCGGCTTGAGTTTGATTTCAGCTAAGTTACGCGCGATTTTACCGATATTTCCCGCGCCCTGAATCAAGACCAGATCATTACCCGTCAGTACCGATGCCAGCATTTCCGGAACCTGGGCCGGATCGGAAATTAAAATCGGGTCAACTTTGCCACGCCCGCGAATGGTACGGCACAGCGAACGGCTGTCCGCGCCAGGGATTGGTGCTTCCCCTGCCGGATAAACATCCAGCATTAGTAGCGCATCCACCTGCGTCAGCACGTGGGCAAAATCATCATACAGATCGCGTGTACGGGTATAGCGGTGCGGCTGGAATACCATCACCAGTTTTTTATCTGGCCAGCCCGCGCGTGCAGCTTTGATTGTCGCATCCACTTCCGTTGGGTGATGACCGTAGTCGTCCACCAGCATTGCGGAGCCGTCTTTACCGTTAACATCAGCCAGCGGGAATTCACCCAGGAAATCAAAGCGGCGACCGGTGCCCTGGAAACTTTCCAGCGCGCGCAGAATCGCGTCGTCTTCAATGCCTTCCTCGGTCGCTACCGCTACCGCCGCCGCCGCATTCAGGGCGTTGTGACGGCCCGGCGCATTCAGCGTTACGCGTAGATTTTCTTTATCCTGGCGCACCAGCGTGAAGTGCCCCTGTGGGCCAATCTGCTGGTAGTCTTCGACGCGTACATCGGCGTCATCGCTAAAACCGTAGGTGGTTGTCTGACGGCCTACGCGCGGCAGCAACTCACGAATCACCGGATCGTCAACACACATCACCGCACGGCCATAAAACGGCAAATTGTGCAGGAAATTAATAAATGTTTGCTTTAAATTTTCGAAGTCGCCCTGGTAGGTGTCCATATGGTCAGCTTCGATATTGGTGACGATAGCCACCATCGGCTGCAAATGCAGGAACGACGCATCGCTCTCATCGGCTTCCGCAATCAGATAACGACTGTGGCCCAGACGCGCATGCACACCCGCCGCCTTCACCAGACCGCCGTTAACAAACGTGGGGTCCAGCCCGGCTTCAGCATAAATACTGGATACCATCGCCGTGGTGGTGGTTTTGCCGTGTGTCCCGGCAATCGCGATACCGTGACGAAAACGCATCAGCTCCGCCAGCATCTCCGCACGACGAATCACCGGAATACGCGCTTCATGTGCCGCAACGATTTCTGGGTTATCGGCAGAAATGGCCGTTGAGACCACAACCACGCTCGCATCGCGAACATTTTCCGGGCGATGGTTGAAATAAATTGTGGCGCCCAATTGAGCCAACTGCTGCGTCACCGGGTTCGGCGCGAGATCGGAACCGCTAATCTGATACCCTTCATTAGCCAATACTTCAGCAATACCGCCCATACCGGCGCCGCCGATGCCAACAAAGTGAATGTGCCGGACGCGACGCATCTCGGGCACGATAGAACGCAGTTTCGCCAGTTGTTGTGTATTCATTCTCTAAACGCCATCACTTCTACAAATTCGGGCGACGCAAATGCGCCGCGATGATTAAGCCTTTGCCGCCAGGCTCACTTCTTTTGCTACCCTCTCGGTAGCGTCCGGGATAGCCGCTGCGCGAGCGCGTTCGGCCATCTCTAATAAGGTTGCGCGATCCCAGCCAGCCAACGTGTCGGCGACCGCTTGCGCGGTAAACTGAGGCTGTTCAAAAATCTTTGCCGCGCCCGCTTTTTCCAGCGGTAATGCATTCCAGTACTGCTGTCGGTCTTTATGCTGGAACGGTACGAAAATCGCCGGCAAACCTGCCGCGGCAATTTCACTGACCGTCAGCGCGCCGGAGCGGCACACCACCACGTCGGCCCATGCATAAGCCGCCGCCATGTCATCAATAAATTCCGTCACTTTGTGCTGCGGCTGGCCGGCATCGGCGTAAGCTTGCTCAACGGTCTGCTGCCCGCCTTTACCGCTCTGATGCCAGATAGTGACTGCATCGCCCAGCAGCGCCGCAACCTGCGGCACGGTCTGGTTTAACACACGTGCTCCCTGCGAACCGCCCACCACCAGCACACGAATCGGACCATCGCGGCCGATCAGACGTTGTTCCGGCAGCGGCAGCGCCAGTACGTCAACGCGTACCGGATTACCGACAACTTCCGCATCGGCAAATGCGCCAGGGAATGCCTGCATCACTTTGCTGGCGATTTTCGCCAGC
This sequence comes from Kluyvera huaxiensis, assembly GCF_040149365.1. Classification (NCBI taxonomy): domain Bacteria; kingdom Pseudomonadati; phylum Pseudomonadota; class Gammaproteobacteria; order Enterobacterales; family Enterobacteriaceae; genus Kluyvera; species Kluyvera huaxiensis. The sequence goes on from NZ_JBEFLV010000007.1 coordinate 127,405, forward strand.
CATTTGTTGGTCAGGCCAGCAATACCGTTCTGCTCATGCAGCACTACCGGAATACCCAGCGACCACGCCGCCAGGCCACCCGGCCCGGAAACATAACCGCCCATCCCCAGCACCACATCTGGCTTAAAGCGCTTCATGATGGCGCGCGCCTGACGCCAGGCGTTAAAAATACGCATGGGTGCCAACAGCAGCGCCTTCAGACCTTTTCCACGCAGCCCTGAAATATGAATGAAGTCGATCTCGATGCCGTGTTTCGGCACCAGGTCAGCTTCCATACGATCTGCGGTTCCCAGCCAGCGTACCTGCCAGCCTTGATCCATTAAATGGTGCGCAACCGCCAGTCCTGGGAACACATGTCCACCAGTACCGCCTGCCATCACCATTAACCGCTTTGTTTGACCGCTCATCGGGAACCTCGGGTAAACGCCTGCGCTTTCTCCAGACGTGTTTCATAATCAATACGTAATAAGAACGTAATCGCAGTCGACATAATCAGAAGACTGGAGCCACCGTAGCTTATCAACGGCAGGGTCAGACCTTTAGTCGGTAACATACCGGCCGCCGCCCCTACGTTGACCAACGCCTGGAAACTGAACCATACGCCGATTGCGCAAGCCAGGAAGCCAGAAAAACGTTGGTTGATCTCCAGCGCTTTACGGCCGATGGACATGGCGCGGAAAGCGACGAAGAATACCATTAAAAGGGCCAGTACCACACCGATATAACCCAATTCCTCGCCGATGATAGCGAAGATGAAGTCGGTATGTGCCTCCGGCAGATACTCCAGTTTCTGTACCGAGTTGCCGAGGCCCTGCCCCCACATCTCGCCGCGGCCGAAAGCCATCAGCGACTGCGTCAGCTGGTAGCCGCTGCCGAATGGGTCTTCCCACGGGTTCCAGAAGGAGGTCACGCGGCGAATACGGTACGGCTCGGCAAGGATCAGCAGCACCACGGCTGAAATCCCCATGCCGATAATGGCGATGAATTGCCACAGCTTAGCGCCCGCCAGGAACAGCATCGCCAGCGTAGTGACGAACAACACCACTACGGTACCTAAGTCAGGCTGCGCCAGCAGTAAAATAGCCAGTACGAAAATCACGCCCATCGGTTTTAAGAAGCCGCGCAGGTTGTTGCGCACTTCATCGGCTTTACGCACCAAATAGTTGGCGATATAGCAAAACAGCGACAGCTTGGTCAGCTCGGCCGGCTGAATACGCAGCGGGCCGAAAGCAATCCAACGTGATGCCCCGTTAACTGAACTACCGACAACCAATACAATCAATAGCATGGCAATGGAGGCAATCAGCATGAAGGTACTGTGCCTCTGCCAGAACGCCATCGGCAGACGCAAGGTAATCAGCGATAACCCGAGCGCCAACAGCAGATACAGCCCATCACGCTTGGCGAACAGGAAAGGATCGTTCGCCAGACGCTGTCCGACCGGCATTGACGCCGAAGTGACCATGATAAAACCAATTGCCGCAAGGCCCAGCGTCAGCCACAACAGCATGCGGTCGTACATTATCAGGCTGTCGGAATCTTTATCCCGGGACCCCATCACCCAGCCTTTCAGCGCAGCAAACAGCCATGCGAAAATGCGCATGCCCGGCAAACGCGGCAGCCTCAGTTGAGGCAGTCTCAGGCGCGGGAGCGAAACACGCATCAACCTAACTCCTTCGCCAGACGAGCAAACACGTCGCCGCGTTGTTCAAAGCTTTTAAACTGATCGAGGCTGGCGCAGGCAGGTGACAGCAGAACCATATCGCCGTTTTTCACCATCGGTGCGAGCAGACGCATCGCCTGTTCCATGGTTTCAGTCTGCGTCGCGATTTCCGGACGCAGCGCGGCCAGTTCTCCGCCATCACGGCCAAAGCAGTACAGTCGAATGTTGTCGCCGGTCAGGTAACGCTGCAGCGGCGCGAAGTCAGCTGATTTTCCGTCGCCGCCCAGCAGCAGGTGCAATGTCCCTGCCACGTGCAAACCGTTTAACGCCGCTTCGGTACTGCCGACGTTGGTCGCCTTAGAGTCGTTAATCCAGCGTACGCCGTTATGGTCGAGCACAATCTGGAAGCGGTGTGCCAGCCCGGTAAAGGTGGTCAACGCTTTCAGGTTCGTCGCGCGCGGCAGGCCAACGGCATCCGCCAGCGCCAGCGCCGCAAGGGCGTTGCTGTAGTTATGTTGTCCGGTGAGCGGCATCTCTTTGACGTTCAGCACCTTTTCACCCTTCACGCGCAGCCAGGTTTCCCCCTGCTGGCGGTTAAGGTGATAGTCGCCCACGTCAACGCCAAAGCTGACGCAGCGTTCGTCCGCGCCGCGTACCGGCATGGTCAGACCGTCATCGGCATTGACCACGCAAACTTTGGCATTCTCATAGACGCGCAGTTTCGCTGCCCGGTACTGCTGCAAGCCCAGTGGGTAGCGATCCATGTGATCTTCAGTCACGTTGAGGATCGTAGCGGCTGCGGCATGCAGGCTGGAGGTGGTTTCCAGCTGGAAGCTGGAAAGCTCAAGTACATACAGCTCGCGGGATGGGTCCAACAGCATTAATGCTGGCAGGCCTATGTTGCCACCCACGCCAACGTTCACGCCTGCCGCTTTCGCCATTTCCCCGACCAGCGTGGTGACGGTGCTTTTACCGTTCGAGCCGGTAATGGCCACAATCGGTGCCTGCGCTTCACGGCAGAACAATTCGATATCGCCAACGATTTCAATGCCGGCATCCGCTGCGCGGGAAAGCGCCGGGTGCGCCAGGGCGATACCAGGGCTGGCGACGATAAGGTCAGCCGCCATCAGCCAGTCTTCATTCAGGCTACCAACGTAACGCTCTACCGTTTCCGGCAGTTTATCCAGACCGGGTGGCGTCGCTCGGGTGTCCATCACGCGCGGCGTGACGTTCTGCGCAAGGAAGAAATCCACGCAGGAAAGCCCGGTCAATCCAAGACCAATAATGACGACGTTTTTACCCAGATAATCTGCCATGATTAACGTACCTTCAGCGTTGCCAGGCCAATCAGCACCAGCATCAGCGAAATAATCCAGAAGCGCACAATGACGCGCGGTTCCGGCCAGCCTTTCAGTTCATAGTGGTGATGAATCGGTGCCATACGGAAGATGCGCTGTCCGCGCAGCTTGAAGGAGCCGACCTGCAAAATCACCGACAGGGTTTCAACCACGAAGACACCGCCCATGATGACCAGCAGGAACTCCTGACGCAGCAGCACGGCGATAATACCCAGCGCGCCGCCCAGAGCCAGAGAGCCGACATCACCCATGAAGACCTGCGCCGGATAGGTGTTGAACCACAGGAAGCCTAAACCCGCACCGACGATTGCCGTACAGACGATCACCAGCTCACCCGCGTGTCGCAGATAAGGGATATGCAGGTAGCTAGCAAAATTCATGTTCCCGCTCGCCCATGCCACCAGCGCAAAGCCCGCCGCCACGAACACGGTCGGCATAATCGCCAGGCCATCTAAGCCATCGGTCAGGTTGACCGCGTTGCCAGTACCAACGATAACGAAATAGGCAAGCAGGATATAGAACAGGCCCAGCTGCGGCATGACGTCTTTAAAGAATGGCACCACCAGCTCGGTGGCCGGCGTGTCTTTACCCGCAAGGTACAGCGCAAAGGCCACGCCCAGCGCAATCACCGACATCCAGAAATATTTCCAGCGAGCAATCAGACCTTTGGTGTCTTTGCGAACCACTTTGCGGTAGTCATCGACGAAACCGATAATGCCGTAGCCGATAAGCACCGTCAGCACGCACCAGACGTAAGGGTTAGATGGGTAAGCCCAAAGCAGCACGGAAACAACAATCGCGGTGAGGATCATGATCCCGCCCATTGTTGGGGTGCCGCGTTTGCTAAAGTGGGATTCCGGGCCGTCGTTACGCACGACCTGACCAAAGGACATTTTTTGCAGACGGGCGATCATGCGCGGGCCCATCCACAAAGAGATGAACAGCGCGGTCAGCAGGCTGACGATGGCGCGAAACGTCAGGTAGGAAAAGACGTTAAAGCCAGAATAATATTTGACCAGATGTTCGGCCAGCCATACTAACATGTCCCGTTCTCCTGTAATGCGCGTACAACCTCTTCCATGGCGGCACTGCGTGATCCTTTCACCAGAATGGTGATAGTTTTATGTTCTTTAATCAGCGTATTAAGACGAGCAATCGCCGATGCTTTATCGGTAAAGTGCTCCCCTGCCCCGCTGGCGTCACTGATAGCCTGACTTAAATTACCAACGCTCAGTACGCTGTCGATGCCCGCCGTTTTCGCAGCCTCACCAACCTGGACGTGACAAGCTTCGCTTTCCGCACCCAGTTCTGCCATATCGCCGACAACCAGCACACGGTAGCCCGGCATCTCAGACAGCACCTGCACCGCCGCGGTCATTGAACCGACGTTAGCGTTGTAGGAGTCGTCCAGCAGAAGCTGGGTTTCCGACAGATGAACCGGGAACAGACGCCCCGGTACCGCTTTAAGCTGTGACAATCCGGCTTTCACCGCATTTAAGTCAGCACCTACCGCCGTCGCCAGCGCAGTTGCCGCTAGGGCATTGGCGATATTGTGACGGCCCGGCAGCGGCAGGAGAACTTCTGCATTGCCATTTGGCGTGTTCAACGTGAATACGGTGCCTTGCGCGGTAATCCGAATGTCAGACGCGCTAAAATCGCTGTCAGACGCATTCGGCGAAAAGCGCCAAACGGTGCGATCGCCAATAATCTGCTGCCAGTTTTCCCAGTCGTTATTGTCAGCATTGAGGATGGCAATACCGCTGCCCGACAGACCGGAGAAGATTTCCCCTTTGGCCTTCGCCACGCCTGCTAATGAACCAAACCCTTCCAGATGCGCGGCGGCTAAATTATTCACCAGCGCGGCTTCCGGGCGGGTCAGCCCAACGGTCCAGGCGATTTCACCCTGGTGGTTTGCCCCTAACTCAATGACCGCAAACTGATGTTCTGGCGTCAGGCGAAGTAATGTCATCGGCACGCCGATGTCATTATTTAGATTACCCGCGGTATACAGTGTGTTGCCGCACTGCGCCAGAATGGCGGCGGTCATCTCTTTGACTGACGTTTTACCGGATGAACCGGTGAGCGCCACCACGCGAGCAGGAACTTGCTTACGCACCCAGGCCGCCAGTTCGCCAAATGCCAGACGGGTATCATTCACCACTAGCTGTGGCAGGTCGATAGCCAGTTTACGGCTGACCAGCAGCGCACCGGCACCAGCGTCTTTCGCCGTTTGCGCAAAATCATGCGCGTCAAAACGTTCGCCTTTCAGCGCCACAAACAGGCAGCCCGGAGTTATTTTTCGGGTGTCGGTCGTGACTTCGTCAATCAGCAAATCATCACCCTGGAGCTCACCGTTCAGTACGCCGGAAAGCTGGCTAAGCGTTACGCCAATCATGCCACCACTCCCAGCAGACGCGCTGCGGTAATACGGTCTGAGTAATCCAGACGACGGTTGCCTACAATTTGATAATCTTCATGACCTTTACCGGCCAGCAGCACGACATCGTTGTCTTTCGCCTGCATGATGGCGTTAGTGACCGCTTCGGCGCGGCCTTCCATTACCTTCACGTGCCCGGCGTCAACCATGCCAGCCAGAATGTCGTTAATAATGGCTCGCGGCTCTTCGGTACGCGGGTTGTCGTCGGTGACGACCACAATGTCGGAGAACTCTTCGGCAATCGCGCCCATCAGCGGACGTTTACCTTTATCGCGATCTCCGCCGCAGCCAAAGACGCACCACAGCTTGCCGACACAGTGCAGACGCGCTGCCTGCAGCGCTTTTTCCAGCGCATCCGGGGTATGAGCGTAATCCACCACCACCGTTGGTTTACCCGGTGCGCTGAACACTTCCATACGCCCACAAACTGGCTGCAGGCGGGCTGCTGTTTTCAGCAACTCCGCCAGCGGATAGCCCAGCGCCAGCAGCGTGGCTAGCGCCAGCAACAGGTTGCTGACGTTAAATGCGCCCATCAGGCGGCTTTCAATTTCGCCTTCGCCCCAGCTCGACTCGAAGCGAATCGTCGCGCCGCTGTCGTGATAATTCACCTCGACGGCTTTCAGCCATCGCCCGTGACAGTTTGGATTGATATGGTCTTCCATCGATACAGCCACGGCGTCCGGCAGACGACCTAGCCAGCGACGCCCCACTTCATCATCGGCGTTCACAATCGCCTGACCGCAATGGTGAGTGGAGTAAAGCAACCATTTTGCGGCTTCGTAATGTTCCATATCACCATGATAATCAAGGTGATCGCGGCTGAGATTGGTGAACACGGAGGCGGCAAACTTAAGCGCGGCCACGCGATGCTGCACCAGGCCATGGGAAGAAACTTCCATCGCTGCCATGGTCGCGCCTTGCGCCACCAGACCAGACAGCACGTGCTGGACGTCAACCGCCGAACCGGTGGTATTTTCTGTAGGAATCACTTTGTCCAGCAGACCATTACCGACGGTACCCATCACCGCGCTGGTTTCGCCCAGCAGCTGGCACCACTGCGCAATCAGCTGTGTGGTAGTGGTTTTGCCGTTAGTACCGGTCACGCCAATCAGGCGCAGACTATCGGACGGTTCAGCATAAAAACGCCCGGCCAGCGCCGATAAGCGTTCATTTAACTGGCTGAGGTAAATAACCGGCACGCCGTGCATCTCGCGGATTTCACCGTCGGTCGCTTCATCTTTTGCCTCGGCGACAATCGCAGCGACACCCTGCGCAATTGCCTGCGGGATATACCGACGCCCGTCCGCCTGATGACCTACTACCGCTACGAACAGATCGCCCGATGCAGCCACACGGCTGTCGAGCGTCATCTCCCGCAGTACTCGCTCCGGCGCATTTGGCACCCACGGAGCAAGAAGGTCGCGCAAATTACGATCTGCCACCTGAACCCTCGCCTTGATTTGTCACAAATTCACTTTTATCGCCCGTTGCCAGTGCATCCGGTTCAATGTTCATCGTGCGCAGTACGCCGCCCATGATGGCCCCAAAGACCGGCGCGGAAACGGCGCCACCGTAGTATTTACCCGCCTGCGGGTCGTTGATGACCACCACCAGCGCAAAACGCGGCTGGCTGGCTGGCGCAACGCCCGCGGTGTAAGCAATGTATTTATTGATATAGCGCCCGTCCGGACCGACCTTTTTCGCCGTACCGGTTTTAATCGCGATACGGTAGCCTTTAATCGCCGCCTTCACGCCGCCGCCGCCAGGCAGCGCCACGCTTTCCATCATATGAACGACGGTGCGAACGATAGATTCCGGGAAGATGCGCTCGCCGGGTACCGGCGGGTCAACTTTGGTAATCGACAGAGGACGGTAGATGCCGTAGCTGCCAATCGTTGCATAGACTCGCGCTAACTGTAACGGCGTTACCATTAGCCCGTAGCCGAAAGAGAAGGTGGCCCTCTCTATGTCAGACCACCGTTGTTTTTGAGGGTATAAGCCACTGCGTTCCCCGACCAACCCCAAATTGGTCGCTTTTCCCAGTCCAAAACGTGAGTAAGTATCTACTAACGCTGAGGAGGGCATCGCTAACGCCAGCTTGGAGACACCGACGTTACTCGACTTCTGTAGTACCCCGGTTAGGGTCAATTCGCTGTAACGTGCCACGTCTTTGATTTCGTGACCGTTAATTCGATATGGGATGGTGTTCAGTACGGTATTTTCACGCACCACACCGCGCTGTAGCGCGGTCATCACGACCATCGGTTTTACCGTTGAACCCGGCTCGAACACGTCGGTGATCGCCCGGTTACGCATGGTGTCTTTCGCCGTGCCGGTAAAGTTATTCGGGTTGTAAGACGGGCTGTTGGCCATCGCCAGCACTTCGCCGGTGCTGACGTCAACCAGCACGGCACTGCCGGATTCCGCTTTGTTAAACGCCACGGCGTTGTTCAGTTCGCGGTAAACCAGTGCCTGCAGGCGTTCGTCGATGCTCAGCGCAAGGTTGTGCGCTGCCTGGCTATCGGTCGAGGAGATATCCTCGATAACCCGGCCATAGCGGTCTTTACGCACAATACGTTCGCCCGGCTGGCCGGTGAGCCACTTGTCGAAGCTTTTCTCAACCCCTTCAATCCCCTGACTGTCGACGTTGGTAAAACCGATTAAGTGAGCGGTCACTTCGCCAGAAGGATAATAACGGCGAGACTCTTCGCGCAGGTAAATCCCTGGAAGCTTGAGTTTTTTGATGTAGTCGGCCATATCAGGGTTCACCTGACGAGCCAGATAGATGAAGCGCATCCGTGGGTTGGTGTTAATGCGTGATGCCAGCTGATCGAGCGGCATATTGAGCGCATCCGCCAGCGCCTTCCAGCGGTTGTTCAGCACCACACCACCCGCTTCGTGCAGCTCTTTTGGGTCCGCCCAGATGGCTTTTACCGGCACGCTCACCGCCAGGGGGCGACCGGAACGGTCAGTGATCAGCCCGCGAGAAGTGGAGACTTCCTGCACGCGCAGAGAACGCATGTCACCCTGACGCACCAGCATGTCCGGTGCGATGATCTGTAGCCAGGCCACACGGCCCAGCAGGAAACCCAATGCAATCAGAATACAGCCGCAAAGCAACGCAAAACGCCAACTGATAAAGTTGGCCTGTTCTTCCTGACGTTTCGGTTTAAGCGTTTTTGCCGCCGGTTTCATGCGTTGCAATAATCCTTATTTCTGTACAACAATGTTTTCTTTTGACGGATCAACATGTTGCATCTGCAACTTATCTGTAGCGATACGTTCGACACGGCTATGATCGCCAAGAGCATTCTCTTCGAGGATCAGGTTTCGCCATTCAATGTCCAGCGCATCGCGCTCCAGCACCAACTGTTCACGTTGGGCCGTTAACAGGCGAGTATGGTGAGCGGTCGTCACCACCGTTACCGCCGTAACAATAATGCAAATGAACAGACAGAGTGGCAGCTTCCCGTACTGCAAAAGGTCGTCGCGAATAACGCCAGGCAAGGCATGACGTTCGCCATTTCCTAACGACCCGGTAATTTTGCTTAGGGTTTCTGTCACTCTGCCGATCATGCGTTCGTCCTCTCTGCAATACGCAGCACTGAACTACGAGCACGTGGATTCTCAGCCACTTCTTCTTCGCCCGGCATCAACTTGCCTAGCGCTCGTAAATGACGGCCACCCAGTTTCCTGAGTTGCTCTTCAGTCATCGGGATCCCCGCCGGAACCTGAGGACCGCGACTTTGTTCGCGCATAAAGCGTTTCACAATGCGGTCTTCCAGCGAATGGAAGCTGATGATTGACAGCCGCCCACCCGGGGCCAGCACGCCAAGCGAGCTTTTTAGCGCCTGCTCTATCTCTTCCAGCTCACTATTCACCCAAATACGCACCGCCTGGAAGGTACGGGTTGCGGGGTGTTTGAATTTGTCTTTCACCGGCATCGCGGCGGCGATCACTTCCGCCAGCTCTTTGGTCCGCGTCATCGGTTCAATACGGTTGCGATCAACAATCGCGCGGGCAATACGTTTGCCAAAACGCTCTTCGCCGAAGGTTTTAATCACCCAGGCGATATCTGCTTCTTCAGCCGTTTGCAGCCATTCCGCCGCCGACTGACCGCGCGTTGGGTCCATACGCATATCCAGCGGACCGTCGCGCATAAAGGAGAAGCCGCGTTCGGCGTCATCAAGCTGCGGTGAGGAAACGCCAAGATCGAGAAGAATACCGTCGATCTTGCCGACAAGATCGCGCTCGGCGACGTAGTCCGCCAGCGCAGAGAAAGGGCCATGCACGATGGAAAAACGCGGATCGTCAATGGTCTTTGCTACCGCAATCGCTTCAGGATCGCGGTCGATCGCGATAAGGCGTCCCTGCTCGCCAAGCTGCGAGAGAATGAGACGCGAGTGACCACCGCGGCCAAAGGTGCCATCAATATAGATACCATCTGGACGAATATTCAGGCCGTTAACGGCCTCATCCAGCAGTACAGAAGTATGTTTAAAATTTTCCATCATATTTATAAGGACAAATCCTGCAATCGCTCCGACAGCGCCCCTGAAGCAGATTGCTCAGCGTCGATATCTTCCTTGACCCGTTGATACCAGGCCGTTTCATCCCACAGTTCAAATTTGTTGAACTGCCCGACCAGCATCACTTCTTTGGTCAACCCGGCATGTTGCCGTAAAACCGGCGCAATCAATAATCGCCCGGCATTATCCATCTGACATTCGCTGGCATGTCCCAACAGCAACCGCTGTACGCGGCGCTCAACGGGATTCATGCTCGACAAACGCGATAACTTTTGCTCGATAATTTCCCACTCGGGCAGAGGATAAAGCAGCAGGCAGGGGTGATGGATGTCAATGGTACAAACCATTTGACCGGTAGCGCTCTCGAGCAGCATGTCCCGATATCGGACAGGGACGGCTAGACGCCCTTTGCTGTCAAGATTGACTAACGTTGCCCCTCGGAACATGCCAGCCTCTCCCCTAATTACCACTTTGCCCCACAAATTCCCACTTTAAGGAGTTTACGGAGCAGAGGAAAAGCTTGTCAAGCCAGCATGAATGCCAACAGAGTCCAAAATAGCGTTATTTACGGACGACAATAGCCCTGATTAAAATTTATCCAACCGACGAGGCAAATTAACGTCATGAATACCCGCAAGAAAAATACAGACAGATTCACAACGTGTTAACGCGACTTAATATCATCAAAAGAATTTATAAAGTGTCAGTTTGCGACGCGAGCGGCATTTTAGGACATTCTGCGGTTCGTTAACAGTCCTTGTGGCGCGCCCTTGCGAGGATTTCAAATGCGACAGTGACCCCATTCTGGTAGGTCAGCGAAGAAGTGTTTGTTATTTCGGCGATCTGCCGGGAGAATGTAACAAAATAATACACAAATAATATAATTTTACTTTGCGTTCACAATAATAAACGTCTGAAAACCGAAAAAGAGGGGAATTAAATAGAAGGCTAAGAAAAAATAAGGAATTATCTGAATATCCACACTGGAATAATGTTTTGCACGATGAAGGCAGCCTATTGCCACCTTCATCGCGAAATGATTACCGACGGCTCAAACTCCCGCGACGATAAAGATTACGGCGAATACGACTTAATCCAGGCTTTGGTTTACGCGGTTCATCGAGGCTCGCCAGCACAATTTCCAGCACGCGTTCAGCAACATCGCGGTGGCGCTGTGCAACCGCCAGCACCGGGCACTGTAAGAAATCGAGCAGCTCATGATCGCCGAAGGTCGCAATAGCAAGGTCGGTCGGCAACTTGCCTTCACGACGCAGCGTCACATCCATAACCCCCTGCAACAGCGCAAACGAGGTAGTGAATAATGCCTGCGGCATCGGGTGCGTTTCCAGCCACTTCTCAAACAGCACCGCCGACGCTTCGCGTTCGTAGCTGTTGGCGTAGAGGAAATTAACCTCGCGCGGATCGTCTTTCCAGGCAGTACGGAAGCCCTGTTCGCGCAGATAGCTCACCGACAACTCCGGCAACGCGCCAAGATAAAGTACGGTTTCAGCCGGGAAGGTGCGCAGCTCGGCGGCGAGCATTTCCGCATCGTCCTGATCGGCACCCACCACGCTGGTGAAGTGTTCACGATCGAGAGCACGGTCAAGCGCGACGATTGGGAACGTGTCGTTGGCCCAGCGCTGGTAGAAAGGATGTTCCGGCGGCAGAGAGGTAGAAACGATAATGGCATCGACCTGGCGTTGCAGCAGATGCTCGATGCAGCGCATTTCGTTATCCGGCTGGTCTTCCGAACAGGCGATCAGCAGCTGATAACCACGCTGGCGCGCCTGCCGCTCAAGATAGTTGGCGATGCGGGTATAGCTGGTATTCTCCAGGTCTGGAATCACTAAACCAATAGAACGCGTGCGTCCTGCACGCAGACCGGCGGCAACCGCGTTAGGGTGGTAGTTGTGCTCACGCACCACCGCCATCACTTTTTCGACAGTCTTATCGCTCACGCGATACTGTTTCGCTTTGCCGTTAATCACATAGCTGGCGGTGGTTCGGGAAACACCGGCAAGCCGGGCGATCTCATCCAGTTTCACAATTGCCCCTTGCTTTATAAGTATAATCCGTAACATCTAAACGCAGAATGATCTCATCGGCAATAGCTTTTCTTCGCACTTCATGCTGATTTCGCAAAAAAAAGCCCGACGTCTTGCCGGGCTACGATAAAGCGATGAGATCCAGGCTAACGCATAATCTTGTCGCCGCGTGATAATCCCACCACCCCGGAGCGTGCCACTTCCACAATTCTGGCGACGTCACGCAGCGAAGCGAGGAATGCATCCAGCTTGTCGCTGGTACCGACCAACTGCACGGTATAGAGCGATGGCGTAACGTCGATTATCTGCCCACGGAAGATCTCCGTGTTGCGTTTCACCTCGTCACGGCCATAACCACTGGCCTGAACCTTCACCAGCATAATTTCGCGCTCAACGTGCCCGCCCTGCCCAAGCTCAGTGACCCGCAGTACATCCACCAGCTTGTGCAGCTGTTTTTCAATTTGCTCAATGGTCTTTTCATCGCCAACCGTCTGGATGGTCATGCGTGAAAGCGTGGGGTCATCCGTGGGCGCAACCGTCAGACTTTCAATGTTGTAACCACGTTGTGAAAAAAGCCCAATCACGCGCGACAGCGCACCGGACTCGTTTTCCAGCAATACAGATAATATCCGGCGCATAATTAGGTTCTCTCCGTTTTACTCAGCCACATCTCGTCCATCGATCCCCCGCGAATCTGCATAGGGTAGACGTGCTCGCTCCCGTCGACGCAAACGTCAACGAACACCAGGCGATTGTTGTGCACCTGTTCCAGCGCCTCCGCCAACTTGATCTCAAGCTCCGACGGTTCTGTGATACGGATCCCCACATGGCCGTAGGCTTCCGCAAGACGGACAAAATCCGGCAGTGATTGCATATAAGACTGCGAGTGGCGACCAGAATAGATCATGTCCTGCCACTGCTTGACCATCCCCAGATAGCCGTTGTTGAGATTCAGCACCAGCACCGGCAGCTCGTACTGCAACGCAGTAGAGAGTTCCTGAATATTCATCTGAATACTGCCGTCGCCGGTCACGCAAACCACGGTAGCTTCCGGCAGCGCCATTTTGACGCCGAGCGCCGCAGGCAGGCCGAAGCCCATCGTGCCAAGGCCACCGGAGTTTATCCAGCGACGCGGCTTATCAAACGGATAGTACAGCGCGGCAAACATCTGATGCTGGCCGACATCCGAGGTCACGTAGGCATCGCCGTGAGTGAGCTTCCAGATCGTTTCCACCACCGCCTGAGGTTTAATCTGCCCGCTCTGGGTGTCATATTTCAGGCACTGGCGTGCGCGCCACTGTTCAATCTGCTGCCACCAGTCGCGGATATCATCGAGCGGCTGGGCGGCACTCTCTTGATCCAGCAGCTCCAGCATTTGATCGAGAACCCGCCCCGCATCGCCGACTATTGGAATATCCGCCGGTACCGTTTTAGAGATCGAAGTAGGATCGATATCGATATGCAACACGGTGGCATCCGGGCAGTACTTCGCCAGGTTGTTGGTCGTGCGGTCATCAAAACGAACACCGACGGCAAAAATCACATCAGAGTGATGCATGGTCATGTTCGCTTCATAGGTGCCATGCATGCCCAGCATACCCAGCGCCTGTCGATGGGTGGCAGGAAAGCCGCCCAGCCCCATCAGTGATGAAGCGACCGGTAAGTTGAGTTTTTCGATTAACGTGCGCAGTTGTTCATGGCATTCGGCATTCACCACGCCGCCGCCGACGTACACCACCGGTTTTTTCGCCGCGATAAGCGTCTGTAGCGCGCGCTTAATCTGCCCTTTATGCCCTGAGGTGGTTGGATTATAAGAGCGCATACTGACCGCATCCGGCCAGACATAAGGCATTTTATTGGCCGCATTGAGAATATCTTTCGGTAGGTCGACAACCACCGGGCCTGGACGACCGCTGGCCGCTAACCAGAATGCCTTTTTCAGGACGCCGGGGATATCTTCGGTCTGCTTGACCAGGAAACTGTGCTTCACCACCGGGCGTGAAATCCCGACCATGTCGCACTCCTGGAACGCATCGTAGCCAATCAGCGAAGTTGCCACCTGTCCGGATAGCACTACCAACGGAATAGAGTCCATATAGGCCGTCGCAATTCCGGTAATGGCATTCGTCGCGCCTGGGCCGGATGTTACCAGTACGACCCCTACTTCACCCGTCGCTCTCGCCAGGCCATCGGCCATATGCACCGCCGCCTGCTCATGACGCACCAGCACGTGGTCAATACCACCAACCGTATGAAGTGCATCATAAATATCGAGGACCGCGCCTCCCGGGTAGCCAAATACCTGCTTTACGCCCTGATCGATTAACGATCGGACGACCATCTCGGCTCCAGACAACATCTCCATGGTTTGCCTCCAGGCTTGTATTGCGTCTTGATGGTCGAGGAACTCATTTTCCTGCGGCCATGTGCCGACGGCGCGTAACTCATCCGCCAACGCTACATTATCGATAAAGACCTAACATAACCGCTCGCCACAAGGCAGGCAATTCGCACATCCAGAGTAGAACCGGTACTAATAAGTGAAAAAATAAGGGGAAAAGTAAAAATGATGGATGATTGCTTCAGCGATAAGCAAAGAATAGCGTGGATACTCGGGTGAAACGCACCATTACAGCAAAACGTGCATTTTTCACTTTATCGTCGGTCAGGCCGACCTTTAACAACAGAATAATATTTTGCATTACTAAAAATTAGCCAAATAAATAGGATGCCGTGGCACCCTATTTATTTATCCGTCTTACTGCTGACGACAGGCATTAATCAGCAGTTCTTCCATCCACTGATGACCTTTATCCCGGCCAGCGGCCTCATGCCAGGAAAGATAGCAGGTACGGCTATTTAGCTTCATTGGCAACGGTAGAATCTGTAGGCCTAGCTGTTCAGAGAACTCTTCTGCCAGACGGCGCGGAGCAACGGCTACCAGATGCGTTTGAGAAACAACATTCAATACGCTAATTAACGCCATACCCTGATAAGCAATACGATTTTGTTTATCCACCGTGTCATACCACGGCTGGCTGAATGATGCATAGCGATCCAGAGAAACGACTGCATGTTCTTCCTGATAAACGCTGGCTTCTGACACCGGGCCATTAATGCGTGGATGTTTTTTACTGGCGACCAGTACCATTTCATCATTAAATAATGGCACGCAAGCAAACTCAGGTCGGCGGAACTCTTCATAACCCAGAACGAATTCAATTTCCTGGTAGCGAAGCTGATGTTCGGTATTTTGGTTTAACGCTGATTTAAATACCATATGAATATGTGGCGCAACGTTATGTACTTTATTGAGAACAATTGACGTTAAATAATTATCCAGCGGACTGCATACGCAAAGATTAAACACGCGCTCGCTGCTCAGCGGTTCAAAACCAGAGCCAGGAAGTTCATTTTGTACTAACTGCAGCGCCTGGCGAACCGAGCCAAACAGCTGGAATGCACGGGCTGTAGGCTGAATACCGCGTCCGTAACGCACAAATAACTCATCATTAAACATGACCTTAAGACGAGCTACAGCATTACTCACCGCAGGCTGTGACATCCCTAGCACATGCGCCGCACGCGTTATATTTTGTTCCTGCATCACCGCATCAAATACGGTCAGCAAATTTAAATCGACCATCCGGAGCTGCGGCTTCGTCCCTTCATTAGCGGATGCCTGCTTTTGCTCTGGTGCGCTAATTACGCTATCAGACCCCAATGTCATACAAAACTCCCTTTGCAAAATAGCATAAATATATTGTGTCTATATGATTTACCATGCATATGAAATCCAAAGAAGATAATTTAATAAAAATAGGAATATATAAAGATGCAAAAAGCACAGCTTATGAAGGTTAAAGCGGCTCTTATTTATATCACCAAGTTGATAGCACGCAGTTTACCCATAGATCAGACGAATAAACAACATACCGAAATCGGAATGATAAATTTAGATTTATTAAAGTGTTTTATTGGAGAATAGCCATAATTAACATTCTTGTATCAGATAGTTCGCTTTTAACTATACAAAATACGATATATTAAAAATAAATCACATGACTATCATGACGATACAAACAACGTCAGCACATGACAAACTCATGTTTGGATGCAATAAAAGATGTTCAAATGCGACAAAATATTAAAACTATGAATTAGCCTAAAAATGATTCTCTATAAACTGAGACATTCATCAGCACAATTAGCTAATCCAACCGTTTCGTTTACCCATTCATTATGCTTTCTCATCTTCATTCAGGGTTGACATCAGAAGTCATATCCAGTACCACTAATAGCATATCGAATTCATCTGGAGAATGATGACAATGTTTCGTATCACTCGCATCAACGGTCTACTACTACTAAACGCCTCTTCTGTGCGCGGTAGACTGGTGTGCGACGTATTACGTTAAGTCATCATCAGTAAAACGAAAACCCGCGCCGCTGCGCGGGTTTTTTTATGCTCGTAGCAAGGCGCCCAAGTAAACCAAGGACCTAAACCATGAGCCAGCAAGTCATTATTTTTGATACGACCTTACGTGATGGTGAACAGGCATTACAGGCAAGCCTGAGCGTGAAAGAGAAGCTGCAGATTGCCTTCGCCCTCGAACGTATGGGCGTTGACGTAATGGAAGTCGGCTTCCCGGTCTCTTCTCCGGGCGATTTCGAGTCTGTACAGACTATCGCTCGCAATATTAAAAACAGCCGCGTTTGTGCATTGGCGCGCTGCGTCGAGCAGGACATTGATGTTGCCGCCGAGTCGCTGAAGGTCGCTGAAGCATTCCGCATTCATACCTTTATCGCCACCTCACCAATGCATATCGCCACCAAGCTGCGCAGCACGCTGGAAGAAGTGATTGAACGCGCGGTCTATATGGTGAAACGGGCGCGCAATTACACCGACGATGTTGAGTTCTCTTGTGAAGATGCGGGCCGTACGCCAATCGATCAGTTGTCTCGTGTGGTTGAAGCCGCCATCAATGCCGGTGCGACCACCATTAATATTCCCGATACCGTCGGCTACACCCTGCCATTTGAATTCTCCAACATCATCACCGGCCTGTATGAGCGTGTACCGAATATCGACAAAGCAATTATCTCCGTTCACACCCACGACGATTTAGGCATGGCGGTCGGAAACTCGCTGGCGGCAGTTCATGCGGGCGCTCGCCAGGTTGAAGGCGCCATGAACGGCATCGGTGAACGCGCGGGTAACTGTTCTTTAGAAGAAGTCATCATGGCGATTAAAGTGCGCAAAGACATCATGAAAGTGCACACCGCCATCAACCACAATGAAATCTGGCGTACCAGCCAGACCGTTAGCCAGATCTGCAACATGCCGATTCCTGCCAACAAAGCTATCGTCGGCACCGGTGCCTTCGCTCACTCTTCCGGCATCCACCAGGATGGCGTCCTGAAGAACCGCGAAAACTACGAAATCATGACCCCGGAATCCATCGGTCTGAATCAGGTTCAGCTGAACTTGACCTCTCGCTCCGGCCGCGCTGCCGTGAAGCACCGCATGGAAGAGATGGGTTACAAAGACACCGACTACAACATGGACCACCTGTACGACGCCTTCCTGAAGTTGGCGGACAAAAAAGGCCAGGTCTTTGATTACGATTTGGAAGCGCTGGCGTTCATTAACAAGCAGCAGGAAGAACCCGAACATTTCCGTCTGGATTACTTCAGCGTGCAGTCCGGCTCCAGCGATATCGCCACCGCCTCCGTCAAACTGGCCTGCGGCGAAGAGAGCAAAGCCGAAGCCGCTAACGGCAATGGCCCGGTTGACGCGATTTATCAGGCAATTAACCGCATCACCGGCTATGACGTTGAGCTGGTCAAATATGACCTGAATGCCAAAGGCCAGGGGAAAGATGCGCTGGGCCAGGTCGATATCGTCGTGACCTACAACGGTCGTCGTTTCCACGGTGTGGGCCTGGCGACGGATATCGTCGAGTCTTCCGCAAAAGCGATGGTCCACGTTCTGAACAATATCTGGCGCGCCGCCGAAGTCGAAAAAGAATTGCAACGCAAAATTAAGAATAACGAGAACAACAAGGAAACCGTGTAATGTCGAAGAATTATCATATTGCTGTGTTACCAGGTGACGGTATTGGCCCGGAAGTCATGACACAGGCATTGAAAGTACTGGAAGCCGTGCGCCAGCGTTTTGATATGCGTATTACCACCAGCCACTATGATGTCGGCGGTATCGCCATCGACCGTCACGGCGAGCCGTTACCTCAGACAACCGTCGATGGCTGCGATCAGGCTGATGCGATTCTGTTTGGTTCAGTAGGTGGCCCAAAATGGGAAAACCTGCCGCCAGCCCAGCAGCCAGAGCGCGGTGCCCTGCTGCCGCTGCGTAAGCATTTCAAGTTGTTCAGCAACCTGCGTCCAGCGAAGCTGTATCAGGGGCTGGAAGAGTTCTGCCCGCTGCGCGCCGATATCGCCGCTAACGGCTTCGACATTCTGTGCGTCCGCGAACTGACCGGCGGCATCTACTTCGGCCAGCCGAAAGGCCGCGAAGGCAGCGGTCAGCACGAAAAAGCGTTCGATACCGAAGTGTATTACCGTTTCGAAATTGAGCGTATTGCGCGCATTGCCTTTGAATCTGCGCGCAAACGTCGTCACAAAGTGACCTCTATCGACAAATCCAACGTGCTGCAGTCTTCTATTATGTGGCGCGAGATCGTCAGTGAAATCAGCAAAGAGTATCCGGACGTTGCGCTGGCACACATGTACATCGATAACGCCACTATGCAGCTGATTAAAGACCCGTCCCAGTTTGACGTGCTGCTGTGTTCTAACCTGTTCGGCGACATTCTCTCCGACGAATGCGCGATGATCACCGGTTCCATGGGGATGCTGCCGTCCGCCAGCCTGAACGAAGAAGGTTTCGGTCTGTACGAACCGGCCGGTGGCTCCGCCCCGGATATCGCCGGTAAAAATATTGCCAACCCGATCGCGCAAAT
Source organism: Kluyvera huaxiensis (assembly GCF_040149365.1). Lineage (NCBI taxonomy): Bacteria > Pseudomonadati > Pseudomonadota > Gammaproteobacteria > Enterobacterales > Enterobacteriaceae > Kluyvera > Kluyvera huaxiensis. The sequence continues at coordinate 146,420 of NZ_JBEFLV010000007.1, forward strand.
TCTGTCATTGGCGCTGTTACTGCGCTATAGCCTGGACGCCAACGACGCCGCTTCCGCGATTGAAGCCGCGATCAACCGCGCGCTGGAAGAAGGCGTGCGCACCAGCGATTTAGCCCGCGGCGGCGCGGCTGTCAGTACCGATGAAATGGGCGACATCATTGCCCGCTACGTTGCCGAAGGGGTGTAACCATGGCGAAGACCTTATACGAAAAATTGTTTGATGCTCACGTGGTGTTTGAAGCGCCAAACGAAACGCCGCTGCTGTACATCGATCGCCACCTGGTGCACGAAGTGACTTCACCACAGGCGTTCGACGGCCTGCGCGCGCACAAGCGTCCGGTTCGTCAGCCGGGCAAAACCTTCGCCACCATGGATCACAACGTCTCCACGCAGACCAAAGACATCAACGCCTCCGGCGAGATGGCGCGTATCCAGATGCAGGAGTTGATTAAGAACTGTAACGAGTTCGGCGTTGAACTGTATGACCTGAACCACCCTTATCAGGGCATTGTGCACGTGATGGGGCCGGAACAGGGCGTTACTCTGCCGGGGATGACCATTGTTTGCGGCGACTCCCATACCGCCACTCATGGCGCATTCGGTGCGCTGGCGTTCGGTATCGGCACCTCAGAAGTAGAACACGTGCTGGCGACCCAGACCCTGAAACAGGGTCGCGCGAAAACCATGAAGATTGAAGTTAACGGCAAAGCAGCGCCGGGCATCACCGCCAAAGATATCGTGCTGGCGATTATCGGTAAAACCGGCAGCGCCGGCGGTACCGGCTATGTGGTGGAATTCTGCGGCCAGGCCATTCGTGACCTGACCATGGAAGGCCGTATGACCCTGTGTAACATGGCCATCGAATTAGGCGCAAAAGCGGGCCTGGTGGCGCCTGACGAAACCACCTTCAACTACGTAGAAGGCCGTCTGCACGCGCCGAAAGGCAAAGATTTTGACGACGCGGTGAACTACTGGAAAACCCTGAAGACCGACGACGGTGCGACCTTTGATAATGTTGTCACCCTGCAAGCCGAAGAGATTGCGCCGCAGGTGACCTGGGGCACCAACCCGGGCCAGGTGATTTCGGTGAATGACAATATTCCGGATCCCGCTTCCTTTAGCGATCCGGTCGAGCGCGCCAGCGCCGAGAAAGCGTTGGCCTATATGGGCCTCAAGCCGGGTATTCCGCTGACCGATGTCGCTATCGACAAAGTGTTTATTGGTTCCTGCACCAACTCGCGCATTGAAGATTTACGTGCGGCGGCTGAAATCGCCAAAGGCCGCAAAGTGGCTCCGGGCGTACAGGCGCTGGTTGTGCCAGGCTCCGGTCCGGTGAAAGCGCAGGCGGAAGCGGAAGGTCTGGATAAGATCTTTATTGAAGCCGGTTTTGAATGGCGTCTGCCGGGTTGCTCCATGTGTCTGGCGATGAACAACGACCGTCTGAACCCGGGCGAACGCTGTGCTTCCACCAGCAACCGTAACTTTGAAGGCCGTCAGGGCCGCGGTGGCCGTACTCACCTGGTCAGCCCGGCAATGGCCGCAGCGGCCGCGGTAAGCGGTCATTTCGCCGATATTCGTAGCATGAAATAAGGAAACCATCATGGCAGAGAAATTTACCCAACATACGGGACTGGTGGTGCCTCTGGATGCCGCGAACGTCGATACCGATGCGATTATCCCGAAACAGTTTTTGCAGAAAGTCACCCGTACCGGCTTTGGTGCGCACCTGTTTAACGATTGGCGTTTCCTCGACGATAAAGGCGAGCAGCCAAACCCTGAATTCGTGCTGAACTTCCCTGAGTACAAAGGCGCTTCCATTCTGCTGGCACGTGAAAACTTCGGCTGCGGTTCCTCACGGGAACACGCGCCGTGGGCGCTGACCGACTACGGTTTTAAAGTGGTGATTGCCCCAAGTTTTGCCGACATCTTCTATGGCAACAGCTTTAACAACCAGCTGCTGCCGGTGACGTTGAGCGATGCGCAGGTCGATGAACTGTTTGCCCTGGTGAAGGCAAACCCAGGTATTAAATTTGAAGTGGATCTGGAAGCGCAGATAGTGAAAGCGGGCGATAAGTCTTATAGCTTTAAAATCGACGACTTCCGCCGCCACTGCATGATTAATGGCCTCGATAGCATCGGCCTGACGCTGCAGCACGAAGATTCCATTTCTGCTTATGAGAATAAACAGCCGGCGTTTATGCGTTAACCCCTCATATGCCGGATGCCCTGCGCATCCGGCATTATCATCTCACACGTCCTTCACCCGACAGGTCATTACCAGCGTCACCAGCGATATCCCCGCGATCATCCAGTACACCGAAAAGTGGCCGAAGCTTTGCGCCAGCGCGCCTTGCACAATACCGGCAAGGATCACTCCGGTTGAAATACTATTGGTAAACAGCGTGGTCGCCGCCCCTGCACGTCCCGGCATCAAATCCTGGAACCACAGCATACCAATCCCGGCGACGATACCGATAAACACGGCGTTGAATAGCTGCAATACCAGCAGCGACGTGTGGCTGTGGAAAAAGATAAGCCCCACATAGAACAGAACCCCCGCCGCGACCGCCGTGACCATCATCCGCCGCTTGCCAAAGCGCTTCACGTAGTAGCCCGCAAGGATCATTGCCGGAATTTCTAATCCGGCGGCGGTGCCCATCAGGATCCCCGCCAGACTATCAGGTAGCCCGAGATCGCTGCTGATCCACAGCGGCATATCGATGATATACATGGTGTTGCAGGTCCACATCAACGTCGAGGCGATAAACAGCATGCGGACGTTGCTATCTTTCCAGCCGCTGACCGGATTCTGCTCCGCGTCAGCGGGTTGCTCGACTCGCGCCACCGAAGGCAACGTCAGGGCAATCAGGGCGAGGCTCACGGCAAAAATGCCGGCGGCGATAGAGAACATAGTGGTAAAGCCGTAGTTCAGCGCCAGCATAAAGGCCAGCGGCGGGCCAATGACCCACGCCAGCGAGAGCTGCGCACGCATCACCGAGCTGAACATCACCACTTCACGCGCCGAACTGTCGGCATATTCGCGCGCCAGCGCAAACAGCTGCGGCATGGCGGCGTTGGCAATCGAGGCCAGCAGCACACCGCAGGTAATCAGCGTCAGATAATGGCGATTGAAGGCGAACAATAGCGCGTTGCCTACCGCCATCAGACAGCAGAACATGATGAGCTTACGCCTGTCTCCCCGGCTATCGGATCGCTTTGCCAGCGCAAGGCTAACCACGATCCCGGCGACCGCGTTGACGGTGTAGAACAGGCCAACCCAGAACGGCTGCACGCCGACCTCACGGCTGAGATACAGGCTCAACGTCGGCGCCTGCAGCGCTCCCGCAATCCCCATCATAAACGCCACCATCATAAAGGCGGCATACACACCGTTGAGACGTCGTCCCATCGTCATTAACCAGAGCATCAGAAATCCTTTGTGCACACGAAAGAATAAAAAAAAGCCAGCAGATGATACCTGCTGGCAAATACTCAGTCACACATGATTAGGCGAATTAATGCTCAGAGGTCGGGTTCGTAACTTCCCATTGCATCAGAGCGTTCAGCACTTCAAGCCGCTGCGCGGTTGCCTGACGGGCCAGCCAGGAAACATTTTTGGTAGCAGAAAAATAACGCTGGTAGAACTGATACATAGTGACCTCCTCATCTACCCTATGGATTTCGAGTTGCTGGAAAACCGCAAGCCTGTTAGCCCCCATTCACATACCACGATGTGGTCGGGACGAGCAGGCGCAGCCAATGTATCTGCAACTTGAAAGACGACGGGTAGACACCTCCTCGCTTCATCGAAAGCTATTATTGGCTTAATATAGGGATTAATAAATTGCTGAGTTTTTAGCGGGAGTTCCTCTTTTATGCCTTCAGGTCGACTGCAACAACAATTCATCCGCTTATGGCAGTGCTGCGAAGGGAAATCGCAGGAAACCACGCTGAATAATCTGGCCGAACTGCTGAGCTGTTCCCGCCGCCATATGCGTACCTTATTGAACACGATGGAGGCGCGCGGCTGGCTCACCTGGGAGGCGGAAGTCGGGCGCGGCAAGCGCTCCAGGCTCACCTTCCTCTACACCGGGCTGGCATTGCAGCAGCAACGCGCGGAGGATCTGCTGGAGCAAGACCGGATCGATCAGCTGGTACAACTGGTTGGCGATAAAGCGGCGGTACGCCAGATGCTGGTGTCGCATTTAGGCCGCAGTTTCCGTCAGGGGCGGCATATCTTACGCGTGCTTTACTACCGCCCGATGCACAATTTACTGCCCGGAACGGCACTACGACGCTCGGAAACCCACATTGCACGGCAAATATTTAGCGCGTTGACCCGGGTAAATGAGGCAAATGGGGAACTGGAAGCCGATATTGCGCACCATTGGCAGGCTATTTCCTCATTACACTGGCGGTTTTATTTGCGTCCTGGCATTCATTTCCATCACGGACGCGAACTGGAGATGGACGACGTCATCGCTTCGCTGCACCGCAGCATGACGCTGCCGCTGTTCTCCAATATTGCGCGCATCGACTCCCCGACCGCGTGGACGCTGGATGTGCATCTGCATGAGCCCGACCGCTGGCTGCCTTTGTTGTTAGGCCAGGTATCGGCAATGATCCTGCCGCGCGAGTGGCAATCGCTGCCCGATTTCTCCCGCATACCGGTCGGTACCGGCCCGTATGCAGTGGCACGCAACAACCTGAACCAGCTTAAGATCCACGCCTTTGATGACTACTTTGGCTTCCGTGCTTTAATTGATGAAGTTAACGTCTGGGTGCTACCGGAAATTGGGGAAGAGAATAACTGCGGTCTGACGCTCCAGGGCACCACGCAGAGCGAAAAAGCGATCGAGAGCCGGCTGGAAGAAGGCTGCTACTACCTGTTATTCGATGCCCGCAGCCCACGTGGTAGCAATCCGGCGGTGCGTCAGTGGCTGAGCCACATATTTCACCCCAACAATCTTCTCTACCACGCGGGCGATCAGCACCAAAGCCACTGGTTTCCAGCCTATGGACTGCTGCCGCGCTGGCACCATGCGCGCAGTCAAGCCTGCGAGAAACCGGCCGGACTGGAGTCAGTCACCCTGACCTATTACCGGGAGCACGTCGAACACAAAATCATCGGCCTCATCATGCAGCAGCTGCTGGCGGAACATCAGGTCACGCTGAACATTCAGGAAGTGGAATACGACGAATGGCATCGGGGCGAGGTGGTGAGCGATATCTGGCTTAACAGCGCCAACTTCACCTTGCCGCTGGATTTCTCGTTATTTGCCTATCTGTATGAAGTACCGCTAATTCGCCACTGCATTCCCATCGACTGGGAGCAGGATGCGGCGCGCTGGCGGGCGGACGATCTCCCGCAGGCCGACTGGTGCCAGCAATTGCTGGCAAATCAGTGCGTAGTACCGCTAATTCACCACTGGCTGATGATCCAGGGGCAGCGCAGTATGCGCGGCGTGCGCATGAACACTTTAGGCTGGTTTGACTTTAAGTCGGCCTGGTTTGCTCCCCCGGATCCGTAGAACCGGATAGGATCGCGCTTAAGGCTTTTGATTTATTCACGTAATCATTACAATGTGCCGTTCTCAACGGGGTGCTAAAAAAGCATACACGAAATCATTTGAGTTGCATCAAGGCGGCGAACGAGTGCTGCCAGCAGCTCGAAGGATGAAGTGTATGGGCTGAGATAATACCCGTCGAACCTGATCCGGATAATCCCGGCGAAGGGATTTGAGGCTCACTCAAAATCCTTTGCCACCAATATACTAAAGGTGCAAAGTGTTCAAAAAATTACTCCCCCTGCTGGTGCTGGTTGCCGCTCCGGCCTTCGCTAAACCGGTCCTGACGGTTTATACCTATGACTCCTTTGCTGCCGATTGGGGCCCGGGTCCTGCGGTGAAAAAAGCCTTTGAAGCCGACTGTAACTGCGAACTGAAGTTCGTGGCGCTGGAAGATGGCGTGTCGCTGCTGAACCGTCTGCGAATGGAAGGCAAAAACAGCAAGGCCGACGTGGTGTTAGGGCTGGACAATAACCTGCTGCAGGCCGCTACCGACACCAAACTGTTTGCCAAAAGCAACGTTCCTGCCAGCGCGGTGAGCGTCCCGGGCGGCTGGACTAACGACACCTTCGTGCCGTTCGATTACGGCTACTTCGCCTTCGTCTACGATAAAAACAAGCTGAAAAACCCGCCTAAGAGCCTGAAAGAGCTGGTTGAAAGCGACCAGAAATGGCGCGTGATTTATCAGGACCCGCGCACCAGCACGCCGGGCTTAGGCCTGCTGCTGTGGATGCAAAAAGTCTACGGTGACAAAGCGCCGGAAGCCTGGCAGAAACTGGCAGCCAAAACCGTCACCGTCACCAAAGGCTGGAGCGAAGCCTACGGTCTGTTCCTGAAAGGGGAAAGCGACCTGGTGCTGAGCTACACCACCTCTCCGGCGTATCACATTATCGAAGAGAAGAAAGATAACTACGCGGCAGCGGCCTTTACCGAAGGACATTATCTGCAGGTGGAAGTGGCCGCGAAAACCGCCGCCAGCAAACAGCAGAAACTGGCAGACGAGTTCCTGAACTTTATGGTCTCCCCGGCGTTCCAGAACGCCATCCCGACCGGCAACTGGATGTATCCGGTTACCCAAGTCACGCTGCCCGAAGGCTTTAACAGCCTGGTGAAACCACAAACCGCGCTGGAGTTCACCCCGCAGCAGGTTGCAACCGAACGTCAAAACTGGATTAACGCATGGCTTCGCGCAGCCAGCCGCTAATTCCACGCTGGCTGTACCCAGGGCTCACGGCCACCGCGTTGATGGTGGCCGTCGCCCTGGCGGCGTTTCTAGCGCTGTGGCTCAACGCGCCAGAATTTTCGTGGTCGGCGCTGCTCAGTGATAGCTATCTCTGGCACGTGGTGCGCCTCTCCTTCTGGCAGGCGTTTCTTTCGGCGCTGCTGTCGGTTATCCCAGCCATTTTCCTCGCGCGGGCGCTGTATCGACGCCGCTTCCCAGGCCGACAGCTATTGCTGCGGTTGTGCGCGATGACGCTGATCCTACCGGTACTGGTTGCCGTGTTCGGCATTCTCAGCGTTTACGGGCGCCAGGGTTGGCTGGCGCAGCTTTACGCGTGGCTCGGCTGGCAGTGGAATTTCTCGCCCTACGGCCTACAGGGCATCCTACTGGCGCACGTGTTCTTTAATATGCCGATGGCAACCCGTCTGCTGCTGCAAGCCCTGGAGCAAATTCCCGGCGAGCAGCGTCAGCTTGCCGCCCAGCTAGGCATGCGCGGCTATCCGTTCTTTCGTTACGTCGAATGGCCGTGGATGCGGCGGCAAATTCTGCCCATCGCCACCCTGATTTTTATGCTCTGCTTCGCCAGCTTCGCCACCGTGCTGTCGCTGGGCGGCGGGCCTTCCGCCACCACCATTGAGCTAGCCATTTATCAGGCGCTGAACTTCGATTACGACCCCGCGCGCGCGGCGATGCTGGCGATCATTCAAATGACCTGCTGTCTGGCGCTGGTGCTGTTAAGCCAGCGCTTAAGCCGCGCCATTGCCGTCGGTAATACGCAGGTCCACGGCTGGCGCGATCCCGATGACCGCTGGCACAGTCGGATTAGCGACGCGCTGCTGATTTTTGTCACGCTGTTACTGCTGCTGCCACCGCTGCTGGCGGTGGTGTTTGACGGCATCAACGCCAGCCTGTGGCAGGTGCTACAACAGCCGATTTTATGGCAAGCCATTGGCACCTCGCTGCGTATCGCCCTCGCCGCTGGCGTGCTGTGCGTAATCCTCACCATGATGCTACTGTGGAGCAGCCGCGAACTGCGGGCGCGCAATCGACCGCTGGCCGGGCAGGCGATGGAGCTAAGCGGGATGTTGATTCTGGCGATGCCGGGGATCGTGCTGGCCACCGGCTTCTTTCTGCTGCTGAACAATACCGTTGGCCTGCCGGAATCTGCCGACGGCATCGTGATTTTCACCAACGCGCTGATGGCGGTGCCTTACGCCATCAAAGTGCTGGAAACCCCGATGCGCGACATTACCGCCCGCTACACGATTCTGTGCGAATCGCTGGGACTGGCGGGTTTTAACCGGCTACGCGTGGTCGAACTGCGGGCGCTGAAGCGGCCGCTGGCGCTGGCGCTGGCATTCGCCTGCGTCCTGTCGATTGGTGATTTCGGCGTCGTGGCGCTGTTCGGCAACGAGAATTTCCGCACGCTACCGTTCTATCTCTACCAGCAAATTGGCGCCTATCGCAGCCAGGACGGTGCGGTGACCGCGCTGATTCTGCTGCTGCTGTGCTTTGCCCTGTTTACCGTTATTGAAAAATTACCCGGACGCCATGCTAAAACTCAATGATGTCACCTGGCTGTATCAGCACCTGCCAATGCGCTTCACCACTTCGATCACGCAGGGCGAAAAGGTGGCGATCCTCGGCCCTAGCGGGGCGGGTAAATCCACGCTGCTCAATCTGATCGCCGGTTTTCTGCCGCCAGCCAGCGGGACGATTATGCTGGAAGGCCGCATCCATACGGATACCCCGCCATCTAAGCGACCGGTGTCGATGCTGTTTCAGGAAAATAATCTGTTTAGCCACCTGACGGTGCGTCAAAACATTGCGCTGGGAATGACGCCGCACCTAAAGCTCTCAGCCGATCAACAACGTAAATTGCAGGTTATTGCCGGACAGATGGGCCTTGAGGCCATGTTGGACAGGCTTCCCGGCGAGCTTTCTGGCGGCCAGCGTCAACGCGCGGCGCTGGCGCGCTGTCTGGTGCGGGAACAGCCGATTTTGCTGCTGGATGAGCCCTTTTCCGCACTCGACCCGGCGCTTCGTCAGGAGATGCTGCAATTGGTTGACGATGTCTGTCAGCGCCAGCAATTGACGTTACTGATGGTGTCACACAGCGTAGAAGATGCCGCGCGCATTGCCACGCGGGCGATGGTGATTGCCGATGGGCGCATCGCCTGGGACGGCGACACGCAGGAACTGTTAAGCGGTAACGCCAGCGCTTCCGCCCTGTTGGGCATCACCGCGTGATACCCGCCGGATAAGCCTATGCCTTATCCGGCGCTCCCCTCATTACAGCCCGACCACTTTGCGTAAAATATCGATATACACCGGCATCAGCGGGTGACGAATCACGCTTACCAACGCTACCAGCGCCACGCCTGTCACCAGCGGAGCCAGCAGCAGCAAGCGTTGACGCGGTAAAAATGCACTCAAACGATCCTGACTCTGACTGGCGCTACGCCACAAACGCCAGCACAACCAGCCGCCAACCCACAGTAACAGCGCCGCGGCCAACAGCAGCCATTTAAAGCTCGCACTATTTTCATCGGCGGGAATATCGATAGCCGCCCCGGCCAGAATACCCGGCAGGAAGTACAGCGGCGGCCACAGCACGCAGCCGATGATATTGGGGGTAATAAATTTGGCGACCGGTAGATCAAGCATCCCGGCGACCATCGGTACCAGCGGACGCGTAGGACCGACAAAGCGGCCAATCAGAATGGTAATCATGCTGTGCTGATGCAAAGCGTGCTCGGTTTTATCCAGCAGCGCGCGGTTTTTCTTCATAAATGACCAGCGGTGCAGCGGCTTTTTAAAACGCCATCCCAGCCAGAAGGAGATCCAATCGCCGAGCAGACAGCCAACGATCCCCACCAACCACGCTTGCCAGAAATTCACTTCACCGCTGCCGATGAGCGCACCTAGCCCCGCCATCATCACGGTACCCGGCAGAATCAAGCCGACTAGCGCCAGTGATTCCAGAAACGCAACCAGCGCCACCGCAATCAGCGAATAGGTCGTGGATTGCGTAATAAAGTGTTCCAGCAGTTCTTGCATAGTGTGCCCGGTTTGAAAACGAAGCAGGGATTCTCCGGAGCGCCCCCCGCAACGTCAAGCCTTCAATTGTCTTTAGAGTTTACTGGTAAAGACAAAAGCCGACACAGTGCATTTCCTTTTCTTTACCTTTTATTCACATCCTGCGCGAAATTCACTCGGGCTGGCACCGGTGCATTTTTTAAATACCCGCGAGAAATAAAGCTGATCTTCAAAGCCGACGTTACGCCCTACGCTCGCGATAGGCATTCGCGTGGTGCTCAGCAGCAGCTTCGCCTGGCTGATACGCTGATCCTCGCGCCAGCTCAGCACGCTCACCCCAAGCTGTTGGCGGAACAAGTGCGATAAGCGCGACGGCGACAGGCAGACATGTTGAGCCACGCTGGCGATTTCAAAGTGGTTGTCCGCCAGATGATCGCTGATGTACTGACAGGCGTCGCGCACCCGGTTGTCCATTGGCGGATGCAACGATTCGTTAATCGCTTCCATACGACGCAACAATAATTGCTCCAACAGATTAATAGCCAGCAGCTCTGAGTAACGCCCAACTCCCTGTCCGGCGTCGATAATTTTGCCAAACAGGTTGGCAATCTCCGCCTGATGCGCTTCATCCGGACGATAAAAACCGGTTTGCGCCACGATAGCCGGCCAGTTCAGCCACTCGTGCCAGTAGGCACGCGGACGGAAGTAGACCCATTGGTGATACCACTCGCTGGCATCAGGATGGCGGCCATAATGATGAATTTCGCCCGGCGGAAAAAGCAACATATCGCCCTGACGGCAAACAAACTGCTTGCCCTGATTTTCAATCACTCCTTCACCGCGCACCGTCATATTCAGAATAAAACCCTTCATCCCGAGCGGTCGGTCGATGAAAAAATCCAGGTATCCCCCGGCTTCGATCGGCGTTAATCCCGCGACCAAATGGGCGTTAAACGAATAACCAGGCAGCAGGGGATCGTTTTGCATTTCAGCCATTTCAGCTCACCCTCATTGATATCTCAAGAAACCAATTATCCATACTCGGCTTTTTATCCTCTCGGCTGGTGCGCTAAATCAATAACAGAACCAGAGCCGCTGTCAACCCCGTTATTTCAAGGCACTTAGAGAATTAATCCAGGAATGATATGCGGTCAGGACCACAACTAAAGTGTCTATAAAGACGGCAGAAAAGTCCACATTGATTATTTGCACAGCGTCACACTTTGGCAGGTAACAGCAAGATCATCCATAAGATTAGCGGTTCCTGCCTGACGGTTTTTAGCGGAGATATCTACTGTTTCACTATCACGTTTTCTTTGAGATGGAGTAACACGATGGCAATCGCAATTGGCCTCGATTTTGGCAGTGACTCAGTACGCGCCCTGGCAGTTGATTGCGCGACGGGTGAAGAAATCGCTACCAGCGTCGAATGGTATCCGCGCTGGCAGGAAGGGCGTTTCTGCGACGCGCCGAATAACCGCTTCCGCCACCATCCACGCGACTATATTGAGTCGATGGAAGCCGCGCTGAAAGGCGTGTTGGCCGAACTTTCCAGCGCTCAGCGCGCGGATGTGGTCGGCATTGGCGTCGACAGCACTGGCTCAACGCCCGCCCCGATTGACGCCGACGGTAACGTGCTGGCGCTGAAAGAAGAGTTCGCCGACAACCCGAACGCCATGTTCGTGCTGTGGAAAGACCATACGGCAGTTGAAGAGGCCGAAGCCATCACCCGCCTGTGCCACCAGCCGGGTAAAGAAGACTACTCTCGCTACATTGGCGGCATTTATTCCAGCGAATGGTTCTGGGCCAAAATCCTCCATGTCACCCGCGAAGACCGCGCCGTCGCGCAGGCCGCCGCGTCGTGGATTGAACTCTGCGACTGGGTTCCGGCGCTGCTTTCCGGCACCACTCGCCCGCAGGATATTCGCCGTGGCCGTTGCAGCGCCGGGCACAAATCCCTGTGGCACGAAAGCTGGGGCGGATTGCCGCCAGCGTCATTCTTCGACGAACTTGACCCTATTCTCAATCAGCATCTGCCCTGCCCGTTGTTTAGCGAAACCTGGACGGCGGATGTTCCCGTCGGCACGCTGACCGCCGACTGGGCTGAGCGTCTGGGACTGTCAACCAAAGTGGTTATCTCCGGCGGCGCATTCGACTGCCACATGGGCGCTGTCGGTGCGGGCGCACAGCCCAACGCACTGGTGAAAGTGATTGGCACTTCTACCTGCGACATCCTTATCGCCGACAAATACAGCGTCGGCTCGCGCACGGTGAAAGGTATCTGCGGCCAGGTTGACGGTAGCGTGGTGCCAAACTTTATTGGTATGGAAGCGGGCCAGTCGGCCTTCGGCGATATCTACGCCTGGTTTGGCCGCGTGCTCGGCTGGCCGCTAGAACAGCTTGCCGCCCAGCATCCTGAACTTAAAGAGCAGATCAAAGCCAGCCAGAAACAGCTGCTGCCAGCGCTGACCGAAGCGTGGGCCAACAACCCGTCACTCGACCATCTACCGGTGGTGCTTGACTGGTTTAACGGTCGCCGTACGCCGAACGCTAATCAGCGCCTGAAGGGCGTGATCACCGATTTAAATCTGGCGACCGATGCCCCTGCGCTGTTTGGCGGGCTGATTGCCGCCACTGCGTTCGGCGCACGCGCCATTATGGAGTGCTTCACCGAACAGGGTATCCCGGTGAACAACGTGATGGCGCTGGGCGGCATCGCCCGTAAAAACCGCGTCATCATGCAGGCCTGCTGCGACGTGCTCAACCGTCCGCTGCAGATTGTGGCCTCCGATCAGTGCTGCGCGCTGGGGGCTGCGATTTTTGCCGCCGTCGCCGCTCGCGTTCATGACGATATTCCTGCGGCCCAGCAGCAAATGGCCAGCCGCGTTGAACACACGTTACAGCCGCAGCCTCTGCAAGCTCAACGCTTTGAACAGCTTTACCAGCGCTACCAGCAATGGGCCGTCAGCGCCGAACACCATTATCTTCCTGCTGCTTCGTCGGAAAAATCCGCGACCTCCCCTGCAGCGTTGACTCATTAAAGGATACGACTATGACCGTTTTTGATAATTATGAAGTGTGGTTTGTCATTGGCAGCCAGCATCTGTATGGCGCAGAAACGCTGCGTCAGGTGACACAAAACGCGGAGCACGTGGTTAATGCCTTAAATGCCGAAGCCAAGCTGCCGTGCAAGCTGGTGCTGAAACCGCTGGGGACGCGTCCGGATGAAATCACCGCGATTTGTCGTGATGCCAACTACGATAATAAATGCGCCGGCCTGGTTGTCTGGCTTCACACCTTCTCTCCTGCGAAGATGTGGATAAACGGCCTGATCCAACTCAATAAACCGCTGCTGCAATTCCACACCCAGTTCAACGCGTCCCTGCCGTGGGACAGCATCGACATGGACTTTATGAACCTCAACCAGACCGCACACGGCGGCCGCGAGTTCGGTTTCATCGGCGCCCGTATGCGTCAGCAGCACAGCGTTGTGACCGGCCATTGGCAGGAAAAACGCGCCCAGGAACGCATCGGCGACTGGATGCGCCAGGCCGTTTCTAAACAAGATACCCGCCAGCTGAAAGTGTGCCGCTTTGGCGACAACATGCGTGAAGTTGCCGTCACCGACGGCGATAAAGTTGCAGCGCAGATTAAGTTCGGCTTCTCGGTCAATACCTGGGCGGTGGGCGATCTCGTACAGGTGGTCAACGCCGTGACCGACGGTGAAATCAGCGCACTGGTTGATGAATATGAAAGCAGCTATCGCCTGACGCCTGCCGCGCAGATCCACGGCGACAAACGCCAGAACGTGTTAGACGCCGCGCGCATCGAGCTGGGGATGAAACGCTTCCTCGAAGAAGGCGGCTTCCACGCTTTCACCACCACCTTTGAAGATTTGCACGGCCTGAAGCAGCTCCCAGGCCTCGCCGTGCAGCGCCTGATGCAGCAAGGCTACGGCTTTGCGGGCGAAGGCGACTGGAAAACTGCCGCCCTGCTTCGCATTATGAAAGTGATGTCGACCGGTCTACAGGGCGGCACCTCATTTATGGAAGACTACACCTACCACTTCGACGGTGGGAACGATCTGGTGCTCGGTTCGCACATGCTGGAAGTCTGCCCGTCCATCGCGGTCGAAGACAAGCCGCTGCTCGACGTGCAGCATCTGGGCATCGGCGGCAAGGCCGATCCGGCGCGTCTGATCTTTAACACCCAGACCGGCCCGGCAATCGTCGCGAGCATGATCGATCTTGGCGATCGCTACCGCCTGCTGGTCAATACCATCGAAACGGTGAAAACCCCGCACAACCTGCCGAAACTGCCGGTGGCAAACGCTCTGTGGAAGGCACATCCAAATCTGGAAACCGCTTCTGAGGCGTGGATCATCGCCGGTGGCGCGCACCATACCGTGTTCAGCCACGCGTTGACGCTGGACGATATGCGCCAGTTCGCCGAGCTGCACGATATTGAAATCGCCGTCATTGATAACGACACCCATCTGCCAGCGTTTAAAGACGCGCTGCGCTGGAACGAGATGTATTTCGGTTCTAAACGCTAAGCCGCTTCCCCTCACCCTAACCCTCTCCCAAAGGGAGAGGGTACCGTTGAGTGCATATCCGCCTTTCCTCCTCTCCCTTTGGGAGAGGGCCGGGTGAGGGAAATCCAGACACGGAGCAAACCATGTTAGAAGATCTCAAACGTCAGGTGCTGGAAGCCAATCTGGCGCTTCCCCGGCATAATCTGGTCACGTTAACCTGGGGCAACGTCAGCGCCGTTGACCGCGAGCGCGGCGTGCTGGTGATCAAACCTTCCGGCGTCGACTACAGCGTGATGACCGCTGACGATATGGTGGTGGTGAGCCTCGAAACGGGTGAAGTGGTCGAGGGTAAGAAAAAGCCCTCATCGGATACCCCAACCCACCGCCTGCTGTATCAAGCATTTCCCACGCTCGGCGGTATCGTTCACACCCACTCGCGCCACGCGACCATCTGGGCGCAGGCCGGGCAATCTATTCCAGCAACCGGCACCACCCACGCCGACTATTTCTACGGTGCTGTCCCCTGTACCCGCCTGATGACCGACGCGGAAATCAACGGTGATTACGAATGGGAAACCGGCGCGGTGATCGTCGAAACCTTCCGGCAAAACGGCATTGACCCGGCGCAAATGCCCGGCGTACTGGTTCATTCCCACGGCCCGTTCGCCTGGGGAAAAAACGCCGAAGATGCGGTGCATAACGCCATCGTACTGGAAGAGATTGCCTATATGGGTATCTTCTGCCGCCAGCTAGCGCCAGAGCTACCGGATATGCAGCAGACGCTGCTGGATAAACACTATTTGCGTAAGCACGGGGCAAAGGCTTATTACGGGCAGTAAATTATGGCCGTCAGAGCAGGTTCTGACGGCATAACAATCTATTTTTAAATCCCTTCCCTACCTGATTCCTGGACTTATTTAGCACAGCTAAAGCGTCGTAAAATCAACTTAATATTTAAGTTGTTACGGCATACGCTCGCTTCATATGTCTAAATACTCATATTAAGGTCTCACACATGTCTGAAGTTATGGTCTCGGAAGGAATTATTGAATCTTACTGGCTGCTAAAGGATTATTGGACCCGGGTTCGATTTGCCTATCAAACCGAAAATGGAGGCTGGAGTGATATTGACGTTGTCGCCTACGATCCTGAAACGCGTCACCTGGTTATCGCCGAATCAAAAGTACGCGGCCCTAAAAAAGCTATCTATGCCTACACCGAGCTCACTCAAGACAAATACGGCTCGCTACTTGATTATGATGGCAATAATTACTTCTCCTTCCTTAAGAATCTGCCCCGCATTTGCAGCGATGGGATCCTCTTCAAAAATTTCTCTCGGATGGTAGACAAAATCACCGTTCAATTGGTTTCTAACTACGTTATTGATCAGGATGTTATGGAAGATGCCAAAGCCGCGGTGCTCGCGCAGGTGAAAAGCATTTTGCCCAAAATGAAGTGTGAGATCGAGGTTATGCTCAATTCCACCATGGATATCATGGTGCAGGTAATTGAGCAGGAAAATGAAATGACGAAAGGGCGCCGCTATGGCAATGCCATGCTGGATATTGCCCGCGAAATGAACCGCTATGCGCACCCTGATATCAAATATGCGGGCCGCGGCGACAAAGAGGCGCTAAGAGCACAGATGATTTCTCCCCTCATTGACACATTGAAAAGGAAGTAAATACAGCTTATAACCAACCTATAAATACTGTATATAACCCCATATCCCCTGTGGCATTCATGCTATACTTGGGTAGGGTTTACTGACAAAGAGCAGAGCGTGACGCAGGCACAAGAAGGTTTTCTATTGACCCGTCACTGGCGGGATACACCACAAGGCACAGAGCTGATTTTCTGGCTGGCGACCGATAACGGCCCGCTGCAGGTCACGTTGCCGCCGCAAGAATCCGTGGCGTTTATCCCCGAATCCCAGCGTGCGCAGGTTGAACGTCTGCTACATGGCGAAAATGGCCTGCGTTTCGCTTCGCTCACGCTCAAAGATTTTCATCGTCAGTCGGTTTTCGGCCTTTACTGTCGCGCGCATCGTCAACTGATGCGGCTGGAAAAGCTACTGCGCGAAAACGGCATTACCGTCTATGAAGCCGACGTCCGCCCGCCGGAACGCTTCCTGATGGAGCGCTTTATCACCGCGCCAGTATGGGTTGAAGGCGAAAGGCGCGGCACCTCCCTTCGCCAGGCGCGAATGAAGCCAAACCCGGACTACCGCCCACCGCTGAAATGGGTATCACTGGATATCGAAACCAGCCGTCACGGCGAGCTGTACTGCATCGGCCTTGAAGGCTGTGGCCAGCGCACCGTCTATATGCTCGGTTCCCCCCCGGAGCAGCAGCCACAGGTCGATTTTCATCTCGAATATGTTGCCAGCCGCCCGCTGCTGCTGGAAAAGCTCAACGCCTGGTTTGCCGAGCACGATCCAGATGTGCTGATCGGCTGGAACGTGGTGCAGTTTGATCTTCGCGTGCTGCAAAAAAGCGCCGAACGCTATCAGGTTCCGCTGCGTCTTGGACGCGGCGGCAGCGAACTGGAGTGGCGCGAGCACGGCTTTAAAAATGGCGTCTTCTTCGCCCAGGCCGCCGGGCGGTTAATTATCGATGGTATTGAGGCGCTGAAGTCCGCTTTCTGGAGCTTCTCTTCCTTTTCTCTGGAAAATGTCTCTCGTGAATTATTGGGCGAAGGCAAAGCCATTGATAATCCGTGGGACAGGATGGACGAAATTGACCGCCGTTTCGCCGAAGATAAACCCGCGCTTGCCACCTATAACCTGAAAGACTGCGAGCTGGTGACGCGCATTTTCCATAAAACGGAAATTATGCCGTTCCTGCTGGAGCGCGCCACGGTCAACGGCCTGGCAGTCGACAGACACGGCGGCTCGGTGGCCGCCTTTAGCCACCTCTATTTTCCGCGCATGCATCGCCTCGGCTATGTGGCACCCAACCTTGGCGAAGTCCCTCCGCAGGCCAGCCCCGGCGGCTACGTCATGGACTCGCGCCCCGGACTGTATGATTCAGTGCTGGTGCTCGACTACAAAAGCCTGTATCCGTCGATCATTCGCTCATTCCTGATAGACCCGGTTGGCCTAATTGAAGGGATGGCGCATCCTGAACAGCAACACAGCACGGAAGGCTTTCTCGACGCGTGGTTCTCCCGCGATAAACACTGCCTGCCAGGGATCGTCAGTCAGATTTGGCACGCTCGTGATGAAGCCAAACGCCAGCACAACAAGCCGTTATCGCAGGCGCTGAAGATCATCATGAACGCCTTCTACGGCGTACTGGGCACCAGCGCCTGCCGCTTTTTCGATCCTCGCCTGGCATCGTCGATAACCATGCGCGGGCATGCAATCATGCGCCAGACCAAAGCGCTGATCGAATCACAGGGTTATGACGTCATTTACGGCGATACCGACTCCACCTTCGTCTGGCTTAAACGCGCCCATGATGAAGATAAAGCCGCCGAAATTGGCCGTTCGCTGGTCGCGTTTGTGAACCAGTGGTGGGCCGATGAGCTACAAAAAAGCGGCCTAACCAGCGCGCTGGAGTTGGAATTTGAAACCCACTTTTGCCGCTTTCTGATGCCGACCATTCGTGGGGCCGATACCGGCAGTAAAAAACGCTACGCCGGGATGATTCAGGAAGGTGATAAACAGCGCATGCTGTACAAAGGGCTGGAGACCGTCCGTACCGACTGGACGCCGCTGGCGCAGCAGTTTCAGCAGGTGCTCTATTTACGCATTTTCCGCAATGAGCCGTACCGGGATTTCATTCGCGAAACCATCGATAAGCTGATGGCCGGTGAATTGGACGAACAGCTGGTTTATCGTAAGCAGCTTCGTCGCCCATTAGCGGAGTATCAGCGCAATATCCCACCGCACGTACGCGCCGCTCGCCTGGCTGACGAACACAACGTGCGGCTTGGCCGTCCGCAGCAGTACCAGCAGCGCGGCAGCATCCGCTATGTCTGGACCACTAACGGCCCGGAGCCGCTGGCATATCAGCAATCACCGCTGGATTACGATCACTACCTGACAAAACAATTAGCGCCCGTTGCCGAAGGAATTCTCCCCTTTGTCGACGACGATTTTGCTACAATAGTGACAGGGCAACTGGGTCTATTTTGACAGGTGACTAACGTCTCGCCATCCAGTACCATAGCGCCCTTTCCATTCCTGGACCTCATTCACTCGCCGCCTTCCTTTAGGTGGTGGATGAATATTGCCTGCAATTTATTAAAGATAGAGCCGAACGCATATGCCTTTTACACTTGGTCAACGCTGGATCAGCGATACAGAAAGCGAATTGGGACTTGGTACTGTTGTTGCAATGGATGCACGAACCGTCACCCTACTCTTTTCGGCAACCGGAGAGAACCGTCTGTACGCCCGTAGTGACTCCCCCGTGACCCGCGTGATGTTCAATCCCGGCGACACGATAACAAGCCATGAAGGCTGGCAGTTGCTCGTTGATGAAGTTAAAGAAGAAAATGGTCTGCTGGCGTACATCGGTACCCGTCAGGACACCGAAGAAGAAAACGTGATGCTGCGCGAAGTGCTGCTCGACAGCAAACTGGTGTTTAGCAAACCGCAGGACCGTCTCTTTGCCGGCCAGATTGACCGCATGGATCGTTTCGCGCTGCGCTACCGCGCGCGTAAATATCAAAGCGAACAGTACCGCATGCCGTGGAGCGGCCTGCGCGGCCAGCGCACCAGCCTTATCCCACATCAGCTCAACATCGCCCATGACGTTGGCCGTCGTCACGCCCCGCGCGTACTACTGGCGGACGAAGTTGGCCTGGGTAAAACCATTGAAGCCGGGATGATCCTGCACCAACAGCTGCTGTCCGGTGCGGCACAGCGCGTACTGATTATTGTGCCAGAAACCCTGCAGCATCAGTGGCTGGTTGAAATGCTGCGCCGCTTCAACCTGCGCTTTGCGCTGTTTGATGATGAACGCTACGCCGAAGCCCAGCACGATGCCTATAACCCATTCGAAACCGAACAGCTGGTGATCTGCTCGCTGGACTTCGTGCGCCGTAGCAAACAGCGCCTCGAACACCTGTGTGATGCCGAGTGGGATCTGATGGTGGTCGATGAAGCGCACCACCTGGTGTGGAGCGAAGAGGCGCCAAGCCGCGAGTATCAAGCTATTGAACAGCTGGCCGAGCGCGTGCCGGGCATCCTGCTGCTGACCGCAACGCCGGAGCAGCTGGGTATGGAAAGCCACTTCGCGCGTCTGCGTCTGCTTGACCCGAACCGTTTCCACGATTTCGCGCAGTTTGTTGAAGAACAAAACAATTATCGTCCGGTAGCAGACGCCGTCGCGCTGCTGCTGGCGGGCAACAAACTCAGCAATGATGATCTGAATATGCTGGGCGAACTGATTGGCGAGCAGGATATTGAAGCGCTGCTGCAAACCGCCAACAGCGATCGCGAAGGCGCAGAAGCCGCGCGCCAGGAGCTGGTCTCCATGCTGATGGACCGCCACGGCACCAGCCGCGTGCTGTTCCGTAACACCCGTAACGGGGTGAAAGGCTTCCCGAAACGCGAACTGCACACCATCAAGCTGCCGCTGCCGGCACAGTATCAGACGGCGATTAAAGTCTCCGGCATTATGGGTGCTCGTAAAGGTGCCGAAGAACGCGCTCGCGACATGCTGTATCCGGAGCAGATTTATCAAGAATTTGAAGGCGATACCGGTACCTGGTGGAACTTCGATCCGCGCGTTGAGTGGCTGATGGGCTACCTGACCGCACACCGTTCGCAGAAAGTCCTGGTGATTTGCGCCAAAGCCGCCACTGCGCTGCAGCTGGAGCAGGTTCTGCGCGAACGCGAAGGCATCCGCGCCGCGGTATTCCACGAAGGCATGTCAATTATCGAACGTGACCGCGCCGCCGCCTGGTTTGGCGAAGAAGATAGCGGTGCCCAGGTTCTGCTGTGCTCGGAAATCGGCTCAGAAGGCCGTAACTTCCAGTTCGCCAGCAACCTGGTGATGTTTGACCTGCCATTCAACCCGGACCTGCTGGAGCAGCGTATCGGCCGTCTGGACCGTATCGGTCAGGCGCACGATATTCAGATCCACGTGCCGTTCCTCGAAAAAACCGCCCAGTCGGTGCTGGTTCGCTGGTTCCATGAAGGTCTGGACGCATTCGAGCACACCTGCCCGACCGGCCGTACCATCTACGACAGCGTTCACGGTCAACTGATCAACTACCTGGCGACGCCGGAAAACACCGACGGTTTTGACGACCTGATTAAAGCCTGCCGCGAACAGCATGAAGCGCTGAAAACACAGCTGGAACAGGGCCGCGATCGCCTGCTGGAAATTCACTCCAACGGCGGCGAGAAAGCACAGCTTCTGGCTGAAAGCATCGAAGAGCAGGATGACGATACCAACCTCATCGCCTTTGCCATGAACCTGTTCGATATCGTCGGCATCAACCAGGACGATCGTGGTGAAAACCTGATCGTGTTGACGCCATCCGACCACATGCTGGTGCCAGACTTCCCGGGTCTGCCTGAAGATGGTTGTACCGTGACCTTCGAGCGTGATGTGGCTCTGTCCCGCGAAGATGCGCAGTTCCTCACCTGGGAACACCCGCTGATTCACAACGGTCTGGATCTGATCCTTTCCGGCGATACCGGGAGCAGCACCATTTCACTGTTGAAAAACAAGGCGCTGCCGGTCGGCACCCTGCTGGTTGAGCTGATTTATGTTGTGGAAGCGCAGGCACCAAAACAGCTGCAGCTTAACCGCTTCCTGCCGCCAACGCCGGTGCGTATGCTGCTGGATAAGAACGGTACCAACCTCGCCGCTCAGGTCGAGTTTGAAACCTTCAACCGCCAGCTTAGCGCGGTAAACCGTCACACCGGCAGCAAGCTGGTGAATGCGGTACAACAGGATGTGCACGCAATTCTGCAACTGGGCGAAGGGCAGATTGCCAAAGCTGCGCAGGCGCTGATTGATGGCGCACGTCAGGAAGCCGATGAGAAGCTCAGCGCTGAACTGTCGCGTCTGGAAGCATTGAAAGCGGTGAACCCGAACATTCGCGACGACGAACTCTCGGCGATTGAAAGCAACCGTCAGCAGGTGATGGAAAGCCTGTCACAGGCGGGATGGCGTCTGGACGCACTGCGTCTGATCGTCGTCACTCACCAGTAACAGGAGCCCGCTATGGGAATGGAAAACTATTTTCCGCCACAGGATCCATGGCTGGTCATCCTCTATCAGGATGAGCACATCATGGTGGTCAACAAGCCAAGCGGCTTGTTGTCCGTGCCCGGCCGTCAGGAAGAGCATAAAGACAGCGTCATGACGCGCGTCCAGCGCGACTTTCCGCAGGCGGAGTCGGTACACCGCCTCGATATGGCGACCAGCGGCGTAATCGTAGTGGCCCTGACCAAAGCGGCAGAGCGTGAGTTAAAACGTCAGTTCCGCGAACGCGAGCCAAAGAAACAGTACGTGGCTCGCGTATGGGGACATCCGCAGCCGCAGGAAGGTCTGGTGGACTTACCGCTGATTTGCGACTGGCCGAATCGGCCAAAGCAGAAGGTGTGTTATGAAACCGGGAAATCGGCGCAGACCGAGTATGAAGTGCTGGAGTACGCGGCGGATAACACCGCCCGCGTGCTGCTAAAACCAATTACCGGGCGTTCTCACCAGCTGCGCGTGCATATGCTGGCGCTGGGGCACCCGATTCTGGGCGACCGCTTCTACGCCACACCGGAAGCACTGGCGATGGCACCCCGTTTGCAGCTGCATGCGCAGACATTAACGATTACGCATCCCGAGTTTGGTACCAGCATGACGTTCAAGGCACCGGTCGATTTTTAACGATGCCCTCACCCTAACCCTCTTCCACAGGGAGAGGGGACCATTCGAGAACATTATCAGGGGTAGCGCGGTTTGCTCACTCCCGTCTGGAGAAAGAGAACCGCGCAAAACCATTGTCGAGGTCGGCACGGTTTTCTCCCTCTCCCCTGGGGAGAGGGACCCTGCGCGCAATGGAGCTTACTTAAACCCTTTCTGTTCTTTAATCATTTCGTACGCTTTCTGAATTTCCTGCGCTTTCTGCTTCGCCATTTCCATCATCTCTGGTGGTAGCCCTTTGGCGACCAGTTTATCCGGATGATGCTCACTCATTAACTTACGGTAAGCGCGTTTAATGGTCGTCGCATCGTCGTCAGGCTTCACGCCCAGCACATTGCAGGCATCTTCAAGCGTTGGGCCACGTTGCGCCTGCTGCCATCCGCCGCCGTTGCCGCCCTGCGACTGCTGATGATAGCCACCGCCAAACTGCGCACCGCCCTGCATCATGCGCAAGAACTGATCGAACTGGGCGTTGGAAATACCCAGCTCTTCGGCAATCACGTACAGCACATCGCGCTCGTTCGGATGCAATGAACCGTCGGCAAACGCCGCCTGAATCTGGATCTCAAGGAACATCCGGATCAGGTCAAAACGACCGAAACAGACGCTACGAAACTGACGCATTTTTTCGCGCAGTGGATAATTATCCGCCTTACCTACGCGAAATGCCTGTTGAGCCGCCGTGCGAGATTCACCATGCAGATTCATACGATCCATAAACAAACTGGCAATATGAATATCCGCTTCGGTTACACGCCCTTTCGATTTGGTCAGGTGGCCCATCACTTCAAACGTGGTGGCAAAAAACAGCGACTGACGCTGCTGTTGATTGGCAAACCAGTTCATGCGACGGCTGCGCGCCTTATCAAACATGTGACCCACGAGCAGCCCGAGGACAACGCCCCAAAACCCTCCGCCCATTAATAGAGCGATGGCCACACCAATCACTTTTCCCCAATACTGCATATACTCCCCAAATCGTCATGCCAGCGGCTAAAATATGCATTATCATACCTGTCATTCAATGCCGTGCATAACACCTCTGGCGAGAACGGGCAGGATAAAACTAGCGTGATAACGATGAGTACGTTAGTCTCTGACCGTTTGCAAGCCGCAATGCTATAGATGACGGAACAACAAATACAACGTATGAAAAAACGTATTCCCACTCTCCTCGCGACCATGATCGCCAGCGCCTTGTACAGTCAGCAGGGATTGGCTGCGGATCTCGCATCACAATGTATGCTTGGCGTCCCGAGTTACGATCGCCCGCTGGTAAGCGGCAAGACTAACGAGCAGCCCGTCACCATTACCGCCGATCACGCCGATGGCAACTACCCTGAAAACGCCGTTTTTAAAGGCAACGTTGATATTAATCAGGGCAATAGCCGCTTGCAGGCGGATGAAGTTCAGCTGCATCAGAAGCAGGCCGATGGTCAGCCTACGCCTGTTCGTACCGTTGATGCACTCGGTAACGTCCACTATGACGATAATCAGGTAATTCTGAAAGGGCCTAAAGCCTGGTCAAACCTGAATACCAAAGACACTAACGTCTGGAAAGGTGATTACCAGATGGTTGGCCGTCAGGGCCGTGGCAACGCGGACGTGATGAAGCAGCGCGGCGAAAACCGTTACACCATTCTGGAAAACGGCAGCTTTACCTCCTGTCTGCCAGGTTCTAACACCTGGAGCGTGGTCGGTAGCGAAGTGATCCACGATCGCGAAGAACAGGTCGCGGAAATCTGGAATGCGCGCTTTAAAATTGGCCCGGTGCCGGTTTTCTATAGCCCTTATCTGCAGCTGCCAGTGGGCGACAAGCGTCGCTCAGGTTTTCTGATTCCAAACGCTAAATACGGTAGCTCAAACCACTTTGAGTTCTCACTGCCGTACTATTGGAACATTGCGCCGAACATGGACGCAACCCTGACCCCGCACTATATGGACAAGCGTGGCGGCGTCATGTGGGAGAACGAATTCCGCTATCTGACTCAGGCCGGTGAAGGCCTGTTTGAGCTGGATTATCTGCCATCCGATAAGGTCTATTCAAACGATCACCCGAACGATGAAAACAGCCGTCGCTGGCTGTTCTACTGGCATCATGCCGGGGTCATGGATCAAGTGTGGCGCTTCAACGCCGATTACACCAAAGTCAGCGATCCGGACTATTTTAACGACTTTGACTCCAAATACGGTTCCAGTACCGATGGCTATGCGACGCAGAAGCTGAGCGTCGGCTATGTGGTGCAGAACTTCGATGCGACCGTGTCGTCAAAACAGTTCCAGGTCTTCGACCGCGCCAACAGCAACTCCTATTCTGCTGAGCCGCAGCTGGACGTGAACGCCTATCAGAACGACGTCGGGCCGTTTGATACGCACCTTTATGCGCAGGCGGTTAAGTTCGTCAACAGCAACAGCAGCCTGCCTGAAGCAACGCGTGTGCACATGGAGCCGACCATCAGTCTGCCATTGGGCAACCGTTGGGGTAGCATCAATACCGAAGCGAAGCTGCTGGCGACACACTATAACCAGAGCAATATCGACAGCTACAATCGCGATCCAGACAACGCTAATCAGCTGGCCAGTTCGGTCAACCGCACCATGCCGCAGCTGAAAGTTGACGGCAAAATGGTCTTTGAGCGCGATGTTGAGCTGACTCCGGGCTATACCCAGACTCTCGAACCGCGGATGCAATACCTGTACATCCCGTACCGCGATCAGAGCAAAATCAATAACTACGACTCAACTTTCCTGCAGTCTGACTACTCCGGTCTGTTCCGTGACCGCAGCTACAGCGGCCTTGATCGTATTGCATCAGCAAACCAAATCACGACCGGTGTCACATCACGTATTTATGATGACGCTGCCGTTGAACGTTTTAACGTTTCCGTTGGTCAAATCTACTATTTCACCGAGTCTCGTACCGGTGATGACAACGTAAACTGGGAGAAAGACGACAAAACGGGCTCGCTGGTTTGGGCAGGTGATACCTACTGGCGCATCAGCGACAAGTGGGGTTTACGCGGTGGGATTCAGTACGATACCCGTCTGAACAACATCTCCACCAGCAGTTCAGCAATTGAATACCGCCAGGATGACGAGCGTTTAGTGCAGTTAACCTATCGTTACGCCAGCCCTGAGTATATTCAGGCTACGTTGCCAACCTACTCCACGTCCGAGCAGTATCGGGAAGGGATTTCGCAGGTTGGCGCGACGGCAAGCTGGCCAATCGTCGACCGCTGGTCCGTGGTGGGTGCCTATTACTTTGACACCAACACCCATAGCTCGGCCGATCAGATGCTTGGCGTGCAGTATAACTCCTGCTGCTATGCGATCCGCGTAGGCTACGAGCGTAAGCTCAACGGCTGGGATTACAACAGCAGCAACACTGGCGGTCGGTCCAAATATGATAACTCCATTGGCTTCAGTATTGAGCTGCGTGGTCTGAGCTCTAACTACGGTCTGGGTACCCAGCAGATGCTGCGTTCCAACATCATGCCGTACCAAAGCTCGCTGTAATGTCACTGGTTAGACACATCATCCGCATTGCGGTTAATTGAAATGGAAAAAGTATGAAGAACTGGAAAACGCTGCTTCTCGGTATCGCCTTAGTTGCGAATACCAGCTTCGCTGCCCCGCAGGTTGTCGATAAAGTTGCAGCCGTTGTAAATAATGGCGTCGTACTCGAGAGCGACGTTGATGGCCTGATGCAGTCCGTCAAAATGAACTCTGGTCAGGCTGGCCAACAGCTGCCGGACGACGCAACCCTACGCCACCAGATTCTGGAGCGTCTGATCATGGATCAGATTATCCTGCAGATGGGGCAGAAAATGGGCGTGAAGGTTTCTGACGAGCAGGTCGATCAGGCGATCGCCAATATTGCTAAGCAGAACAACATGACGCTGGATCAGATGCGTAGCCGTCTGGCTTATGATGGGATGAACTACAACACCTATCGCAGCCAGATCCGCAAAGAGATGCTGATTTCCGAAGTGCGTAACAACGAAGTGCGCCGCCGCATTAGCGTGCTGCCGCAGGAAGTTGACGCCCTGGCGAACCAGATTGGCACCCAGAACGATGCCAGCACCGAGCTGAACCTCAGCCACATCCTGGTTCCGCTGCCGGAAAACCCAAGCTCCGATCAGGTCAACGAAGCGCAGAGTCAGGCTGAGTCTATCGTCGAGCAGGCGCGTAACGGCGCTGACTTCGGCAAACTCGCTATCACCTACTCTGCGGATCAGCAGGCGCTGAAAGGCGGCCAGATGGGCTGGGGTCGTATTCAGGAACTGCCAGCTATCTTTGCACAGGCGCTGAGCACGGCGAAAAAAGGCGATATCGTCGGTCCAATCCGTTCCGGCGTTGGTTTCCACATTCTGAAAATCAACGACATGCGCGGCCAGACTCAGAACATCTCTGTGACGGAAACTCATGCTCGCCACATTCTGCTGAAGCCATCGCCAGTCATGACCGACGATCAGGCTCGCGCTAAGCTGGAGCAGGTTGCAGCGGATATCCGCAGCGGCAAAACCACCTTTGAGAAAGCGGCCAAAGAACTGTCTCAGGATCCAGGCTCTGCTAACCAGGGTGGTGACTTAGGCTGGGCGACGCCGGATATCTACGATCCATCATTCCGCGATGCGCTGATGAAGCTGAACAAAGGCCAGATGAGCGGCCCGGTTCACTCTTCCTTCGGCTGGCACCTGATTCAGCTGCTGGATACGCGTAACGTCGACCGCACCGATGCGGCGCAGAAAGATCGTGCCTATCGTATGCTGATGAACCGTAAGTTCTCTGAAGAAGCGGCTACCTGGATGCAGGAACAGCGCGCCAGCGCCTACGTTAAAATTCTGAGCAACTAATGACACAACATCGCGTTGTTATCACTCCCGGCGAACCCGCCGGGATTGGCCCGGATCTCGTTATCCAACTGGCCCAGCGCGACTGGCCGCTCGAACTGGTCGTCTGTGCAGACGGCGGCCTGCTCATCGAGCGGGCCAGGCTCCTTGGCCTTCCCCTCACGCTTTTGCCCTACTCTCCCGACCAACCCGCAACACCACAACGCGCCGGTACGCTCACGCTGCTGCCCGTTGCGCTGCATGCTGACGTCCAGCCCGGCGTGCTGAAC
Organism: Kluyvera huaxiensis; assembly: GCF_040149365.1. NCBI lineage: Bacteria > Pseudomonadati > Pseudomonadota > Gammaproteobacteria > Enterobacterales > Enterobacteriaceae > Kluyvera > Kluyvera huaxiensis. The sequence continues at coordinate 173,790 of NZ_JBEFLV010000007.1, forward strand.
GTCGACAACGGGCGTTATGTCGTCGAGACGCTGGCGCGTGCCTGTGATGGCTGTCTGAACGGGGAGTTTGCTGCGCTGGTCACCGGGCCGGTACACAAAGGCATTATTAACGATGCAGGCGTCGCCTTTACCGGCCATACCGAGTTCTTCGAAGAGCGCGCGGGTGCCGAAAAAGTCGTGATGATGCTGGCCACCGAAGAGCTGCGCGTTGCGCTGGCGACCACGCACCTGCCGCTCAAAGCGGTGAGTGACGCCATCACGCCGGATCTGCTGCGGGAAGTCATTACCATCCTGCACGACGATTTACAGAACAAGTTCGGTATTGCCGAGCCCCACGTTCTGGTTTGCGGTCTGAATCCGCACGCTGGAGAAGGCGGCCATATGGGTACCGAAGAGATCGATACCATTATTCCGGTGCTGAATGAGATGCGGGCAAAAGGGATGAACCTAAGCGGGCCGCTGCCTGCCGATACCCTTTTTCAGCCAAAGTATCTGGACCATGCCGATGCCGTACTCGCAATGTTCCACGATCAGGGCCTACCCGTGCTAAAATACCAGGGATTTGGTCGCGGCGTGAATATTACGCTCGGCTTACCCTTTATTCGCACCTCCGTTGACCATGGCACCGCCCTTGAACTGGCTGGCCTTGGGAAAGCGGACGTCGGCAGTTTTATTACGGCGCTTAATCTCGCCATCAAAATGATTGTTAACTCTAATGAATAATCGAGTCCATCAGGGCCACTTAGCCCGTAAACGCTTCGGGCAAAACTTCTTAAACGACCAGTTCGTTATCGACAGCATTGTTGCGGCCATTAATCCGCAAAAAGGCCAGGCGATGGTTGAAATCGGCCCGGGCCTCGCTGCACTGACCGAACCGGTTGGCGAACGTCTTGACGAAATGACCGTTATCGAGCTGGACCGCGACCTCGCGGCACGTTTGCAAACTCACCCGTTCCTGGGGCCGAAGCTGACCATTTATCAGCAGGATGCCATGACCATGAACTTTGGCGAGCTGTCTGAAAAACTGGGTCAGCCGCTGCGCGTGTTCGGCAACCTGCCGTACAACATCTCCACGCCGTTGATGTTCCACCTGTTTAGCTATACTAATGCTATTGCGGACATGCACTTCATGCTGCAAAAAGAGGTGGTTAACCGTCTGGTTGCAGGACCAAACAGTAAAGCCTATGGTCGTTTGACCGTCATGGCACAATACTACTGTAATGTGATCCCGGTTCTTGAAGTTCCGCCGACCGCATTTACGCCACCGCCAAAAGTGGATTCCGCCGTTGTCCGTCTGGTGCCACATACCACCAAACCGCACCCGGTAAAAGATGTCCGCGTACTGAGCCGTATTACGACCGAAGCGTTTAACCAACGTCGTAAAACCATCCGTAACAGCCTGGGCAACCTGTTCAGCGTTGAGCTGTTGACGGAATTAGGTGTCGACCCAGCGATGCGTGCAGAAAATATCTCTGTTGCGCAGTACTGCCGGATGGCCAATTATCTGTCAGAGAATGCGCCCTCCAAGGAGAGCTAGACCATGATTGATTCGCCACGAGTTTGCGTCCAGGTTCAGAGCGTCTACATTGAGACGCACTCCATGCCGGAAGAGGAACGTTACGTTTTCGCTTATACGGTGACCATTCGCAATCTCGGGCGAACTGCGGTTCAGCTTCTTGGGCGTTACTGGGTTATCACCAACGGCCATGGCCGTGAAACCGAAGTACAGGGTGAAGGTGTCGTCGGCGTTCAGCCGCACATCGAACCCGGCGGTGAATATCAGTACACCAGCGGTGCCGTGCTGGAAACGCCGCTAGGCACCATGCAGGGCCACTATGACATGGTCGACGTCGACGGTGTGCCGTTCGCTATCGACATCCCCGTTTTCCGTCTCTTTGTTCCCACGCTGATTCATTAATTATGTCTACATACCTTATTGGCGACATTCACGGTTGCTACGATGAGTTAATTGCCCTGTTGCAACAGGTTGAGTTTACGCCAGGCAAAGATACCCTATGGCTGACGGGAGATTTGGTCGCGCGCGGCTCGGGTTCGTTAGAGGTGCTGCGCTACGTTAAATCGTTAGGCGACTGCGTCAAAATCGTGCTGGGAAATCATGACCTGCACCTGCTGGCCGTCTTCGCGGGTATCAGCCGCAACAAGCCGAAAGATCGCCTTAACCCGCTGCTCGAAGCACCGGATGCCGACGATCTGCTCAACTGGTTACGTCGTCAGCCGCTGATGCAGGTGGATGAAGATAAAAAATTAGTGATGGCGCATGCGGGTATTACGCCGCAGTGGGATATGGAAACTGCCAAACAGTGCGCGCGCGACGTTGAAGCCGTATTGTCCAGCGACTCCTATCCGTTCTTCCTCGACGCGATGTACGGCGATATGCCGAATAACTGGTCGGCGGATCTTAGCGGTCTGGCGCGTCTGCGCTTTATCACCAATGCTTTCACCCGGATGCGCTACTGCTTCCCGAACGGCCAGCTGGATATGTACAGCAAAGAGTCGCCGGAAGACGTACCCGCTCCGCTGAAGCCATGGTTTATGCTGCCAGGCCCGATTACCGAAGAGTACAGCGTGGCCTTTGGTCATTGGGCGTCGCTGGAAGGTAAAGGCACACCGGAAGGGATTTATGCGCTGGACACCGGCTGCTGCTGGGGCGGCGATCTCACCTGCCTGCGCTGGGAAGATAAAATGTACTTCGTGCAGCCATCGAATCGGCGTCTGAATCCGGGCGAGAGTGAGGCGGTTGCTTCGTAGTTTGAGGCATCCCCGGCCACAGGTCGGATACATCATGAAAATAAAAACGCCGGGTCCAACCCGGCGTTTTTGTTTTGGTAGCCCGGCCAAGCGAAGCGCCGCCGGGGAAAAGCTCGGTCTTAACGACGCTCCAACACTTCGAAGCAGTAACTATGGGAGTTCTGCTCATCCGCATCGTGGAATTCGCTGAATACGGATTCCCACTGGTCGGGATCGTAATCCGGGAAATGGGTATCGCCTTCAACTTCCGCATCGATGTGCGTCAGATACAGCTTCTGCGCTTTCGGCAGGAACTGCTCATACACGCGACCACCGCCAATGACCATAATCTCTTCCACATCACCGCAGGCAGCAATGGCTTCATCAACCGATTTCACCCACTGCACGCGATCGTCGGTGCCCGGCTGGCTGCTGATAACGATGTTTTTACGGCCCGGCAGCGGACGACCGATAGATTCCCAGGTCAGGCGTCCCATCACCACGGGTTTGTTTAATGTTGTGCGTTTAAACCAGGCCAGATCGGCCGGCAGGTCCCAGGGCATGGCGTTTTCCATACCGATAACGCGATCTACCGCTAGTGCAGCAATCAGACTGATCATTGAGTGTGTCCCAGATGCGAAAAAAATTGTCGCCACTATACGGAAAGCATAAACTTTCGTCGACTGGCAGCCAGGTAAAGAATAAGAAAATTTTTAGATTTGCTGGCAAGTCCACGAAGCTAAAGTGGACAGCCAGCATTACAGTTCAACCGTGCTTACAGCGTTGGCTTGGCCTCAGGTTCATCCTGTGGATTGCCGCTGTGCTTCCCCTCTTCCGTCCCCTGCCAGCCGTGACGCTGTACCACCGACAGATGATTACGGTCTTCATTGATAATTTCGGTCAGCATGGCGCTGGTGCGTTTAAACGCCGCCGCCCGTGAAGAGGCATCATTTTCCGCCATCATCACCATCTCTTCCATCAGCTGCGTATTGAAACGACGGAACAGATCGGCACGCTCACGGGCTTCATAAGCGCCAAGCCCCAACGATTCCAGCGCCAGTCGGCCAGACTTCAGCGCCCCTTCAAAGGTCTCACGCTCCGGTGCTTCAACCCCGGCTTGACGCAGCTGGATATAGTGCTCAACGTCACGCGCACGGGCAATCACCGTCAGATGCGGGAAATGCTCCTTCGCCAGCTCCGTCAGCTGCAGGCTGGCCTGCGGATCGTCGATAGCGTTAATCAACACTTCCGCTTTCGCCGCCCCGGCGGACTCCAGCAGGTCGACCCGGGTCGCATCGCCGTAGAACACCTTCATATCGAATTTACGCAGCGTATCGACGTGGTCCGGATCGTGATCGAGGATAACCATTTTCACGCCGCTGGAGAGCAGCAGACGGCCAGTAATCTGACCAAAGCGGCCGAAACCGGCGATAATCACCCGCGGCTGCTCTTCATCAATTTCATCCGCTTCACGAGAATCCCCGGAGCTGGCGCGTTTTTCCATACGCGTCAGCAGCACCAGCAGAATCGGTGTTGCCGCCATCGACAGCGCCACCGCCAGGGTTAATGCTTTTGCCCAGTCAGCGTCCAGCACATTCGCCATCTGCGCCGCGCCAAAGACCACGAAGGCAAATTCACTCCCCTGCCCCAGCAACGCCGCAAACCACAGACGCTGCGAACGCGGCACCTGCAACGGCTTGGCGATAAGCCACAGCAGGAACGATTTAATCACCAGGAAACCGACCAGCAGCGTAATAATACGCAGCGGGTTATGGATCAGCGTCCCGAAGTCGATAGACATCCCGACGCCAATAAAGAACAGCCCCAGCAGCAGCCCTTTAAACGGTTCGATATCGCTTTCCAGCGCGTGGCGGTATTCAGAGCTTGCCAGCAGCACCCCGGCCAAAAATGCCCCCATCGCCATCGACAAGCCAACTTCTTCCAGCAGCAGGCCGAAACCAAACACCAGGAACAGGGCCACGGCGCTGAATACCTCACGCAGCCCCGAACGAGCCACGAAACGTAACAGCGGTCGCGTAACATAACGCCCAAGAACTACCACCAGCGCCAGCGCCCCGGCGACCTTCAGCGCGGAGAAAGCAAATGCGCCAAGCGTTGTTGAACCGCCGCTGGTTGCCAGCAGCGGGATCATCGCCACCAGCGGAATTGCCGCGATATCCTGGAACAGCAGCACCGCAAAGGCGCTGCGTCCGACCTGAGTCACCGTCAGGTTACGTTCATTCATCGCCTGCATCGCAATGGCGGTCGAAGAGAGCGCCAGCGTCATACCGATTAATTCCGCCACCTGCCAGCGCAGGCCGAGGAAGATACAGAAAGCGCCAATCAGCGCGCCGCACAGCACCATCTGCAGCAGACCGCCGCCAAACACCGAGGCGCGGAGCTTCCACAGCCGCTGCGGGTCTAGCTCCAGGCCAATCACAAACAGCATCAGCACCACGCCAATTTCCGCGAAATGCAGAATCGCCTCAGCGTCAGTCACCAGCCGCAATCCCCACGGGCCGATAATGCAACCGGCAATCAGGTAGCCAAGCACCGACCCTAATCCCAGGCGAACGGCGATGGGAACAATCAACGCCGCCGATCCGAGATAAATCAGCGCCTGTATGAGCGTATGGCTATCCATTATTGTGCTCCTCCTGCCAGGCCAGCAGCCGTTGTTTATAGTGGCGCGCTTTCGCCTGCAGCGTCTCTTCATCGCAGATAAACGTGCAGTGCACCGCAAACGGCGGCAGCCATTTCATCCCGCAGTATGCAGTGGTCGCCTCCAGCGGTTGTCCCAGCACCTCAAACCCCGGATGCGAGCCAATCTCAAAGTGGCTTTCACCACCGCCGGTCGTTACCGCCCACATCACGCTTTTACCGTGCAGCGCCGTACCGCCGTGACCATATGCCCAACCATGGGACAGCACTTTATCCAGCCACAGCTTGAGCAGCGGCGGCGTGCTGTACCACTGCATCGGATGCTGCAGGATAACCAGATCGGCGCGAGACAGCGCCTCCTGTTCGGCGGCGACATCAATATTAAAATCGGGATAGAGGTGATAGAGGGAGCGGATTTCCACTCCGTCGAGCGTCCTTACCTGCTCAAGCATTCGCTTATTCGCATGCGAATGATGCGGATAAGGATGCGCATAAATAATCAGAATCATGATTCGCCTGTCTTACTTCATTATTTTGAGCCAATCCCAGTAGGCGCAATTGGCGTAGTCAGTTTGGACACGGACAGCGCAAAAAAACCGGAGCGTACACGGAGTACGTGAGGATTTTGAGCACTGCCCAGGGCCAAAGTGACAAGTGAAATAGCCTAGTGGGGTAGGCTCTTATCCCTGAGTTTAGACAGTTAATGACGACACTTACAGGATCAGTTGGCGTAACCGCAGGAATTGGGGGGCGACAAGCGCCCCCAGAGGAGGGTTCAGGAAGGTTGGTTGGCCGGTTTATCCGCCACCGGCGGGACATCAGGCGTATGGCTCAGGTCGCAGTTTTTCGGCAGGAAGAAGGTGATGGTCCCGGCAATGATTAACGAACCGGCTAGCGCACACACCGCCACGTTCTGGCCGTAGAAATAAATCATGACCCCGACCAGATACGGGCCGCAGAAGCCGCCGAGGTTCCCCAGGCCGTTAATCACGCCACGCGCGCTGCCCGCCACTTCCGGCATCGCGATACGTCCCGGAATCGACCAGAACGGGCTGGTTGCCGCTTTCAGGAAGAAACCACAAATCACCAGTGCGATATAGGCGGCGACCACATTGTCCCGCAGTACCACCGAGGCCAGCAGCGCGGCGGCAAAGCCATAGAGCGAGAAACGCACCCACAGGCGGCGCTTGCCGCTGCGATCGCTGAACAATGAAATGATGTAGATCCCGGCAAGGGTAGCGACAAAAGGCAGGATAGCCAGTACGCCGACGCTCGCCATATTGGCCCCGGTCAGGTTTTTCAGGATGGTCGGCAGCCATAGGGTGTAGCCGTAGTCTCCGGTCTGATAGAAGAAGTTCAGCAATACCAGCTTCATCAACCCGGAGTTGCGGAACACTTCTCGCACCGGGGCTTTGCTGACCGGCGCCTCCGAGCGACGAGCCTCCCGCTCGGCGTGGAGCGCCGTCAGCAGGTATTCACGTTCGCGAGCAGGCAGCCAGCGCGCTTCTTCCGGACGGTCGCTAATCATCAACCACCACACCAGCAGCACCACCAGCGACAGCAGACCTTCAATGATAAACAGCCAGCGCCAATCCAGTGCGGCAATAATCGCCCCGGAAACCGGCGCCGTTAACATCCCGCCCAGCGGAGCAAACATCATTACAAAGGCGTTCGCACGGCCAATCTCTTTTTCCGGGAACCAGTTGCTGATCATCGTCAGCACCACCGGTAGCATCCCGCCTTCTGAGACGCCGAGAATAAAGCGCAGCACCAGCAGCTGATATTCGTGGGTGACAAATCCGGTGGCTATCGACACCACCGCCCAGGCCATCAGCGACCAGGCGATAAAGCGTTTACCGCTGCCGTTAACGGCAATACGCCCACCCGGTATTTGCAGGAATAAATAACCAATAAAAAAGATGCCGCTGGCGACACCGGCCATTTGGCTGGTAATACCCAGGTCGGACTCCATACCGCCGGGTAGCGCAAAACTAATATTAACCCGGTCCATAAACGAAATAATGCACGCGATGAGAACAGGCGCAATGATGCGCAGCCAGCGGGTGCCAGGGATTTTCTCATTCATAATTCACACTCTCTATCGAGGGAAGGTCACGTTATTCAATGGCGAGAAAAGGTCACGCTTAATCGATGGCATTCGGTAATGGCGCGTGGTCAAAAAAGGCGGCGACATTATTAAAGACCACTTCGCTCATCCGCTGGCGGGTTTCATGAGTTGCGCTCGCCACATGCGGCTGTAAAACCACGTTATCCAGCGCCATCAGCGCCGACGGTACGTTCGGTTCGTCTTCATAAACGTCCAGCGCCGCCCCGGCAATCACCCCGTTTTGTAACGCGTGAATTAACGCTTTTTCATCCACCAGCGTGCCGCGGGCAATATTAATCAGCCACGCATGTTTCGGCATCACGTTAAACACGCTGGCGTCAATCAGCCCGCGGTTGGCGGCACCGCCCGAGGCGGCAATCACCAGGAAATCACTTTCATGGGCCAGCGTGTGCAGGTCGGCACACCACTGGTAATCGACATGGTTCAGTTTTTTACGGTCGGTGTAGAGAATGTCCATATCAAAGCCGCTGGCACGACGGGCGATGGCCTGGCCGATATTGCCCATGCCGAAAATACCGATTCGCTTACCGCTGACCTGGGTCGCCAGCGCTGGGGCCTGCTTGAGCCATTTGCCTTCGCGGACAAACTTGTCGCCCTGACAGAGCTGACGCGCGCCGGAGAGCAGCAGCCCCATTGCGAGGTCGGCCACATCATTGGTGAGCACGCCGGAGGTGATGGTTACGGCAATCTGATGCGCACGGGTGTAGTCGAGATCGACCGCGTCGGTACCCACGCCAAACACCGCTACCAGGCCCACATTCGGCAGTTGTTCAAGCACCGAACGGGTCACGCCAATATCGCCGCGGGTCACCACCGCCTGAACGTCGCCGCCAATCTGGCGTAAGAACGCCTGCGGGTCAGCCTGTTCATACAGACGATAGACCTGGAAGGCGGAAGAGAGTTTATCCAGCAAGCCGTCAACCACCGGAGCAATCAACAACACAGTATTCGGGTTTGCAGTATTCATCGTTTTACCTGTTTGAGAGTTCGTAGATTCGTTACGCCTATCAAACGGTTTTTCACTGCGTTGTTTTGCGATCTGCATCACGCTGGATCGTGTTAGAAATCCGTGTTACGGATGGCGTGATCGCTAAGGCAAAAGCCCGTGCTGGCGCGGGCTGGATGACAACAATCACGTAACACGAGTCATCAGGAGGGGCGTCGTTAGATGGTTTCACCCATCGACAGGCGATAGTGCAGGTCGACTTTCTCGATAGTCGGTAAACCTTTTATTTTCTTAATTAAAATCTCGGTAGCGACTTTACCCATTTCAAAGCGCGGCGTCAGTACGCTGGCCAGGCGCGGGTTAACTATCTGCCCAATCTCCAGCCCATGGAAGCCCGCAATCGCCATTTCCTGCGGTACCGTGATACCCGAAGCGAGACACTCCTGTAACACTCCAACCGCCAGATCGTCGTTCGTACACAAAATGGCATCCATCTCTTTATACATCTGTCGCGCCAGCGTCATCATCCCGGTGCCAATCGAGACCGAAGAGACTTTGTTCGGCGCAATCCGCCCAACCGTCAAACCGGCCTCTTCCATCGCTTTGCAGTAGCCCGCATAGCGCTGCTCATCGCGGATATCCGACATTGAACCAAAATAGATAATCTGCGTTTTGCCGCTGGCCAGCAGCATATTGGTCATATCGAATCCGGCACGGTAATTATCAAAACCGACGTTAATACGACCGGCGTTATCGGATAACCCCATCACTTCGGCAATCGGTATTTTCGCCGCCTTCAGGTATTTATCCGCGCGTAGCGTATGCACCGATTCAGTTAATAGCAGTGCCTTAACGTTCATCGCCAGTACGGTGGCAATTTGTTCCTCTTCGCGCTGGCTGTCGTAATCATAATTCACTACCAGCGTTTGATAACCGTGTGCAGTCGTCACGGATTCAATGCCTGCCAGTACATCGGCAAAAATTTGGTTATTAAAGGAGGGAATCAGTACGCCAATGCGTGGCGCAATATTACTGCTGATGGCGGGATTATCGGCATCGGGCTGATAGCCCACTTCGGCAATCACGCTGGCAATCCTTTCCGCCGTTTCCGGTTTCACCTTTTCCGGCGTGCGCAGATAACGGCTGACGGTCATTTTGGTTACGCCCGCGAGCGTGGCGATATCATCTAACGTTATCCGTTGTGCTTTCATTAACCCTGTCCGTCATGGCCGAATACTGTCCGGCTATTATGCCTGCTGACGCCCGAAAAGAGAATGCGCTAACGCAGGCAGGAAGCCGCATGCAGCGCGGTTTCCCCGACGATTTCCGCCCCTGGATCACACATGCTGTAACCCCTTTTTGTAACATAGTTGGGAGTGATCTTCATCACAGTTTCACCGCAGTAAAAACCGTGAGATAGACGGCATCTTCCCAGGGCGTATTCAGTCCGTGATACAGGAAACAGCGATGAACAATTTATTCAGCTTACAGGGCAAACGTATTTTAATTACCGGTTCAGGCCAGGGTATCGGCTACGTGATGGCGCAGGGGCTGGCGCAATACGGTGCGGAAATCATCATTAACGATATCTCCGCCGAGCGTGCAGAACAGGCGGCGATGAAATTACGTGATGAAGGCGCCACCGCCCATACCGCGGTCTTTAACGTCACCGACCCGGACTCCGTCGAAGCGGCTATCGCGCAGATTGAAGAGAACATTGGCGCTATCGATGTGCTGTTTAACAACGCCGGGATTCAGCGCCGCCATCCTTTCACCGAGTTTCCGGTCAAAGAGTGGAACGATGTCATTGCCGTGAATCAGACCGCCGTATTTCTCGTCTCGCAGGCCGTCGCCAAACGCATGATGACCCGCCAGTCCGGGAAAATCGTCAATATCTGTTCGATGCAAAGCGAGCTGGGACGCGACACCATCACCCCTTACGCCGCCGCCAAAGGCGCGGTCAAAATGCTGACACGCGGTATGTGCGTGGAGCTGGCACGACACAATATTCAGGTTAACGGCATTGCCCCCGGCTATTTCAAAACGGCGATGACCCAGGCGCTGGTTGACGATAAAGCCTTTACCGACTGGCTGTGCAAACGCACTCCGGCAGCGCGCTGGGGCGATCCGCAGGAGCTGGTTGGCGCGGCGGTCTTCTTATCGTCGAAAGCCTCCGATTTTGTTAACGGGCATTTGCTGTTTGTTGACGGCGGCATGCTGGTTGCGGTGTGAGTAAGGAGCAACTCATGGCAGGGCAATGCATTATTTTAATGGGCGTTTCCGGTACCGGAAAAACCACCGTTGGACTGGCGCTATCGCAGGCGCTAGGGGCAAAATTTATTGACGGTGACGATCTGCACCCGCGCCAAAACATCATCAAGATGGCTTCCGGACAACCGCTGGAAGACAGCGATCGCCAGCCGTGGCTGGAGCGAATTGGCGACGTTATTTTCAGCCTCGGGCAAAAAAATGAGTCCGGCGTACTGGTTTGCTCGGCGCTGAAAAAACGCTATCGCGACCAGCTGCGCGAAGGTAATCCACGTTTACGTTTTCTGTGGCTGACCGGCGATTACGACTGCATTTTGCAGCGTATGCAGGCGCGTAAAGGCCACTTTATGCCGGAAGCGCTGCTGCGTAGCCAGTTTGCGGCACTCGAAGTGCCGGACGCCAGCGAGCCGGATATTCAACCGGTCGATGTCTCAACCGATGTTTCCAGCATTGTCGCCCGCTCGTTAACCCTTTTAGCCCATCAACCCGCACAGGGAGTTCCGGCATGATTATCGATACTCTGACTCGCGCTGAAAAAAACGCGTTTTATCCCGCCGTCATCCGTAAAGCGCTGCGCGCCGTTATCCAGCAGGAGCCGCACTCGCTGCCGCCGGGAAAATACATCGTTGAAGGGGATAACCTGTTCTTTAACGTTGTCGAAGGCGAAACTAAACCGCTTGGCGAACAGCGTCCGGAATATCATCGGCAGTACATTGATATTCATATCGTGCTGGCGGGTGAGGAGATCATTGGCGCGGGTAACAAAGGACTGGAAATTATCGCCGACGGTGCGTTTAACGATGCGCACGATATCAGTTTTTGTACCCAAATCAGCAGCGAAACGCTGATTCACCTGCATCCCGAAGAGATTGCGATTCTGTTCCCAGGCGAACTTCACCGCCCGATGGCGAGCCTGGGTGCGGGAGCACCGCTGCGTAAGATTATCGTCAAAATCGATAGCGCACTGCTTTAAGCGTAATGCGCAGGCCCCGTACGGCTTACTACGGGGCCACATCAGTGTTTAATTATCGAGCTCGTTCATTTCCTTAACCTGATCGCGGTTAATCTGCTCGGTTTTCCCGGTTTCGGCATTTTTGTACGATACCAGGCCGGTGTCCTCATCCACCTGAGGTTTACCGTCGGTCACAATCGTTTTGCCATCGGTGGTTTTTAACGTCTGGTTGGAAGAACACCCGGCCACGGTAAAGAGTGCACCCGCGGTAAGAATCGCTACGGTCAATCGCTTATAGTTGGTCATGTTTCCCTCCTGCTTTTCAGCTAAATTCGTTATCACTCTAACCATTTTAGGTTAGTGGCTAAAAAACGTGAGCGAAACCAGAACACTCCGAAGCGTTGATCCTTGAGCGCGATCCCAACAATGCGGATGACCGTTTCCCACAGCGCCTGGTTTCTATGGTACAAAGTACCGGCTATTTATTTTCAGGGGCTTACCATGTCCGTTTCCATCGACATCATTTCCTGCATTACCGACCGATTTGTCGAACTGACCGCCACCGAGAAACGCATCGCGCAGTTTATTCTCGACGACGTTCAGGCCGCGACCACGTTACCCATCGCCGAAATGGCGCGTCTGACCCAAACCAGCCAGGCGTCAATCACCCGATTCGCACGGGCCATTGGCTGCAAAGACGTGCGTGAGCTGAAGGTCAAGCTGGCGCAGTCGCTGGCGGTAGGACAGCGCTTTATTCTCGATGTACCTGATCTCGAGGGTGTTCAGGGGATCTACGAAACGATCATCAACGTGCTGGAGATCAATCGCAGGGCGCTGAACCCACAGGCGCTGAAAAGCGCCGTCGAATGGCTTAGCGGTGCGCGGCAGATCCTTGCTATCGGGATGGGTGGTGGATCGACGATCTGCGCGCAGGAAGTTCAGTTCCGCCTGTTCCGCTTAGGGTTGCCGGTGGTGAGCCAAAGCGATGGCTTGCTGGTTCGCATGATGTGTTCATCGGTAGCATCCAATGACGTGGTACTCGCGCTATCGCTCGGCGGCTATACGCAAGAAGTGGTGGAAAGCGCAGCGATTGCCCGCCAGTACGGTGCGAAAGTGATTGCGATTACTCCCACCGATACGCCGCTGGCAAACAATGCCGATGTGGTGCTACCGCTTGTCGTGCGTGAAAACGATTATATCTTTAAGCCGAGCACCTCGCGTTACGCAATGCTGGCCATGGTAGACGTGCTGGCAACGGAACTGGCGATGGTGAATAAGACGCAGACTAAAAACCGTCTGCGCCGAATCAAGCTGGCGCTGGATAGCCATCGCGGCGGGATTGACCGGCAACCGCTGGGAGATTAGCGGTTTCCCCTCACCCAGGCTCGCTCCTGTTACTTCGCGCGCTCCGCGTTGTAACAGGTCAAATCAACCTCGACCTTACAGTCCACCACCAGATCCGCCACGCAGCAAACGCGGGCCGGCGGATGGTCGGCAAAGAACTCGCGGAACACTTTGTTGAACGACTGGAAGTAACGCGCATCGGTCAGGTAGACCTTAACGTGCACCACATCAGCCAGCGTATAACCCGCATCCAGCATAATATCGACGCAGTTTTGAATCGCCAGACGTGACTGTTCAATAATACCGCCTTCAACCACCTCACCGTCTTTCATCGGCGTTTGCCCGGAAACATACAGCCAACCACCGGCTTCTACCGCTTTCGCAAACGGCAGCGACTGCCCGCCGGTGCCGGTACTGCCGCCCACGCCATAACGTTTAATGCTCATTGTTGCTCCTTAAGTGTTGCGACCTACCGGCGCAGGAATCGCCCGGCACGCCCGATAACATTGTTAGTCTGACCATAGCTCATCACGCCGTTAACCATCACCGCATCGATACCGGCAGCAGGCTGCTGTGGGTCGCTAAAACTAGCAACATCGCGGACAGTTTGCGGATCAAACAGCACCAGATCGGCGAAATAACCGCATTTTACTAGCCCACGCTCAGCAAGCTGGAAACGTGCCGCCGACATGCCGGTCATCTTGTGTACCGCCTCGGTCAGCGGGAAAAGCTGCTCATCGCGGCTGTAGTGTCCCAGCACGCGCGGGAAAGCGCCCCACAGGCGCGGGTGTGGCATCGGATCGTTGGGTAATCCATCGGAACCGACCATGGTCAATGGGTAGCGCAGCACGCGCTGTACGTCCCGTTCATCCATGTTGTAGTAGATGGCCCCGGCAGGCATCAGGCGCTTGCCCGCCTCTTCCAGGCTTAACGACCAGCTATCGGCAATCTGCTGCAAGGTTTGCCCGGCCATTTCTGGATGCGGAGTTGACCAGGTGATGACGATGTCGAAATCAGCGGTAATTTGTTTCATGTCCAGCGTCGATGAACTGGCGGAATACGGATAGCAGTCGCAGGCAACATCCTGCTGCTCACGCACCTTATCAAACAGCGACAGCGTCTCCACCGTCCGTCCCCAGTTTTGCGCCCCGGCGCATTTGTGGTGTGAGACAACCACCGGGACTTTGGCGTGACGGCCAACGCGGAACGCCTCGTCGAGCGCCTCGAGAATAGGCTCAAATTCAGAACGCAGATGCGTGGTGTAAATGCCATTACCCGCCGCCAGTTCTTGCGTCAGCGCCATCACCTCTTCGGTGGTTGACTGGAAGGCGGAAGCATAGGCCAGCCCGGTACTCAGCCCTAACGCCCCTTGCTGTAAGGCTAGACGCAGTTGTTCCCGCATGGCCTGAATCTCCGCCTCGTTAGCAGCACGGAACAGTGAATCCATATGATTATTACGTAGCGCGGTATGGCCAATAAGCGTCCCGACGTTCACTGCGGGCCTTGCCTGAGTGACCGCATCGGCGTAAGCGTCCACAGTCGGATAGATAAAATGCCCAGCTTCACCCAGCAGGTTCATCGGATCGGGGACTTCACCTTTCATACTCGCCGCTGCCGCGCTAATGCCGCAGTTACCGACGATGACGGTCGTCACCCCCTGGCTGATTTTCGGCAAGTACTCGGGCATGCGAATCACGTTGATATCATCGTGGGTGTGAACATCAATAAACCCCGGCGCCAGAACACGACCACTGCCGTCAATCTCATGCAGGGCCGGGCCGTTGATGGCAGGCGCTATCTCAACAATGCGATCGCCTTTTACCGCCACATCGCCGCGATACTGCGGGCCGCCACTGCCGTCGATAACCGTGACGTTCCGGAACAGATAATCAAACTGCATCTCTTCATTACCCCCGTCGTTTTCTGGCCCAAAGTTGACCATTTACAAGCGCAGAAAACAGTGAAAGACTACGCAAAACAAGCATCGAATAATGATACTTTAATTCAAAATTCACGATAGTATTTTTAAATTTAGATTATTTACATATAGTTAAAACAAAAATGAGCCATGATATAAAATAAAACCTATAAGGAACAATGTTATGAAATACCAGAACAGCTTCCTCGTCCCTCATAAATCAGCTCCACTATTTACCCCTGCCAACATTGTCAATGAAGACGTATGCCTGCCGGCTGCGGTCATCAAAAAATCGGCGTTAGAAAACAATATTCAGTGGATGCAACGTTATGCCGACGCGCGCGGCGTATCGCTCGCACCGCACGGCAAAACCACGATGACGCCGTGGATCTTCCAGCAACAACAACGGGCGGGTGCCTGGGCGATTGGCGTCGGCAGCGCCTGGCAGGCCAGCGTAGCGATGACCAGCGGTATTCAGCGCGTATTGATGGTTAATCAGTTGGTTGGCAAGGCCAATATGCAGCTGATCTCCGAACTGAAAGCGCAATATCCGCAGGTCGATTACCTATGCTGCGTTGATAGCATCGACAATGCCCGCACGCTTTCGGCCTTCTTCGCGGGCAAAAACCAAACGCTGGATATCCTACTGGAGCTCGGCGTTCCGGGCGGCCGCTGCGGCTGCCGAACGGCGGAACAGACGCTGGCGCTCGCAGAAGAAATTTCACGCCTCCCGGCGCTACGCCAGCGGGGTCTTGAACTTTACGAAGGGGTACTACACGGCGACAACCCGCAGCCAAAAGTCGAAGCGCTGCTGCGCGACGCCGCCGCCCTTGCCTGCCAGCTTGAGCGCTACGTTGAGGGTGAATTTGTTCTGACCGGTGCGGGTTCGGTATGGTATGACGTGGTGTGTAACGTCTGGCTGGAGACAGCGAAACCGGCGAACTGCCGGATAGTTATCCGTCCGGGGTGCTATATCACCCACGATGCCGGGATCTATCTGGAGGCGCAGGACGCGATTGTCGCCCGCGATCGAACCGCCTGCGATCTCGGCGGCTGTCTGGTTTCGGCGCTGGAACTGGTGGCAATGGTGCAGTCGGTGCCGGAAAACGGTCGGGCAATCGTCAACTTTGGCAAGCGCGACAGCGCTTTTGACGCCGGGCTGCCACAGCCTATTGCGCATTACCGTGCAGGTAAGGTGCGAGAAATGGTGGCAAAAAGTATCGAAACTACCGGTATTATGGATCAACACGCAATGTTAAAACTGACTGCGGAGGCCGATGTGAAGGTGGGAGATATTCTGGTATTCAGTACTTCGCACCCTTGCCTGACGTTCGACAAGTGGAAAGCATTGCTATTGGTTGACGACAGCTACAAGGTGCTGGAAACGCTGGAAACCGCGTTCTGATAACAGTCCTCGCGCCAGACGAAAACGCCGCAATAAACACGTAGCCTGGCGAGGCGAAGCGCCGTCGGGCTACAGGGATGCTTACAATCAGATGCACCAAACAAAAACGCCGGGCTGATGCCCGGCGTTTTTTTATGCCTTACGCTTACTTCTTAATTTGCGCATGCATTTCCTGAACCGAAGTCACTTTTTCAGTCGCATCGGCATTCAGTGCCATCGCGGTGGCAAAGCCGCCGTTCAGGGTGGTGTCGTAATGCACCTTGTACTGCAGCGCGCTGCGGCGAATCAGCTTGGAATCCTGAATTGCCTGGCGACCCGCGGTGGTGTTGATGATGTAGGTGTATTCGCCATTCTTGATACGGTCCTGAATGTGCGGACGACCTTCATGCACCTTGTTCACCAGACGTGGGTTGATACCCGCTTCACCCAGCACGACTGCGGTACCGTGAGTTGCATCCAGTTCAAAGCCCTGTTTCAACAGCTTAGCGGCCAGGTCAACCACGCGCTCTTTGTCGCCTTCGCGAACGGAGAGCAGCGCACGGCCCTGTTTTTTCATGGTTGAGCTACTGCCCAACTGTGCCTTAGCGAACGCTTCTGCGAAGGTGCGACCGACGCCCATCACTTCCCCGGTAGAGCGCATTTCTGGCCCTAACAGTGGGTCAACGCCCGGGAATTTGTTGAACGGCAGCACCACTTCTTTCACCGAGTAGTACGGTGGGATGATTTCTTTGGTGACGCCCTGCTGTGCCAGCGTCTGGCCTGCCATCACGCGCGCCGCCACTTTCGCCAGTGGTACACCGGTCGCTTTAGAGACGAACGGTACGGTACGGGCCGCACGTGGGTTGACTTCAATCAGGTAGACTTCGTTGTCTTTCACCGCAAACTGCACGTTCATCAGACCGCGAACCTGCAGTTCGAAGGCCAGTTTCTGCACCTGCTGGCGCATCACGTCCTGGATTTCCTGGCTCAGCGTGTAAGCTGGCAGAGAACACGCGGAGTCACCGGAGTGAACGCCAGCCTGCTCGATGTGCTCCATGATGCCGCCAATCAGCACCATTTCGCCGTCGCAGATAGCGTCGACATCGACTTCAATGGCGTCGTCAAGGAAGCGGTCCAGCAGTACCGGCGCATCGTTGGAGACGCTGACGGCGGTCTGGAAGTAGCGACGCAGGTCGACTTCGTCGTAGACGATTTCCATCGCGCGACCGCCGAGTACGTAGGACGGACGAACTACCAGCGGGTAGCCGATATCTTTCGCTTTCTCAACAGCCATTTCGATGGCGGTGACGGTGGCGTTGGCCGGCTGTTTCAGCTTCAGACGGTCAACCGCATGCTGGAAGCGCTCGCGGTCTTCTGCACGGTCGATAGCATCCGGGCTGGTACCGATAACCGGTACGCCCGCGGCTTCCAGCGCACGCGCCAGCTTCAGCGGAGTCTGGCCGCCGTACTGCACGATAACGCCCTTCGGCTTCTCGATACGCACGATTTCCAGTACGTCTTCCAGCGTCACCGGCTCAAAGTACAGACGGTCAGAAGTGTCGTAGTCGGTCGAAACGGTTTCCGGGTTACAGTTGACCATGATGGTCTCGTAACCGTCTTCGCGCAGCGCCAGCGAGGCGTGTACGCAGCAGTAGTCGAATTCAATACCCTGGCCGATACGGTTCGGACCGCCGCCGAGAACCATGATTTTATCGCGGTCAACGGACGGGTTGGACTCACACTCATCTTCATAGGTGGAGTACATGTAGGCGGTGTCGGTGGCGAACTCTGCCGCACAGGTATCGACGCGCTTGTAGACCGGGTGCAGGTCATACTGGTCACGCAGTTTGCGGACTTCCGCTTCGCGGACGCCGGCCAGTTTAGCCAGACGCGCATCGGCAAAGCCTTTACGTTTCAGGTGGCGCAGGAAATCAGCGTTGAGGCCGGTGATACCGACTTCAGCCACTTTCTCTTCCAGACGAACCAGCTCTTCAATTTGCACCAGGAACCAGCGGTCGATGTTGGTCAGGTTGAAGACACCATCGACGGACAGGCCAGCACGGAAGGCATCGGCGATGTACCAGATACGCTCGGCACCCGCGTCTTTGAGTTCGCGGCGAATTTTGGTCAGGGCTTCCGGGTCGTCGAGGCTGACTTTAGGGTCAAAGCCGGTTGCACCGACTTCCAGACCGCGCAGCGCTTTCTGCAGGGATTCCTGCTGAGTGCGGCCAATCGCCATCACTTCACCGACAGATTTCATCTGGGTGGTCAGACGGTCGTTCGCACCGGCGAATTTTTCGAAGTTAAAGCGTGGAATCTTGGTAACAACGTAGTCGATGGACGGCTCGAAGGAGGCCGGAGTGCGGCCGCCGGTGATGTCGTTCATCAGTTCGTCGAGGGTGTAACCCACCGCCAGTTTCGCCGCTACTTTAGCAATCGGGAAGCCGGTTGCTTTAGACGCCAGCGCCGAGGAGCGGGAGACACGTGGGTTCATTTCGATAACGATCAGACGACCGTCTTTCGGGTTCACCGAGAACTGAACGTTAGAACCGCCGGTCTCAACGCCGATTTCACGCAGTACCGCCATCGAGGCGTTACGCATGATTTGGTATTCTTTGTCGGTCAGCGTCTGGGCTGGCGCTACGGTGATGGAGTCACCGGTGTGGATGCCCATGGCGTCGAAGTTTTCGATAGAGCAGACGATGATGCAGTTGTCGTTTTTATCACGCACCACTTCCATCTCGTACTCTTTCCAGCCAATCAGCGACTCATCAATCAGTAGCTCTTTGGTTGGGGAAAGATCCAGGCCGCGTTCGCAAATTTCTTCGAACTCTTCGCGGTTGTAAGCGATACCGCCGCCGGTGCCGCCCATGGTGAAGCTTGGACGGATGATGCACGGATAGCCCACGTCAGCGGCAACCGCCAGCGCTTCTTCCATGGTGTGCGCAATGCCGGAACGCGCGGTGTCGAGGCCGATTTTCTTCATCGCCACGTCGAAACGGCGGCGGTCTTCGGCTTTATCAATCGCATCAGCGGTAGCACCAATCATGGTGACGCCGAATTCTTCCAGCACACCCTGACGTTCCAGCTCCAGCGCGCAGTTCAGTGCGGTCTGGCCGCCCATGGTTGGCAGCACGGCGTCTGGACGTTCTTTCTCAATAATTTTGCGTACCACTTCCCAGTGAATCGGCTCGATATAGGTCGCATCGGCCATTTCCGGGTCGGTCATGATGGTCGCTGGGTTGGAGTTCACCAGGATGACGCGGTAGCCCTCTTCACGCAGCGCTTTACACGCCTGGGCACCGGAGTAGTCAAACTCACACGCCTGACCGATAACAATCGGGCCCGCGCCCAGAATCAGGATACTTTTTATGTCTGTACGTTTTGGCATGGCTCTATAACTCCTGATTATTTCGCGGACTGACGGTATTGCTCAATTAACTCGATAAAGTGGTCGAACAGCGGCGCAGCGTCGTGCGGACCCGGGCTCGCTTCAGGGTGGCCCTGGAAGCTGAATGCCGGTTTATCGGTGCGATGAATCCCCTGCAGGGTGCCATCGAACAGCGATTTGTGGGTCACGCGCAGGTTAGCAGGCAGCGTGGCTTCATCTACCGCAAAACCGTGGTTCTGCGCGGTAATCATCACCACGTTGTTATCGATATCTTTCACCGGGTGGTTGCCACCGTGGTGACCGAACTTCATCTTGATGGTTTTCGCACCGCTGGCCAGCGCTAGCAGCTGATGGCCCAGGCAGATACCAAACACCGGAACCTCGGTCTGGAGGAATTTTTCAATCGCTTCAATTGCGTAGTCACACGGAGCCGGGTCGCCGGGGCCGTTTGACAGGAAGATACCGTCTGGATTCATCTTCAGGACGTCTTCGGCAGAGGTTTTCGCCGGAACCACCGTCAGGCGGCAGCCACGGTCCACCAGCATGCGCAGAATGTTACGTTTCGCGCCAAAATCGTAGGCAACGACGTGGAACGGCAGCTCTTCTTCGGACTTCGCTTCCGGCAGTTCGCCTTCCAGCGTCCAGCTACCCTGGGTCCAGCCGTAGGTTTCAGCCGTGGTCACTTCTTTTGCCAGGTCCATCCCGTTCAGGCCCGGGAAGGCTTTGGCTTTTTCCAGCGCCAGCTGCGCATCGAGGTTATCACCGGCGATGATGCAGCCGTTCTGAGCGCCTTTCTCGCGCAGTAAACGGGTCAGCTTACGAGTATCGATATCGGCAATCGCCACGATGTTATGGCGTTTCAGGTAAGAAGAGAGGTCTTCGGTATTGCGGTAGTTGCTGGCAATCAGCGGCAGGTCACGAATAACCAGACCCTGAGCGTGAACCTGGGAGGACTCTTCATCAGCGGCGTTGGTGCCGACATTACCAATATGGGGATAAGTAAGAGTGACGATTTGGCGAGAATAGGAAGGATCAGTGAGGATTTCTTGATAACCGGTCATTGAAGTATTGAAAACGACTTCCCCAACCGCCGAACCCGTTGCCCCGATGGCCCGACCGTAAAACTGGGTTCCGTCTTCCAGAACCAATAGCGCTGACTTAATCAAAACACCCTCCAGAGAATATTTACTCGCTTTATTTGCATATTAATGCATAACAATGGCACAAATCAATGCAAATCTGCTTACCGACGTATTTCTGGCAAACGGCGGCATTCTAGAGACAGCCTAGGCAAAAGTCTACCTTAAAGGACAATTTTTATCATTATTTTGTGGCACTGGATAAATCAGCCGCCAAAAGAGGTCAAAAAGATCAGATAAGTCGTTGTGGAAAACGCTTGCGGACCAGGAAGAGTGTTAAATCGCATCAGGCAGAGTGAAAAAGTAGACCAGATGGTCAAAATTTACATTTAACCAACACATTATGGCAAGAAAACATATAAAAATAGCCAGTTTAGGCTTAATATTAAAAAATACAGATAAAATAAAGGGCGATAAAATATCGCCCTGCGTAATCAAGTAGTTATGATTACAACAACCACATCACGATGGGTAATAAACTCTTATAGATCATTCAAATTCAATACATCACGCATGTCAAAAAGACCATTTGATTTTGATTTAAGCCACAATGCCGATCTGACCGCGCCATTAGCAAACGTCATACGACTGGAAGCCTTGTGCGTAATCTCCACGCGCTCGCCAATATCAGCAAACATCGCAGTGTGTTCGCCCACAATGTCACCTGCACGAACGGTGGCAAAGCCAATGGTGCCCGGCACGCGTTCGCCGGTATAACCTTCGCGAGAATAGACCGCGCAATCTTTCAAATCTTTATCCAGCGCCCCGGCAATCGCCTCACCCATCGCCAGCGCGGTGCCTGAAGGCGCGTCCACTTTATGACGGTGGTGCGCTTCAATAATTTCAATATCGGTGTAGTCACCCATCACCTTCGCCGCTTTCTCCAGCAGCTTCAGCATCACGTTTACGCCGACGCTGAAGTTGGCCGCGAACACGATGGCAATCTGCTGCGACGCATCACGAATGGCCTGCTTTCCCGCATCATCGAAACCGGTGGTGCCGATGACCATGCCTTTACCGTGCTGACGGCAAAACGCCAGGTGCGTTAGCGTGCCTTCCGGGCGGGTAAAATCAATAAACACGTCAAAATCATCTTTTACCGCGTCGAGGCTGCTCTGAACGGTGACGCCTGATTTCCCAGCGCCCGCCAATTCACCGGCATCGCTGCCCAGTAAAGAGGAACCTTCGCGTTCCAGCGCAGCGCCCAGTTGAACGCCTTCCATCGCCATCGTGGCCTGAATTAACTGCCGTCCCATGCGGCCGCCAGCGCCCGCAATGGCAACGCGGATTTGTGCATCATGCATAGCTATTCTCTTTTGTTAATTTTGCGTAAATCGTTTTCAGAGTAACTAGCCCGCAGCAGGGTCGCCAGCCGAAAACGTCCATAATTAGAATTTAATGATAAACAGAGAGGAATATCAGTAAAAGACATGATTCATCCCGCAGGATGAATCATTGCCGCAGTGAGGGAAAGAAGTCAAACTTGCTCGCAATGACGCGGAGTGGTGGGAAAACAACCAGAAAAGCTCAGGCTGCCAGCCAATCAACGTAGCCCTATTGCAGATAAGGATTTCAGGGCAGCAACGAATAGCGAACGATCATTTCTCCCTTCTTGAGCTTCAACTGGGTTATCGTCACGTCGCCAATCTCAGATAAACAGGCGACGTGTGTCCCACCGCAGGGATAGGCCGGCAGCTCACCAAACGCCACCAGCCGCAGACCGCCTTCGAAAGCCATTCGACGCGGAAGAGCTTCTACCTGCCAGGCGCTAATAATCGCCAGTAAGGCCTCCGCTTCTGGCAGCACCGCCGATTCACCCGCCGCAAAGGTAATACGCCCTTCCCCCGGCCAGTGATGTGCTTTAACCGGCCGCCAGCCGCACTGCTCGCCCGCCATACCAATCAAATGTCCGGCAGAATGTAATCGCGCATGATACTGACGGGCAGCAGCATCAATGCGCAGCAGGGTTTCCCCCAGCGGTAATGCCTGCTCGACGATATGTACTACGTCATCACCACGAGAGATCACGCTTTGCACCGCGACATCGCCAATCCAGCCGCCGTCCGAAGGCTGCCCGCCGCCCTGCGGGTGAAATAGCGTACGGTCTAATGTAATGGCATAGCGTCCATCTGGCTCAGCTATGCAGGTCGTAACGTTAGCCTGCCCCATAGTGGCATCGCTGGTGTAATAAAGGCGTTCAGTCATGGTTGTTCTCCTCTTGATGAGCAGAGTATATTCACTTTAACTGCGCCGATAATCCCGCTTACGCTCAATGCATCTTTGCCTGGAACGCACAAATGAACCCTAATCTACTCCCCGACCTTGCGACCTTTGTGTTGATTATCGACCAGGGCAGTTTTTCTGCGGCCGCAAAAATCACGGGGGCGACGCCTTCGGCCATAAGTCGTAGCGTTTCGCGCCTTGAACAGGCGCTAGGCAGCAAACTACTGCACCGCACCACGCGTAAGCTGGCGCTGACCGCCACCGGTAAAATGGTGTATGAACACGCCCAGGAGATGCTGAGTGCGGCACAAATGGCTTTCGATTCCGGCAGCAGCCACAAAAGCGTCGCGCAGGGGAAGCTGACCGTCAGCGTACCTAAAGCCGTTGGGCGCTTTGTGGTTCACCCTCTGATGGCGGAGTTTTTCGCACGTTTCCCCGAGGTGGATGTCTGCCTAAGGCTGGAAGACCGCTACATGGACTTAATTGACGATGGCGTCGATCTAGCGCTGCGCATCAGCCAATCACCCTCGCCCGGCCTCTACGGCAAGCCGCTGATGCCGGTCAGCCACGTTATCTGCGCTACCCCGGAATATTTACGCCGTCACGGCACCCCGGAAAATCCACAGGCGCTGCGCGACCACAGCTGCATCAGCCTTGGCGAAACGCCCGCCGACTCGCGCTGGAAGTTTCGTCGTGGCGATAAGGTCGAAACCCTGCAAACGCGCGGGCGCTATGCCGCCAACCATACCGGCGTGCGGCTGGATGCGGTGAAGCATCATCTGGGGATTGGCAGTTTGCCGCTATTTACCGCGCGCGAAGCGCTGGCAAGCGGCGAGATTGTGCTGGTGCTGCCCGAGTGGGAGTTTATCAGCGACTACAGCGGTGACCTGTGGCTGCTGTGGACGCGCGACAAGCACATGCCTGCCAGAATGCGGGCAATGATTGATTATCTCAGTGAGAAACTCTCAGGCTCCGGTGTCTGACAGACGCTCAGCACCTGCTGTCGCAGCCAGCGATGCGCCGGGTCAACTTCCATTCGGGGATGCCACATCTGCGAGACGGTAATCGGCGGCGTGTCCACCGGTAGCGCAAACCCCTGAAATAACCCTTCACCAAAACGCATCTGCTGGCTAGCAAACCAGGAAGCGGGAACCTGAGCAATGAGGTCGGAGTGTTGAACGACCGACATTGCCGCCGAATATCCCGGCACGATAGCGGCAATTTTGCGCTGCAAGCCATGCTCAGCCAACGCGCTATCTACCGGCCCCTGGGCTTTACCCTGGCGCGATGACACCACATGCCCATAGGCCGCGTAGCGATCCGCACTCACTTCCTCCGTTTGCAACAGCGGATGTCCCTGCCGCACCACACCGACAAAACGGTCGCGGAAAAGCGCCTGCAGGCGGATCTCCGGCCCCATCCCACTAAGGACGCCAATCTCCAGATCGACCCGCCCTTCGCGCAGCGGCGCGGCATCTTTTTCGGCTTTCGGGACAAAACAGAGACACACGCCCGGTGCAACAGCCGCCACCGCGCTAATCAAACGTGGCCCGAAGGTTTCGATAAACCCTTCGTTAGTACGCAGCGTAAATGTTCTCTCCAATGCAGGTAACGTCAACGCTGATACGGCGGGGGTCAGAACCGAACGCGCCTCCATCGTGGCGCTATTCGCACGTTGCTGGATGGCCTGCGCGTGCGGCGTTAACACCATCCGCCTGCCCGCACGTACCAGCAATGGATCGCCTGTGGCGGTACGCAGCCGGGTTAAGGTCCGGCTCATCGCCGAAGCGCTCAATCCCAAACGGCGGGCAGCGCCGGCGACGCTGGCTTCGCTCAATAGCGCATCCAGCGCCAGCAGCAAATTGAAATCAGGTTCGTTCATCGTTGGCTCCGAATCAGATAAGGCGTCTGGTGCAGGTTATTACTGTAAATGTTGCGTCTTCCGCCATCTAATGTTTGCTTCTATATTTTCGACATCACGCGGCATTCGCGAACGGGAGAAAATCTTATGCACAGCAAAACTCTACTTTTGATTGGCGCATCACGCGGCCTCGGCCACGCCATGGCGGAAACCTTTGTTCACCACGGCTGGCAGGTGATCGGCACCGTCCGCGATATCACGCAACACACGCCGCTGCATGCGCTGACGCGCGTATACCCGCAGCAGATACGTATTGAGCAACTGGATATCTGCGAACCGGCGCAAATCAGTGCGCTACGCCAACGGCTCAGCGGCCAGGCGATTGATATGCTGTTTGTGAATGCCGGAACCACCAACCGCGACCCGTCGCAGACCATTGGCGAAATCACCACCGACGAGTTCATGCAGATCATGCTGACCAACGCGCTGTCGCCGATGCGGGTCATCGAGCAATTCGCGCCACGGATCGCCGCCGGCGGATTGATTGGCGTCATGTCTTCAGGACAGGGGAGTATCACTAACAACGAAAGCGGGCAGCGCGAACTTTACCGGGGAAGCAAAGCGGCGCTGAATATGTTTATGCGCAGCCTGGCGGCGCGTCCAGCTATGAAGGCACGACCGATGGTAACGATGGCACCAGGCTGGATAAAAACGGCGCTGGGCGGCCCTGATGCGCCCTACACCATTGAGGAAACCATCCCACTGTTGGTCGACGTACTGCTGGAAAAACAGCAGCGTCCAGGGCTTGAATATCTCGACTTTCGCGGTAATACGGTTCCCTGGTAATGATCACACCGCGCGTGACAGCACCTCAGCTACCCACTGCTGGAAGCCAGCAACATCTAGCCCCAGCGCCACTTGTGCATTCGCGGGGTGGCCGAGCCGTCCTTCGATATCCACAACGGTAGTGCCTGCGGTATATTGCCCCTGGGTTTCCACGGCGACAAAACACGATTGCAGCGTAAACAGCTCAGGGCGTACCAGCCATGCAATGGCGCACAGGTCGTGCATCCGCAAGCCGCTTTGCATGCTGCCGCTGCGATAGTGGCTAAACAGCGCGTGCAGCATATTGCCGGTTTTGTTGAGCGCAGGAAGGGAAGCGAGATAATCCGGCGCCAGCATCGCCTGATTGGTCACATCCAGCCCGCACATCACAATATCCAGCCCGCTGCGGAACACCAGCGCGGCGGCTTCCGGGTCGATAGCGATATTGAACTCCGCGTTTGGCGTAAAGTTACCGCGCCCGGCGGAGCCGCCCATAATCACCAGGCGGCGGATGTTAAAGCGGCATTCAGGATATTGCGTCAGCAGCAGAGCAATGTTGGTTAGCGGGCCAATCGCCACCAGCGTAACCGGCTCCGGTGCCAGCATCAGCGCATCGCGGATCGCCTGAAACGCCGGCTTTGCTAGCGGCTGTCGGTTATGTTCAACAAAGTCGTAGCCTTCCATACCGGATTCACCGTGCACGGAGGCGGCGTCGCGTAGCGGACGAACAAGCGGTGCCGCCGCGCCCTGCGCCAGCGGAATATCGGCATCCCAGAAGTGCAGCAGCTGTAGCGCATTACGCGTGGTTTTTTCGACGGAGACATTACCGGCGACGGTGGTCATTAACTGCAGATCCAGCTCGGGAGCAAAAATCGCGGCGGCAATAGCGGCGGCGTCATCAATACCGGGATCGGTGTCTAGAAATATTGGCAGGCGCATGATTTCTCCATAAAAAATGCCAGACGTTAAGCCTGGCATTTTTTCACATCTGCGGGAGATTTAATTTATTCGACTTCACGAACATCCATACGCAGCTCGCGTGGAACTTCAAAAACGATATTCTCTTCACGGCCTTCGAGGGTGATGGCTTCACCACCGCCCAGCGACTGCAGACGAGCAATCACGTTTTGCACCAGAATATCCGGCGCCGAAGCTCCGGCGGTTACGCCGACACAGGTGGCATCTTTTACCCAGGCTTCCTGAATATCCGTTGCGTCGTCAATCAGATAGGCGGCTTTACCCATCCGCTGCGCCAGTTCGGCCAGACGATTCGAGTTGGAGGAGTTTTTCGAACCAACTACCAGCACTACATCCGCCTGTAGGGCAAGCGAGCGCACAGCTTCCTGTCGGTTGGTGGTAGCGTAGCAAATATCATCTTTGCGCGGGCCGACGATTTTTGGGAAACGCTGGCGCAGTGCATCAATGACATCGGAAGTATCGTCCACCGAGAGCGTAGTCTGGGTCATAAACGACAGTTTATTTTCATCCTTCACCGCCAGCGACAGCACGTCTTCCGGCGATTCGACCAGATACATGCCCCCTTTAGGGTTGCTGTACTGACCCATGGTGCCTTCCACTTCCGGATGTCCGGCGTGGCCGATAAGAATCGACTCTTCGCCGCGACGACTGGCACGAGCAACTTCCATATGCACTTTAGTCACTAGCGGGCAGGTCGCATCAAACACCGTTAAATCACGGCCTTTGGCTTCATTACGCACGGCCTGAGAAACGCCATGAGCGGAGAAGATCAGGATCGCACCATCCGGCACTTCGCTAATCTGCTCGATAAAGATAGCCCCGCGTTCGCGCAGGCTGTCCACCACGTAGCGGTTATGTACCACTTCGTGGCGCACGTAGATTGGCGCGCCATAAATGGCGAGCGCATTTTCAACAATGCTGATAGCGCGGTCAACGCCTGCACAAAAGCCGCGTGGGTTGGCCAACAGGATCTGCATTTTACGCCTCCAGTACCGGATCGACTTCCAGTACTTCAATATCAAAGTGAACAGTATGACCGGCCAGCGGGTGGTTGAAATCAACCGTGATCGAATCACCGTTAATCTCGCGCACTACGCCCGGCATTTCGCTGCCATCCATTGCGGTGAACAGCATGATCGCGCCGATGGTTGGCTCGCCCGCATCCATAAATTCGCGGCGGGAAAAATACTGGATAAGGTCAGGCGTTGAAATACCAAACGCCGCATCCGGCTCCAGCGAGAACGCTTTTTTGTCTCCGGCTTTTAGGCCGAGAAGGTGCTGTTCCAGCCCTTCAGACAGCGTAGCATCACCCAGACGAAACAGCGCCGGTTTGCCGTTGCTACGGGTTGACTCGGCGGTAGAGCCATCGTCCAGTTTCAGCGTGAAGTGCACTAGCACCGCACTATTGCTTTGAATCGTTTTAGACATGCAGGGACAGCCTTTTATCTTACGACATTGGAATGACGATTATTGTTATCAGTATGGCACCGTATTTTGTGCTTTCTCTTCGCCTGTTTGCCCGGTGGCGCTACGCTTATCGGGCCTACAAGGATTGCCTTATACTGTAAGCCGGATAGCGCGAGCGCCATCCGGCATTTTTTATGCGGCTTTTTTCTCTTTAGAAGGTAAGAATCCTTCCAGCACAACCAGCGCCGCACCGATGCAAATGGCGGTATCGGCCAGGTTGAAGGTGGCAAAGTGCCAATCACCGACGTAGAAATCGATCATGTCGACGACGAAACCATGCCACAGACGGTCGAACAGGTTACCCAGCGCGCCGCCAATAATCAGCGCATAGGCGATGTTATTGAGTTTCTGCGTCGCTTTGGAGCGGTACATCAGCACCGCCAGGATAACGCAGATCCCCACCGCAATTCCGGCGAAGAACCAGCGTTGCCAGCCGCCGCTGTCAGCCAGGAAGCTGAATGCGGCGCCATAGTTACGCGCATAATGCAGATTAAGCGACGGGAACAGCGACACCGTATCCCCCAGAGCAAAGTTCTGGAGGATCAGGTATTTACTGCCCAGGTCGATAATCAGCACGACCACCACCAGCCATAGCCAGCGCAGCCCTGTTGAACAGACAGATTGACTCATCAGGCAAACTTACGTTTTTCGCCATCACCGGCGATGTTGCTTACACAGCGGCCACAGATTTCTTCGTGTTCCGCCACCTTGCCAACGTCCTGGGTGTAATGCCAGCAGCGCGGGCACTTCTCACCTTCGGCTTTATTCAGCGCCACTTTCAGGCCTTTCAGCAGTTCGCTCTGCTGGGCATCCGCAGTCGCCTGCGCATAATCCGCAACTTTCGCACCGGAGGTCAACAGGACAAATCGCAGTTCGTCACCCAGCGCGGTCAGTTTCGCCGCCAGCTCTGGTTCGGCGTACAGAGTCACCGCCGCTTCCAGCGAGCCACCAACTTTCTTGTCAGCACGCGCCTGCTCGATAACCTTGTTCACTTCGCCACGAACCTGCAGCAGAACGTCCCAGAAGCCGTCATTCATCGCTTCGCTTTCGTCCAGACCAAACAGACCTTCGTACCATTCGCCGGTAAAGACGTATTTCTCGCGAGAACCCGGCAGATAGCCCCAGATTTCATCCGCGGTGAAGGACATGATCGGTGCCATCCAGCGAACCAGCGCTTCTGCGATGTGATACAGCGCAGTCTGGCAGCTACGACGCGCCACGCTGTCCGCTTTCGCGGTGTACTGACGGTCTTTGATGATGTCGAGATAGAACGAACCCATTTCAACGGAGCAGAAGCGCATCAGACGCTGTACCACTTCGTGGAAATCATAGGATTCGTACGCTTTCAGGATGTCTTCCTGCGCTTCTTTCGCGCAGCCAACCGCCCAGCGATCCAGAACAACCATCTCTTCCGGTTTCACCATGTCTTTTACCGGATCGAAACCGTTAAGGTTCGCCAGCAGGAAGCGCGCGGTGTTACGGATACGACGATAGCTGTCGGCAGCACGTTTGAGGATTTCATCAGAAACGGCCATTTCGCCGGTGTAGTCGGTGGATGCCACCCACAGGCGCAGGATATCCGCACCCAGTTTGTTCATCACGTCCTGCGGAGAAACGGTGTTACCGATAGATTTGGACATCTTACGGCCCTGACCATCAACGGTGAAACCGTGGGTCAGTACCTGACGGTAAGGCGCTTTGCCTTTCATCGCCGTGGAAATCATCAGGGAGGACATGAACCAGCCGCGGTGCTGGTCAGAACCTTCCAGATACATATCCGGGGTGTGGCCGCCAAATTCTGGACGCGCATCAACCACGGAATAGCTGGTAGAACCGGAGTCAAACCACACATCCAGGGTATCCGGCACTTTCACGTAGTTATCAGCGTCGTCGCCGAGAATTTCACGCGGGTCGAGATCCCACCACGCCTGAATACCGTCTTTCTCAACGTATTTAGCGACTTCTTCAATCAGCTCGGTGGTACGCGGGTGCAGCTCTTCGGTGTCTTTATGCACGAACAGCGACATCGGCACGCCCCAGGTACGCTGACGGGAGATACACCAGTCAGGACGGTTGGCGACCATCGATTCGATACGCGCTTTACCCCATGCAGGGATCCAGCCGCTCAGATTTTCTTTCGTCAGACCATCCTGCTCGATACGGTCGATCTCTTTGAGCGACTGAATACGCAGGCCTTTCTGATCCATGCTGATAAACCACTGCGGCGTCGCACGGAAGATGATTGGCGTTTTGTGACGCCAGCAGCACGGATAGCTGTGCAGCATTTTCTCAACGTGCAGCAGCGCGCCTTTTTCGGTCAACAGCGCAACGATTTTATCGTTGGCTTTGAAGACGTTAACACCGTCTAATTCTGGGTAGGTGCCTGCCAGGTAAGCGCCGTCTGGGCCAACCGGGTTAGCAATCTCCAGACCGTATTTCTGGCTGATAACATAGTCATCAGGACCGTGGCCACCCGCGGTGTGTACCGCACCGGTACCAGCATCCAGGGTCACGTGATCGCCCAGAATCGCTGGCACGTCGAAGCCCATGAACGGATGGGTAAAGCGCATCAGTTCAAGATCAGCACCTTTAACGGTGCCCAGCACGGTGTAATCGGTCGCGCCGATACGCGCCATGACGCCATCGAGCAGATCTTTCGCCACGATGACGGCCTGACCGTCAATCTGCACCAGCGCGTATTCAAACTCAGAAGAGATAGAGATCGCGCGGTTCGCAGGTAGCGTCCACGGGGTGGTCGTCCAGATAACCAGGGAAACAGGGCCATTGACGTTGCTGGCACCAAATTTCGCTTTTACCGCGTCCGCATCAACGGCGTGGAATGCCACATCGATAGATGGGGAAGTTTTGTCGTAATACTCCACTTCCGCTTCTGCCAGCGCAGAACGGCAGTCAACGCACCAGTGAACAGGCTTAGCACCTTTCAACATGTGACCGTTGTGAATGATTTTACCGAGCGCACGAATGATGTTGGCTTCAGTTTTGAAGTCCATTGTCAGGTACGGGTGCTGCCAGTCGCCCAGCACGCCCAGACGGATAAAGTCGTTACGCTGACCATCAACCTGGCCTGCTGCGTATTCGCGGCATTTCGCGCGGAATTCCGCCGCCGTGAACTTCTCACCCGGCTTACCGAATTCTTGTTCAACCTTGAGTTCAATCGGCAGACCATGACAGTCCCAGCCTGGAACGTAAGGCGAGTCGTAGCCGGTCAGTCCTTTGGACTTAATAATAATGTCTTTGAGAATCTTGTTTACAGAGTGACCAATATGAATGCTGCCATTCGCATATGGAGGGCCATCATGCAGAATGAAGGTTTTTTTGCCCTTTTTCGCGTTACGAATGATGCCGTACAGGTCATCTTCGGTCCAACGCGCCAGCATTCCCGGTTCACGCTTGGCGAGATCGCCGCGCATCGGGAACCCTGTTTCCGGCAAATTCAGGGTTGATTTATAGTCACTCATCAGATTCTCGGTTCCGTATTTTTACGTAGGCATTTAAGCCGGGTTTGATAGCCCAAAAAACTCGCGGGCCGTTAATTCATCACGCGCAATCTGCGCCTTTAGTTCATCCAGCGACGCAAATCGCTGCTCATTGCGTATTTTCTTACGCAGCACTACATCTATGTGGAGACCATAAAGGTCCATTACAACGTCCAGCAAATGCACTTCCAGCTGCTGGCGAACGCCAGCAACCGTTGGGCGTGTGCCAATATTGGCCACGCCCGGCAGAGGCTTATCACCCAGCCCCATCACTTCTACCGCATACACCCCTTTTACCGGGGAGACCTGACGACGCAGCGGCAGGTTTGCCGTCGGGAAGCCAATAGTGCGGCCCAGCTCATCGCCGTGCACGACGCGACCGGAGATAATAAACGGATGGCCCAGCAGGTTTTCGGCTTGCTCAAGGTTATCCTCGGCCAGCGCCTGACGCACCGCAGTACTACTAATACGCACACCGCCGTGACAGAAGGTTTGCGTACTGGTGATGTCGAAGCCAAACTCCGAACCCGCCTTCTGTAATAACAAGAAATCGCCCTGACGACCAGCGCCAAAACGGAAATCATCCCCTACTGCAAGGAACTGGACGCCAAGACGTTTCACCAGCAGGTCGCTAATAAAAGCCTGGGCGGTCAGCGCGGCAAAGCGTCGGTCAAAGCGTAAGCAAACGACGTAGTCCACTCCACTTTCAGCCAGATAGCGCAGCTTTTCGCGCAGACGCGTCAGGCGCGCCGGGGCTTTATCAGCGGCGAAAAGTTCCAGCGGCTGCGGTTCAAAAATCATCACCACCACGGGCAAACCTCGCGCCCTGCCTTCAGCACGTAAGCCCTGCAGTAGCGCCTGATGCCCACGATGCACACCGTCGAAATTACCAATGGTCAGTACGCACCCATGTGGTGCCTGACTGAGATTATGTATGCCGCGTATCAGCTTCATGTCTGGCTCAAAAGAGTGAAAATCGTCAGAGTATACCTTGTACAGCTGCTCACGTTAACCCGCTATTGCACCTCGTTGCCGAAAGAGGGAATGATTTCATCGGCATCCGTCGGAATGGCAAGAAAATATAGCCGGGCCGGGTGATTTTTGTGCCAGAAAGACTGTATTCGTTGCCCACAAGCTGGTAGAATCCTGCGCCATCACTACGTAATGCAGCGTTGTCATTTTAGCGGCGCTTATTTGCACAAATCCATTGACAAAAGAAGGCTAAACGGGCATTCTCCTCGGCCTTTGAATTGTCCATATAGAACACATTTGGGAGTTGGACCTTGGCTAATATCAAATCAGCTAAGAAGCGCGCCGTTCAGTCTGAAAAGGCCCGCAAGCACAACGCTAGCCGTCGCTCTATGATGCGTACTTTCATCAAGAAAGTATACGCAGCTATCGAAGCTGGCGACAAAGCTACTGCACTGAAAGCATTTAACGAAATGCAACCAATCGTGGACCGTCAGGCTGCTAAAGGTCTGATCCACAAAAACAAAGCTGCACGTCATAAAGCAAACCTGACTGCACAGATCAACAAACTGGCTTAATCGCCCGCTTGTTATCAGCTTTGAAAAAAACCCGCTTTATGCGGGTTTTTTTACGTCTGTAATTTGGGATGTTTGACCTGATTGACGCAGGGGAAGGACAAAATGCAGGCCCGATAAACCGGAGCAATCATCGAGTGATGAGCTCCGGACTCGCTGCTCACACAGCGTCTATCAGGCAGATTTACCGCTTTCGCCTCTCAGCGAGTCACCTTTTCCGGCTCGGCAAAAAGCGCAGAATAATCGCGATGGCAGATACGCTGTACCGCCGGGTGCTGAATCATGCGTTCGGCAAATATCGCGTGATACTCCTCCATGACGCTGTCCATACGACCGATTTCCACGATGCTGTTATCCGCATAAAAATCATGCGCGTACAGCGTCGGTGCGACGAAAATAGCGTTATGCGCAGCCCCAAACGCCTTCATCAACGCGGCGTCGTCAAACTCGCCAAGAATCTCCACCTTCAGCCCCTGGACGTTAAACCAGTTCAGTAGTTTACGTCCCAGCATGGAACGGCGGCCGGGTACCAGCAGGCGGCGCTCTTCCAGACAGGCCGGGAA
The DNA here is from genome assembly GCF_040149365.1 of Kluyvera huaxiensis. Classification (NCBI taxonomy): domain Bacteria; kingdom Pseudomonadati; phylum Pseudomonadota; class Gammaproteobacteria; order Enterobacterales; family Enterobacteriaceae; genus Kluyvera; species Kluyvera huaxiensis. The sequence continues at coordinate 207,627 of NZ_JBEFLV010000007.1, forward strand.
GGGTTTTTCCGGTGGCGGATTCATACACCAGAAGCTGACGCTGCACTCACCAATCTTCACCGAGAACAGCCCTTCCTGCTGCGTGGAGTCGATTGGGCAGTCGGAGATAATCATATCCAGCTTATGCTGGCTCAACTGCTCCAACAGCATCTCGTGCGTGGATTCGAAGCAGCGCAGATGAATTTGCTCATCCTCCACCACCGCAGCATCCAGCACGCCGCTCACCAGCCGTTTTGACAGCGCATCGGCCACGCCGACGTCAAACAGCAGGTTGGACTCTTTGCGATAGTTAACGATATCCAGCATTTCCTGGCTTAAGGTGAACATCTTATCCGCATAGCGGAACACCAACTCGCCCAGTTCACTCGGCTCAATCCCGCGCCCTTTACGTTTAAACAGCTTGCCCTGCAGACGCTCTTCCAGCGCCTTGATCTGCCCGGTAATAGTCTGAGGCGTGAGGTACAGCGCCTCCGCCGCCCCCACGACCGAACCTTCCTTGTAGACATGCCAAAAGTAGTACAGATGGTTGTAATTAATGTGCGACATGCCCTGTGCTCCCCTCTCCTTTAATTATCATTTTCGATACTTACGCCGTTTGCGGCTTTAAATACGCGCGCAACAAGCTATATCCCACCACTGCCGACAGCACGGAGCCGACCAGAATTCCCAGCTTCGCCCAGTTAATCAGCGACGGATCGACACTGCCAAAGGCCAGGCTGGCGATAAAGATAGACATGGTAAAGCCAATGCCGCACAGCAGGCCGACCGCCATAATCTGCGAGAAGTTCGCGCCTTCCGGCAGTTTGGCCAGCTTCAGCTTCAATGCCAGCCAGCAGAACAGGCTGATTCCCAGCGGCTTACCGATAAACAGGCCCGCGATAATGCCCAATGGCAGCATTGACGTCAGGCCGCTGAAAGTGACGCCCTCCAGCGAAACCCCGGCATTCGCAAAGGCAAACAGCGGCAGGATCATAAAGGCCACCCACGGATGCAGTACGTGCTCAAGCTGCTTCACCGGTGATTTCCCATCCTGCTCGCGCAGAGGAATAAAGAAGCCAACAATCACACCGGCCAATGTCGCATGTACGCCGGATTTCAGTACCGCTGTCCACAGTATCATGCCAACCAGAATATAGATCCCCGTGCGGCGAACTCCGCTGAGATTCAGAGCTGCCAGCACCACAATAGCGGCCGCGGCGACGCCCAGCGACAGTAACGACAGATCGTTGGTATAGAACAGAGCGATAATGACAATCGCCCCCAGATCGTCGATGATCGCCAATGCCATCAGGAAGATCTTCAGCGAGGCCGGTACCCTGCTGCCGAGCAGCGCCAGTACGCCTAATGCGAAGGCAATATCGGTGGCAGCCGGAATCGCCCAGCCGCTGCTGGCGATAGGGTCCTGAGCGTTAAAAGCCAGGTAAACCAGTGCCGGAACGACCATGCCGCCCAGCGCGGCGATCACCGGGAATATTGCCTGGCGACTCGTCGCCAGCGAGCCTTGCATCAGCTCGCGTTTGACCTCAAGGCCAATCAGCAGGAAAAAGACCGCCATCAACGCGTCGTTGATCCACAGCAGCATGTTTTTATTGATTTCCAGAGCGCCAACCCGCAACTGCACAGGCATTTCCAGGAAAGCATGATACAGACCGCTGGTTGCGCCCATATTAGCCATCAACATCGCTAATACCGCGGCAATAATCAGAAGAATGCCGCCGGAGGCATCGTTGTTAAAAAAGCGCTGAATATGTTTCACTTTTCATACTCTCTATCAAGTAAATACTTCGTGATAACTATCTTACATCGCTAAACACATCGTTAAAATTAGATTATACATGACAAACTGCTCGGTTTTACCGAACAAAAAAGCCCGATAAAATATCGGGCTTCAAGACAGGAGACCTTAATCAGTCATACAGCCCCATCTTATAAACACGGAAACTGGTAATGTCATAGCGATAGCCATCCCCATTCACGTCTGCATTTTTGTAATACCCAGATGTCATGGTCGCCTCAAAAAGCACCGATTTTGTCTCAGCATCAATCTCCTGTAGGAGCAAGTTACCCATTGCCTCCGTTCCCTCCTGCGGGTCAATAACGTCGCTATCCCCCGGCTGACACGAAATAGCCCGACCATTTTCATCAAATGTACAATCGCCAAAATGAACGACAATATTACCATTCGACTGGATCTCTTTAGCACTTACGCAGCTACTGTAACCACGGGATCCGAGTTCTTTACCATACTCAAATGGGCGTTTGACGGTCATGGCGTTCAGATCGATAACAAAATGGACCACTCGGCTGTAATTATCTGGAGGAAGTAGGCTGTTTTCATCATTTCGCGAACGGAAATTACCATTATCAAATACCATAAACTCCACGATACCTGGGTCATCATTAGCAATTTCGACAACGTTATGCTGCCCCCACGTCCAGAAATCACGGTTCGCAGCCTGAATATCCGCCGGGCGACTAAAGTCATAAAGCGGCATGCCATCGTTATCTACAGGCGTCAGTAAATAAGGCTGGTACTGCTCAGCCCAATCTTCATGGGTCGACATAATAAATTGCAGTGACTCATTCTCAAGAGAAACACCAAACACAGCGCTTTGATGACGCCCCGAAGAAATCAGCAAGTTATTCGTCGTATTTACGTAGCTTTGGTTGATATGAAGCCAATCTGACACAGTGGGATCTTCACCGGGTGCTGTGCCGGTCGGACGAGGTGTTCGCGATGGATCCAAAATCAATGCCATATCGTAATAAGCAATTTCCAGGCCTGTCGTCAGGTCAACCACCGAAACACCATCCTCGTTGCTTTTAAGCGCGTCGGGTCTACCAGAAGTATACTCAGAAGGGGCAATAACCGTGTTTGCATCCCACTGCCATATTGAATGATGGAATTGGTTATCCAGAACATAGAAGCGATGCAACTGCCCCATCATGTCAAACTCATACATATTCAGATAGGTAGCTTTCGCTTCTGATGTCGCAAGGAAATGGCCATTTGCAATACGGACAAAGTTAAATGAAGGGAAATCTTGCGTAACATACCAGCGGACAATCCCATTTTGATCGAGCGCGTAATTATAGCGATCAAAATGAGTGATGAAATAGAACCCAGGCGCCAGGCTTACAGTGTTCGTGACCGGTTGAGTGACATTGATAATTGGGAATCCCAACTGCACTTCGGCCGAATCGGTTGCAGGAAGTGGCTGTGTGGTTAGTAGATAATTAGCCACCTCCAGATCATCAATCAAAATAGCAACCCGATTATCTGTTGCAGGTACCAAACCAAGTACGGGTACAAGGTTCGCTCCTACCTCCAGTGTAATAGTCTGCTCAATAAGACTCGCACTTTTCGCCACATCCTGAATATGCAAAGTGATATCGCGAACTTCAAGACTCCAGACACCTATCCAGGCACTTAAGGGTGCCGTACCAAACGGATCAGGAATGATCAGCACATTCTCTAACGTATTCTCTCGCATAACTTGCGATAAGTAATCCTGATAAATATTAGTATGACTCATGACCATGGCATTATTATTATCGACACCCTGGTTAATCGCTGGACGTGGGGTTGGCAGTGTAATACCCCGTTGTTCTAAACTATTCATTATATATCTCCATTGAATTAAATGATTGCCCCTTGTTGGGAACGACATAATTAATACAATGAAGAAACCTTTTCGTGATAATAAAAACAGACTAAAACATATCAATCACATACAAATAAAAAACCTAAAATATATCACACCGTTGATTGTACTCATATTTAATATAATTCAATGCTGAAGTTACATTCTCAGGGGACAGATGACCTAGATGCGTAAAAAAAGGATGTTTATAGACATAATCAACAAATTTTGTTGCACTGATTAGCGTCGCATCCCCCAGAGTTCTCGATGATTTATTATCCTCTGTAAGGTTACATACCGCTATCGCATAGTCACGCGTTGAAAACGTACGCCAAATATTATTCCGAATGCCCCCGCCAGTAAATAAACGAGGGGGCATTCTTCTGTGTGGAGGGACGTGGCCTCTCTCTCGAACGAAAGATATATGGCAGCGCCCTTGGCGAATATGCAGCAAGTTTGCCGCCATACATCCTCCCAGGATAAAACACTCGTGTTCGAGAAAATGTTGCGCATGTAGCGACCGCTCGTCTGTTAGCATATGAACTAACTCGAAATGTCGATATGCCGTTAAAACTGGTTTCACAATCATCCCCGGATCATTTTTATATAAAAGTGCAGGTCCATAATCTACATCAAACAAAACCGGGCGCCGCATTGTCATGGCTTCTTTGCGCTGAACCATATGCGTCAGGGTATCCTGCGGCATGCGTTCTTCATATTTTGAGTGATACTGAAAACTTTCTTCTACCGGTCTGGCAGAGTAGTTTGAAGATATTGCGACAACTCGCCCATTCAGCTCTTCTGCGGTCACTAGTACATAAAGATAGCAGTCACCTTTATTGTACTTAACGCGAAAAGCTCTGGTACTAAGCACAATATCAAATGATGGAAAATCCCAATGACATTCAGCCTGATTGACACAGCGAGATAACTTAAAAAGTTCCCGGTTAAGCCCGGTACTGTCTAATCTCAATATAGAACGTAGCTCGCTGATTGAGGCACCTTCCTGAATCAACGTGGCGAGCGCATCGCGGCGATTATCATTATTAGCACTTGCGGCAAGGATAAACGTTTTAGAGCAATGGCAACAATACATTCGTTGACCACCCTGCGATGAAAATCCATGCTTTTTTAATTGGTTGCTACCACAACTCGGACACAGTTTTATCACACCTTTCCAGACCTGATTAGTCGCATGTCGATAAAGGTTCAGCGCCGTTGCTGAGATGACAGGAAACTGAAAACCACATTCCTGACAAAGAATAGACTCTCCTTGCAGAACATAATCAGGGCTATTGAGTATCCCCATATTTTTACATCCGAGAGTTTTACAGTAATCAACATTAATATTCGTAAACATTGACCTCTCCAGAGCTTTACTGAGTCAAACATCACAAAGCATTTCACTGATGAAAAGTTAACCTAAACCGTATCTTAAATTTTATTTCATCAATGGATTAATATAAGGTATGATAACCCGACAGATATTTTCACAGTCAATATTAAATATAACCACGTTTAGGTTAATGATTAGCTGTTCCCCTCGATTAACTTTATCATCACCAGAATAAAAGAACCTGACCCGGTGCATAATCATCGAGTCAGGTGGGCAAAGCCCGAAATGGCATAACATTTTTTTATTATTCGTTGATCAGCCCCAAGTCACTGGTGTTGGTTTATCACCACGGGCTTTCATTAGTGAATCACTATTTATTTCATTCTGATATTTCAGGAATTTATCATAAAGTTGCTTTTCAATCTCAGGCTGTTTTCCAATTTGATTCACAACTTCGGAACGATCATTTTTCAAATTATAAAGATACTTCGGTTTATTCTGCCGATCGATAATCATCTTCCAGTCACCATCTCGGATCGCCCACTCATCCGTCGGATCATCCTGGAATGGCATATCAATACCAAAGATCAATGGTTTCTCACGTTTAAGCTCTTTCTTCTCGAGCAGTGGCAGCAGCGACTGACCATCGTAAGCACGATCGGTTGGTAATTTGAAGCCCATCATTTTCGCAAGTGTCGGCATCCAGTCGAGACCGTAAACTGGAGTATCCGTGACCATTCCCTGTGGAAGATGATTCCCATACTTAATAATGGCTGGTACACGAATACCACCTTCCCAAAGGTTATCTTTGCGCCCACGTAAACCGTCGGTCTCACCCGCCATATTCAACTCATATATTTTTCGCGCTTCGCGAGTCACCGGCCCGTTGTCACTGGTAAAGATGACAATCGTATTATCTTCCTGCCCCATTGATTTAATTTTATCCATTACTTTACCGACCTGCTCATCCATATAGCTGATGTTGGCATAATACTCACCGGCCCCTCGCCACGGTTTATCAGCCCAGTCGCCATAGAAGAGATCGGGATGCTGCTTCTCATAGGCACTCATGTACTGCGAGTACATATCAAGGTATTTTTTAGGAGATGCCAGTGGAGTATGGACTTCGGTGAAAGCGACATATAAGAAAAATGGCTTATCATCCTTCTTATTATCCAGCCAGGTAACAGCTTCTGAACTAACAAACTCACCGCTCATTGTATCTGCGCGACCAATATGCTCCCCATTACGTATCCAGCCAGTCGGGTGAACCATCCCATAGCGAGGGCGTTCTTTGGCGTTATCTAACGTAGAGTCCGTGACAAATCCAGCAGGGTTAATCAGGCTGTAGTCAAACCCCATGTCTTTTGCCTGTGGCTGATCGGTACGGTCACCGCCCGCATTAAGGTGCAATTTCCCCATCATCGCCGTGTCATATCCCTGCTGCTTAAGCAAGTTCGCAATCGTCAGTTCATTGCGGCCCAATGCAACGTCTTTACCTTCAGGGATCCAGGAACGAACGCCGGTGCGGAATGGCATTCGCCCGGTTAATAATCCTGCGCGGGAGGGAGAACACAAAGGTGCTGGCGCATAATAATCAGTAAACTTAACGCCCTCTTCAGCCAGTCTGTCAATATTGGGAGTTTTTACAATCTGATGACCATAGGTCGCAAGGTCGCCATATCCTAAATCATCAGCTAATATGATAACCAGGTTTGGATGGTTAATATCAGCTGCATGAGCAATACCCGTTATTCCTCCTGTACACAGGGCCAATCCGATCATACTGGCTACTAATGTTCTTTTCATAATAAATCCTTTTTAAAATATACATTAAAATTCGTAACCCAACATATAAATCATCTGATCACCATACCCATCATAACCAAGCTTATTATCGAAATAGCGATAGGTGATAGTTGCTTTCCAGCGTGGATAAAACTTCCAGGCTAATGTGAGCCCGCCATTCAATCCATTATGTCCAGATTGTTGTTCGGCATAAGCATCATTCCTATCAAACTCTATTTCATTCCAGTCAGAAAGAACAAATCTCTCGCCAAATAGCGAAAAGTTATATGCAGCAGTCCAACCGATTACATACCCATTCCAGCCATTTGTTTGGCCATATTTTTTTGAAACATAATCGCCCGATTGGTTGTGTAATCCAATATAAGGTTTAAAAAAGCCCCACTTGCCATCCCAGCCGAGATATCCCATACCATAGAACATATCAAGATCATCCGACCACGAGTTATCCCATTGTCCATATAATTTACCAAAAAATGTATAATTTGAATCAAAAAGGCGAACATGAGTCATCGCTGAAACTGTATGGTTACGCCCGGCTACCGAATGATTTAGGACATTGCTTTCATAAAAAGAATAAAATTCAGCCTCTCTAAAATTAACACCAAAATCGGCTGTCACTTTCCAGACTTCACCGCGTTCAACATCGACAAATCCGCTATTCCAATCGGCATAGCCCGCGTTAATTGATCCAAAAGAATATTTATAGTCCAACGATGCCTGTGCTGGAAGGCAAATCCCACCCAATACGGCAAGTAAAGCACAACTTAATAGTGTATTAATTCTCCTAGGCATCTAAACTTTCCCTATTGTTATAATTTAATAAAAATTTATTACGAGGGAATTATTTTCAATTAAATATATAGACAGAATAGTGATATGAATCGCATAACTAGATTGAAAGTTAGCGCCATCGACAGTGTGTCACAATATGTTGTTTCGACGCTATAAAAACATTGTTTTTATGTACGAAAGATAAAAATATAGTTCATCATATTATGCGTTATTTTAAACACATCCCATAATAGGTTGAACTAAAATGTTTAGACGTATAGATGGCGTTGTAAAAAACCATCAAGATTCCAGCACTTCCTTCTGAGTTAAGTTTAATAATAAGTCAGAACAATCATATCATAAAAACATATAGCAAGCGTAATTCGGCTTATCAAACCCAGCCGAATTTCCATTGCAAAATGTATTCAAATTTTATCTTTGAAATAACTTTCATAAACATAACCTAATATGATATCAATTAAATAAGAAACATAAAACAAATTACAAAGCGCACATTGGATTATAATCTAACATTATTGATAAAAAACAATATTATGCCTTTACTTTATACAAAATCACTATCTATACTTGAACAAAGCATTCCCTCATGAATAATATCTTCAATCTTAAAGATAACGCTATAGATATAGGTAATAACTACGCCTTATGATTTTGTTTGTGCCTGGCAAAGAAATAACACCAATGCCATGTATAAATTAATGAGATATTTCAATCATAGTTACATCTTATTGTAACGACGATTTAAGAAACTCTTTCACATAAAACATATAATTTTTATTAAATATAATTATCGATGATTATTATATTTAAAAAATACAGTTTATTTTATTACCAATTTCCGTGCCAGAGAGCATCCTGAAAGTAACAGGACACATCTGCGATGCCTTACCGATGACCTAATGGAGTTTTTTGTGAAAAAATATAAAATAAACAATCAATTTATATACGATGAGTCTCTACGTGAGATACAGTCTCTACACAGTAACGAGATTATAAGAATAACGATTCTACGTGCCAGATGCCTAAGTTTTCTTATTGATAATGCTCAAAAAAACACAGTGACAAGGCAGACGATGATGGGGGCGATATGGGGCGTACGTGGACAATACATTAGTGATGCAAACTTAACGCAGTTGTTTTACCTACTGCGTCGAGATTTACGTAAGATAGGGCTGGAGGATTTTTTTACCACCCTTCCGAGAGAAGGAGTAATTATTAATAATAACATCTTCATTGACACCATTAGTACATCCCAAAAAAAAGAAAACAAACTAATGAACAACCATGCTAAAAATCTCCATATTATGTTTTTGCTGTTGGCTATAACAATTTGTGTTTTACTTTTAAAATATCCGCTCTAACCTCTTTATATCAACAACAGGCTCATGGATGAGCCTGAATAAAAAAACGATTCCTGTATTAATTCTAGCGTTCATTGTCAAAGTATTTTTTGATCCAATCGTTAAAAAATCGCAAAACCGGACCTGAAAACACTCCCCCTAAACCAGCAACTAATAGAACCATATTAAAACTAAACGCCTTCTCAATCGCAACTGTGCTTAAAAGAAAACTGGTAAAGCAAGATATTATTATTTGAGTTAAACAATATTTTAGACGTGTATTAAACTTGGTGTATTTACGTCTACTTTTCCTTAAAAGATAGCTAACTATGCCTCCCCATGCTCCAACTGTGATGATTGTAAGTAAGACATCCAGTTCGAGTAAAATAACCTTACTATTAGATATATGATTAGGAATTAACATTCAACCCTCTACAAAAGATATAATTGCAAGGGTAAAAGTTTATGCTAAAGAACCCATCAAAGAATAATATAAATACATAATAAAAAGCCCAGAGCTTCGCAACCCCGGGCTTTTATATGATATGACTGAAGTGATTAACGAGTTAAATCGTCAAAGAACTTTTTCACGCCGTCAAAGAAGCTTTTGGAGCGCGGACTGTTGTTTTCACCGGTTGGGCCGCCGAAGCTGTCCTGCAGATCTTTAAGCAACTGTTTCTGCTTCTCGTTCAGACTCACCGGCGTTTCAACAACCACACGGCACAGCAGGTCGCCCTGCGCACCACCGCGGACAGATTTCACGCCCTTGCCACGCATACGGAACAGTTTGCCGGTTTGCGTTTCGCCCGGGATTTTCAGCTTCACGCGACCATCGAGCGTCGGAACTTCAATCTCGCCGCCCAGTGCCGCCATGGTGAAGTTAATCGGCACTTCACAGTACAGGTTGTTACCTTCACGCTCGAAGATAGCATGCTGTTTCACCTGCACCTGAACGTACAGATCGCCCGCTGGTGCACCGTGTTCACCCGCTTCACCTTCACCAGAAAGACGAATACGATCGCCGGTGTCTACGCCTGCCGGAATCTTCACCGACAGCGTTTTGGTTTTCTCTACGCGACCATGACCGTGGCATTTGTTGCACGGATCTTTAATCAGCGTACCGCGGCCCTGACAGTGTGGACAGGTCTGCTGTACGGCGAAGAAGCCCTGGCGCATCTGCACCTGTCCTGCACCGTGACAGGTTGGACAGGTCTGCGGCTGTGAACCCGCTTTCGCACCGCTGCCGTGGCAAACGTCACACTCTTCCAGCGTTGGAATGCGGATCTCTTTGGTCACACCACGAACCGCTTCTTCCAGCGTCAGATCCATGTTGTAGCGCAGATCGGCGCCACGGGATGCACGCTGGCGACCACGGCCACCGCCGAAGATGTCACCGAATACGTCACCAAAGATATCACCAAAGTCTGCGCCGCCGCCGTAACCACCGCCGCCGCCACCCATGCCGCCCTGTTCAAAGGCTGCATGACCGTACTGATCGTAGGCCGCACGCTTCTGCGCATCGGTCAGGATCTCATACGCTTCTTTGATCTCTTTAAACTTGGCTTCGGCCTCTTTATCCCCCTGGTTGCGGTCCGGGTGGAATTTCATGGCCAGGCGTTTGTACGCCTTTTTGATTTCACGCTCTTCCGCTGTTTTGGAAACGCCCAAAATCTCGTAATAATCTTGCTTTGCCATTGTTGTTTTCGAGCCCCTTAACATACGAGCACGGGCGTGGAGAGATCTCCTACGCCCGTGCCAATTAACTACCCTGCATCAGGGCGATTATTTTTTGTCTTTCACTTCTTCGAACTCAGCGTCAACAACGTCGTCGTCTTTAGCATTGTTCGCGGAAGCGTCAGCGCCTGCTGCACCAGCCTGCTGCTGTGCGTGCTGCTGCTGAGCGATTTCCATCAGTTTCTGGGAAACCTGTGCCAGCGCCTGCATTTTCGCTTCGATGTCAGCTTTGTCTTCGCCTTTCAGAGACGCTTCCAGCGCAGTCAGTGCGGACTCGATAGCAGTTTTGTCTTCAGCTGGCAGCTGTTCGCCTGCTTCTTCAACCTGCTTACGGGTGCTGTGCAGCAGATGGTCGCCCTGGTTGCGGGTCTGAACCAGCTCTTCAAACTTACGGTCAGCTTCGGCGTTAGCTTCGGCTTCGCGAACCATTTTCTGAATTTCGTCTTCGTTCAGACCAGAAGAAGCCTTGATGGTGATCTTCTGCTCTTTACCGCTGTTTTTGTCTTTCGCAGACACGTGCAGGATACCATCAGCATCGATATCGAAGGTCACTTCGATCTGCGGCATGCCGCGCGGTGCTGGGCTGATACCGTCCAGGTTGAACTGGCCGAGATCTTTGTTATCGGAAGCACGTTTACGCTCACCCTGCAGCACATGGATGGTTACCGCAGACTGGTTGTCTTCAGCGGTAGAGAACACCTGGCTGTGTTTGGTCGGAATAGTGGTGTTTTTGTTGATGAGTGCAGTCATCACGCCGCCCATGGTTTCGATACCCAGAGACAGTGGGGTAACGTCCAGCAGCAATACGTCTTTCACTTCACCCGTCAATACACCACCCTGGACTGCAGCACCGATAGCAACGGCTTCGTCCGGGTTAACGTCTTTACGTGGCTCTTTACCGAAGAACTCAGCAACTTTCTTCTGAACCATTGGCATACGAGTCTGACCACCCACCAGGATAACGTCCTGGATATCGGATACAGACAGGCCAGCGTCCTGCAGTGCAACTTTCAGCGGCTCGATAGAACGGTTAACCAGGTCTTCTACCAAGCTTTCCAGTTTCGCACGAGTCACTTTGATGTTCATGTGTTTAGGACCAGACGCATCTGCAGTGATGTACGGCAGGTTAACGTCGGTCTGCTGAGCAGAAGACAGCTCGATTTTCGCTTTTTCTGCTGCTTCTTTCAGACGCTGCATCGCCAGCGGATCGTTACGCAGGTCGATGCCCTGGTCTTTCTTAAACTCATCAACGAGGTAGTTGATCATACGGCTATCGAAGTCTTCACCACCCAGGTGAGTATCACCGTTGGTAGCCAGTACTTCGAAGGTTTTTTCGCCGTCAACTTCGTCGATTTCGATAACGGAGATATCGAAAGTACCACCACCGAGGTCATAAACCGCGATAGTACGGTTGCCGACTTCTTTATCCAGACCGTATGCCAGTGCAGCGGCGGTTGGTTCGTTGATGATACGTTTTACTTCCAGACCTGCGATACGACCGGCATCTTTAGTTGCCTGACGCTGAGCATCGTTGAAGTAAGCAGGTACGGTGATAACCGCTTCAGTTACCGGTTCGCCCAGGTAATCTTCAGCCGTTTTCTTCATTTTTTTCAGCACTTCGGCAGAGATCTGTGGAGGCGCCATTTTCTGACCCTTCACATCGATCCATGCATCACCGTTGTCAGCACCGATGATTTTGTACGGCATGATGGCTTCATCACGCTGTACTTCTTCGTCCTGGAAGCGGCGACCAATCAGGCGTTTAATCGCAAACAGAGTATTTTGCGGGTTTGTCACTGCCTGACGTTTAGCCGGCTGACCAACCAGAGTTTCACCATCCTGGGTATATGCAATAATAGAAGGCGTGGTGCGATCGCCTTCGGCGTTCTCTAGCACGCGTGCAGTAGTGCCATCCATAATCGCTACACAAGAGTTGGTAGTACCCAGATCGATACCAATAATTTTACCCATCTAAACGTCTCCACTAAAAATTCATTCAACATGTGGTTGTGAGTCTGTAATAAGGGCGAAACCTACGGTTTCAACTGCCCTGAATCGTTTTTTTTCAGACTCATTCACTGCGGTTGAGTACAAGATGGGGGCTCAACGTCATCCATCAAGGGGGCAGGCTAAAAATTTTTTCATTCAGTGCGCTTTTAATTTAATTTCCCTCGCCCGTTTTATTCACGCCAATTATATAAAAAACAAAATACATTCAATAAATTACTGTCACACAAAGTCATAATTAAGCGCTGAAAGCCTTACCGGAGAGCGATAAAATTCGCCTTTCTGTTTCATGTCCTGAAACGGCCTTTTTCGGTAAGGAACACAATGAAAGCCATCGTAAGTCTCTCAGCCTGCCTGGCGTTCGGCCTGCTGCTGGCGGGATCCGCCTATGCCAACGACCATAAAACGCTGGGCGTCATTGCATTACCCCGCAATGAAACCAACGACCTGACGCTTAAGCTGCCGGTGTGCCGCGTGGTGAAACGCATCCAGCTCACGGTCGATCGCGGCGACGCTGCATTAAGCGGCGCATCCGTCTATTTTAAAGCGGACCGTAGCAGCAGCCAGAGCCTGAACGTACCGTCAACCCTCAAACAAGGCGTGACCACGGACTGGATTAATATCAACAGCGATAACGACAACAAACGCTGTGTCTCCAGAATTTCCTTCTCCGGACATACGGTGAACTCCTCCGATATGGCCTCGCTAAAAATCATCGGCGACGATTAACCCCGCCCTCAGACAAAAGCCGCATACCCAATGAAAGCCTTCTACCTGGATGACAACGACCTCGTTTTTCTTCAGCACTGTAGCGAAGAGCAACTGGCAAACTTAGCCCAATTGCTGACGCACAATGAAAAGGGAAAACGCCGTCTATCAAGCGCCCTCTTAAACAATGAATTGTATATGTCGATGGAAGGACATCCGGAACAACACCGTCGTAACTGGCAATTGATTGCCGGTGAACTGCAGCACTTTGGCGGCGACAGTATTGCCAATAAATTACGTGGTCACGGGAAACTGTATCGTGAAATTCTAATCGACGTAGCCAAACGTCTGAGCCTCAAAGCCGATAAAGAGATGCCAACGGCTAAGATTGAAAAAATCCTGCTTGAGCATTTTATCCGTCACGCCTGGCAGCGAATGGATGATGAGCAGAAAGCCCGCTTTCATGCCGCCGTCGAGCTGAAAGTAACGGAACTGGAAAAATTATTGCCTCAGCTAATCGATCACCACCGTCTGGAACATGGAGTATCGCATCTGCTGGCCGACCAGCTCAGCCACATTCTGCATAAGCATGCTGCGGTGAGCGTTATTGGCCATGGTTTGATACGTGGCGTAGGGCTTGGCGGGCCGGTGGGCGCGGCAGTCAACGGCGTGAAGGCGGTGAGCGGTAGCGCCTATCGGGTCACTATTCCCACCGTCCTGCGCATCGCTTGCCTGCGTCGCATGATGGCCATTGCCTCACTAAAACGCTTAGGTTAAGCGTAAAACGGGGAAAATAGTTTATTTTCCCCTCACGAGATCATAGACAGCCCGTTTACTCCTGATTATTATGCCGCGCCCCAACACTGGGGAGACTATTTCACCATTCAATGATGATTTGAGGAATTATGGGCAACACTAAGTTGGCTAACCCGGCACCGCTGGGCCTGATGGGCTTCGGCATGACCACCATTCTGCTTAACCTGCACAACGCGGGTTTCTTTGCTCTTGACGGTATTATTCTGGCAATGGGTATTTTCTACGGCGGTATCGCACAGATTTTTGCCGGCCTGCTGGAATACAAAAAAGGGAATACTTTTGGTCTGACCGCCTTCACCTCTTACGGCTCTTTCTGGCTGACTCTGGTCGCCATCCTGCTGATGCCGAAAATGGGCCTGACCGAAGCACCTAACGCGCAGTTCCTCGGCGCCTACCTGGGCCTGTGGGGCGTGTTCACGCTGTTCATGTTCTTCGGTACGCTGAAAGCGGCACGCATGCTGCAGTTCGTGTTCCTGAGCCTGACCGTGCTGTTCGCCCTGCTGGCGATTGGCAACATCAACGGCAACGAAGCGATCATCCACGTTGCAGGCTGGATTGGCCTCATCTGTGGTGCCAGCGCCATTTACCTGGCGATGGGCGAAGTGCTTAACGAGCAGTTCGGCCGCACCGTGCTGCCGATTGGTGAAAAACACTAATCCTCACCTCTCTTTAAAAGCGCTGGCCTGTCCGGCGCTTTTTTTTACCTACCAACTACCTATCCTGGGGTTATCGCCCGCTCGCTATTTACGTTATTTTCAACGGCTCCTCATCATTAAAAGGATTGTTGATAATGCGGCTTACGTCTGCCAGCTACGTGATTCTGGCCACCAGCGCCCTACTTCCTATCACCGGACATGCGCTATCAGCCAACGAAGTCACCGGCGTTGATTGGGATAAGGACAATACCGTTCGCACAGGCGACAGCATCAATACGGTTTATCGCATTATGATGGCGGGGGGAGCGCGTAACTCTCTTTGGCTGAATATTGATTGTGGCACCCAGGCTAAAACATTGCTGTATATGAACCTGCGGACCGCTGCTGGAAAAGATATGCGCGTCTATGGCAGCAGCTCTGTTGCCCGCTATATTCCCGGTATCCCTTTCGAACCCGATGCCGACAGCCTGATGAGTACCGACCCGGCGCTCAATATCTGCCAGCAAAAAATACCGCAGACCCGCTGGGTGGGGCTGTCTACAGCGGATAAAAATGGCGATCGGCCGTTTATCGATTTGAACCGCAGCTATCGTCAGGGCAACATGCTCAATCTGCGGCTGGGGATCGATTACGCCCGGATTCATCGTGACGCACAATATACCGCACCCTACGACTTTAAAATCAGCCAAATGCAGGTTAACTGCGGTAACAATCAGGCGCGTATTGAGCGGACTTTTTCGGTCAATGGAGCAGTTGTGACCGACAACAGCATCACGCCGAATGCCGTTTTCTCCCCTCTATCTCCGGCGCTCACACCGCCAATGAAAACGCTATGCGCCTTAAAAGACCTCAGTCAGTTTACCGGCCATGGTCCACTGGTCGAACGGCAGAAAACGGCTGCCGATGCACCGCTGGTGCTCCCTGATTTTGCCCAAAACGACCCCAGTGCATTAGCCCGCTACCCGCTACCAGAAACGGTCAATAATACGATTCACCAGACGCTGGAAGGCGAAAACCGCACCCCGAACTTTACCCGTCTCACGTTCACCCAGGTATGGCCGGGTGATGATGACAGCAGCGCGAAAACACGAATCGACCGCCTGCCGGACGGCAGCACGCTGACGCTTGACACTCTGATACTTAAAGGGGTGACCTTCTACATCCAGTACCAGCGTCTGTTCAATATGGTGAACCTGAAAGAGTGGGATTCCATGCAAAACAGTCCACTCATCGGCCAGACGCTGGAAACGGACTTTAGCGCCGAGCCGGTGGTCGGTAAGCCATATCGCTGGCATACGATGCTGAAAAATGAGCAAGACCCACAGAAGAGCAAATCCAAAAGTCAGGTTTGCAGCGTGGAAGCACCATGGCATGACGCCTCAATGCTGAATGAGAAATTCCCGGGACGCTATCTTGAACTGAGCTGCACCGACGACCGGGGCGACGGTCGCGCAATGAGTAGCGATTATGCCTGGCTCGAAGACCTACGCATCTTTATTCGTATTGGCTATCAGGAAGAGGGGCAGAAAAAGCGCTTTATGTTTAAGGACGTCAATATCATTCGCTAGCGAATAGCCCGGCGTGGCTACGCCGGGCACCAGACTCGACTACGACCGCTGTAGCTCACCGCCCACTGCCGCGGGTACTTCTTTACGTAACCAAATACCCAGAACCAGGCCCAACAACGACAGCGCCAATACGTACCAGGCAGGCGCCATTGGCGATACGCCCATCAGCATGGTCACGGCAATCGGCGTCAGGCCGCCGAAAATAGCGTAAGAAAGATTGTAGGAAAATGAAATACCGGTAAAGCGGACTTCCGCCGGGAAGGCTCGCACCATCACGTACGGCACCGCGCCGACCACCCCAACGCACAGCCCCACTAGCCCATACAACAGGAAAATTTGTTCTGGATGCGTTCCCGCCAGGTGATAGAAAAGCCAACTGGAACAGGCGAGTAAAATACTGCCAACGATAAAGGTTTTGCTGGCACCAACTTTATCCACAATCAATCCGGCCAGCAGGCATCCGACACAAAGCATTACCGTGGCCACACTGTTGGCCTGTAAGGTCAGCGCTGGGGCAAAACCGTACTGCTTTTGCAGCCAGACAGGAGACATCAGGATCACCACCACGATACCAGCCGATAACAGCCAGGTCAGCAACATCGAGACTACCACCGCTGGCTTATGCTTGAGCACAACCGATTTAATCGGCAACTCCTGCGCCAGCGCCTTACGCTGCTGCATCTCAAGGAAGATAGGCGTTTCCTGCAGCCAGCGACGCAGATACATCGCCACCAGGCCAAAGATCCCCCCCAGCAGGAAAGGAATACGCCAGCCACCGCTGTGAATCGCCTGTACCGTCAGTTGGGTGTTAATCAGAGTTGCCACCACCGAGCCCAGCAGGATCCCGACCGTCAGCCCTGCCGTCAACGTCCCACAGGCAATACCAATCCGACGCGCCGGAACGTGCTCGGCGACAAATACCCATGCCCCAGGCACTTCCCCGCCAATCGCCGCACCTTGCAAAATACGCATCATCAGCAGCAATAACGGCGCCGCCAGCCCGGCAGTGGCATAGGTTGGCAGCAGGCCAATCGCCAACGTCGGCACCGCCATCAGGAGAATGCTAAGGGTGAACATTTTCTTGCGCCCGACCAGATCGCCGAAGTGCGCCATAATAATGCCACCGAGAGGACGGGCCAGATAACCGGCGGCAAAGATGCCGAAAGTCTGCACCTGGCGCAGCCATTCGGGAATATCTGCCGGGAAAAAGAGCTCCCCTACCACGGCGGCAAAGAAGACGAAAATGATGAAGTCGTAAAACTCCAGCGCGCCGCCTAATGCCGCCAATGTCAGAGTTTTATAATCTTGTCGATTCAGAGGTCGGGTGTAATTTGACATAACGAACCATTCGCAAAGTTGAGCTGTCGATAAAAGCTTACGATTTATGTAAAGAAAAAATTACTATACCGTAAACTCTATCCCACTCCAGAGGAATGATAGGTTATGTCAGGAATGCATTACATTCAGGATAATGTCTCGCGACGTGCACTCTTAGGGCGAAAAGCTGCTACTACATCCGCATTGGTTTCAATGTACGGCCCCTCCAGCAATTGTACACAATACGGTACACTTGCAAAAATACCGTTGACCAACACTTTGCCTTCAGCGTCTTTAACCCCTTCCAGCGTCTCCTGAATCGCTTTCGGCTGACCCGGTAGATTCAGAATCAGCGCCTGTTTACGAATGACCCCAACCTGGCGGGAGAGAATCGCCGTCGGCACAAAATGCAGGCTGACCTGACGCATCTGCTCACCAAAACCCGGCATTACGCGATCGGCGATGGCCAGCGTCGCATCCGGCGTGACATCGCGACGCGCAGGGCCAGTGCCGCCGGTGGTCAGAACCAAATGGCAGCTCATCTCATCCACCAGCTCACACAGCGTTTGTTCAATGATGGTCTGCTCGTCAGGGATCAGGCGAGTTTCCACTTTAAAAGGAGTGGTCAGGGCAGATGCCAGCCACTCTTCGAGTGCCGGGATGCCTTTATCCTGATATACGCCGCTGGAAGCGCGGTCAGAGATAGAAACTAAGCCAATGCGTAAAGTATTCATGATTATTCCATTAAAACGGTGCTGTTAAGCGGAATGATACACGCGATTGTCCGGCAATACTAAATCCCCAAACGGGTTATCTGACCGCATTCCCCGAGGCGCTCCGCAAAATCAGCAGGCCGATTGATAATTCACTGTCATGCTGTTTGCCGGGGTGACAGACTCCGGCGAAAGATAACCACGGAAGGTGGAAAATGCATAAAAACCGGTCCCCTACACCTCATGATTTGGTGTTTAAAACGTTTCTCTCACGAATGGAAACGGCGCGAGATTTCATTGCTATTCATCTACCGTCGGCCTTGTTGCGTCTATGCGACCTGCAAACCCTGCATCTTGAGTCGGGGAGTTTTATTGAGGACGACTTACACCCCTATTTCAGTGACATGCTCTACTCATTAAAAACCGTCTGCGGCGACGGGTATATCCATGTGCTGATAGAACATCAGAGTTCACCTGATAAGCATATGGCCTTTCGTTTAATGCGCTACGCGATAGCGGCGATGCAGCGCCATCTGGAAGCCGGCCATAAAACCCTGCCGCTGGTTATCCCGATTCTGTTTTACCAGGGGCGAAGAAGCCCCTATCCCTATTCGATGAACTGGCTGGATAACTTTGTTGACCCACAGCTTGCGGGAAAAATTTACAGCCAAAATTTTCCCCTTGTGGATATCACCGTCATTGCTGATGATGAGATCATGCAGCACCGCAGCATGGCCGCGCTGACGCTGATTCAAAAGCATATCCGCCAGCGCGATCTGACCCGGCTATTTGATAAGCTTGCAGGACTATTAACCCGCAACCACATCAGCGGACAACAGGTTATTGCGCTGGTAAACTACATGCTGCAGGCGGGAAAGGCTCAGGATGCCCGCACATTACTGTTTGAGATGGCGCAGCATGCGCCTCAGTATGGAGACGAACTCATGACATTAGCAGAGCAATTGAAGCAAGAAGGACGTACCGAAGGTATCCAGCAGGGTATTCAGGAAGGCATTCTGGAAGGTATGCATACGGGCGAGCGTGAGGCATCTCGGAAAATCGCGCAGGCAATGCTCAAAAAAGGGATATCGGTGGCTGATGTCATCGAGATGACCGGTATTACGGCAGAAGAACTCCCTTCTCTCCAGCATTAAAAAAACGGCCCGCTCTCAGTAATGAGAAACGGGCCGTTGTCAGGCAACGACGCAGTCTTACAGCAGGTCGCCGATCATTTTTTCCAGTTTTTCCTGGTCGATGGCAAACTTACGGATACCTTCCGCCAGTTTATCAACAGCCATTGGATCCTGGTTGTGCTGCCACAGGAACTCGGACTCGGTGATGCGGTCTGGACGCGCTTTCACTTCACCGGTAAAGGTCAGTTTACGTTCCAGTGCGCCTTCGCTTTCTGCCAGCTCTTTCAGCAGTGCTGGAGCGATGGTCAGGCGGTCACAGCCGGCCAGTTCCAGGATTTCACCGATGTTACGGAAGCTTGCGCCCATAACGACAGTCTCGTAACCGTGCTGTTTGTAGTACTGGTAGATTTCGCTCACGGAAACCACACCTGGATCTTCTGCCGGAGCGTACTCTTTCTTGTCGGTATTGGCTTTGTACCAATCCAGAATACGGCCTACGAACGGGGAGATCAGGTATACGCCAGCTTCCGCACAAGCACGCGCCTGAGCGAAGGAGAACAGCAGCGTCAGGTTACAGTTGATGCCTTCTTTTTCCAGCTGCTCTGCCGCGCAGATACCCTGCCAGGTAGAGGCCAGTTTGATCAGAATACGATCGTTGCTGATACCAGCATCGTTGTACATTTTGATCAGGCGTTTCGCTTTTGCGATGGACGCTTTGGTGTCATAGGACAGACGCGCATCAACTTCCGTTGAGATACGGCCAGGGACCAGTTTCAGAATTTCCAGACCGATATTTACGGCCAGTTTGTCGGTAGCATCTACAACCTGCTGAGCACGATCGCTGCTCTGGCTGCGCGCCCACTCTACCGCATCATCAATCAGTTTACGGTACTCAGGGATCTGCGCTGCACCCAGAATCAGAGAAGGGTTGGTTGTCGCATCCTGAGGCTGATACAGCTTCATTGCTGCGATGTCTCCAGTGTCAGCCACTACGGTTGTGTACTGACGCAGAGATGTCAATTTATCCGTCATGATAGTGTTTCTCTTTAAACAGCTGTTAGGGGGATGTAACCGGTCTGCCCCGATAATATCACGCCGCACTCTCAGCGCAACCGCCGACGTCGCGAGAGCGCAGAGTATGATAAACTGCAATATCAAACTTTGAGGGTTGCGTTTCTGCGCCCTGATAGTGGTAGCGCTTACATTGGCTGAATCGAATCGTGTAAGGCAATCTGACCTTCCCGCGCTCAGCCCTCGATTTTGGCATAGACAAGAGGATGTTTAATGCCTGAGTTTCTCACCTTTATCAGCGAGATACTGTGGGGTTCGGTAATGATTTACCTACTCCTCGGCTGTGGCCTATGGTTCACATGGAGAACCGGCTATATCCAGTTTCGCTACATCCGTCAGTTTAGCAAAAGTCTGAAAAGAAGCCTGACGCCCCGTGAAGGCGGCCTGACCTCATTTCAGGTGTTATGCATTAGCCTTGCCGCCCGTGTGGGTAGCGGCAATCTGGCCGGTGTGGCATTAGCGATTACCGTCGGTGGTCCCGGTGCGGTGTTCTGGATGTGGGTTGCCGCCATTATCGGCATGGCCAGCAGCTTTGCCGAATGCTCGCTGGCGCAGTTGTTCAAAGAACGCGACGCCAGCGGCCAGTTCCGTGGCGGCCCAGCCTGGTACATGTCCCGTGGGCTGGGGATGCGCTGGATGGGCGTCATCTTTTCCCTGCTTCTGCTTCTGGCCTACGGGCTGATTTTCAATACCGTGCAGGCTAACTCAACCGCGCACGCGCTGGAGTATGCGTTCGATATTCCTAAAGCCGTGACCGGCGTGGTCATGGCCGTACTTGCGCTGCTGGTAATTATGCGCGGCATGAAAGGCGTGGCGAAGTTCAGTCAATGGGTCGTGCCCTTCATGGCCCTTCTGTGGGTCGCCGCGTGCCTGCTCATCAGCCTGTGGCATATCGTCGAGCTACCGGCCATTATCGAAATGATTATCCGTAGTGCCTTTGGCTGGCAGGAAGCGGCGGCGGGTGCCGTGGGCTATAGCGTGAGCCAGGCTATCACCAGCGGTTTCCAGCGCAGCATGTTCTCTAACGAAGCGGGTATGGGGTCAACACCAAACGCCTCGGCGGCGGCCTCCTCTTTCCCACCGCATCCGGCGGCGCAGGGGATCGTCCAGATGATTGGCGTGTTAATCGATACCCTTGTCATCTGTAGCGCCAGCGCCATGATCGTGTTACTGGCGGGCCACGGAACAAAAACCACCAGCTACGACGGCATTCAGCTGATTCAACACGCAATGAATGTGCTGGTCGGCGACTGGGGTGCGAGCTTCGTGGCGGTGGTGATGGTGTTGTTCGCTTTTACTTCGGTGGTGGCAAACTATGTCTACGCCGAAAATAACCTGATCTTCTTACGCTGGAATAATCCGTGGGCCATTTGGCTGCTGCGCCTTGCTACGCCGCTGATGGTGATAGCCGGTAGCTTGCTGAATCTGCCGGTAGTCTGGCAGATGGCAGACGTCATTATGGCGCTGATGGCCATCACCAACCTGACGGCGATTTTGCTGCTCTCGCCGGTGGTGAGAATTATTGCCACTGACTACCTGCGTCAGCGTAAATTGGGCGTGACGCCGGTATTCGACCCTGACTATTACCCGGAGGTAGCCCAGCAGCTGGCACCGGAGAGTTGGGATCAACCGCCGCGCCAATAGCAGCAATCGATCACCTGATGCCGTTTTTTTGTTAAAGTTGAGTGAAATTTTCTGCAAGGACTGGATATGCTGATTCTGATTTCTCCTGCTAAAACGCTCGATTACCAAAGCCCGCTGGCAACGACGCGCTATACCCAGCCCGCGCTACTGGAACAATCCCAGCAGTTGATAGGCGTTGCGCGTAAACTCTCCGCGCCGCAGATTAAGGCGCTGATGGGGATAAGCGACAAGCTGGCAGACCTGAACGCCACCCGTTTCCACGACTGGCATCCGGATTTCGCCCCAGATAATGCACGTCAGGCGATTCTGGCGTTTAAAGGCGATGTCTATACCGGGCTACAGGCGGAAACCTTCAGCGAGGCCGACTTCGACTTTGCTCAGAAACACCTGCGCATGTTGTCCGGCCTGTATGGCGTACTGCGCCCGCTGGATCTGATGCAGCCCTACCGTCTGGAAATGGGCATTCGCCTGGAAAACCCGCGCGGTAAAGATCTGTACCAGTTCTGGGGAGAGGAAATCACCCAAACGCTGAATGCGGCATTAGAGGCTCAGGGCGATGATGTGGTGGTGAATCTGGCCTCGGATGAATACTTCCGCTCGGTGAAACCGAAGGCGCTGAAGGGACAAATCATCAAGCCGGTGTTCCTCGATGAGAAGAACGGTAAATTTAAGGTCATCAGTTTCTACGCCAAAAAGGCACGCGGGTTGATGAGTCGCTTTATCATTGAAAATCGCCTGACCAAACCAGAGCAGTTAACCGGGTTTAACACTGAAGGATATTTCTTCGATCCGGCAAGCTCAACCCACGACGAGTTGGTCTTTAAGCGTCACGAACAGTAATCGAAAAAGCCCGGCATTGCCGCAATGCCGTTCACTTAAGCGGAGAAGCATGACGGTTAACCGGATAGCGGGTTTTTGATATTTTAACCGCCCTCGGCCTTGATGGTCGGGGGCGTTTTGTTATAAATAGCACCTCCAGAC
>NZ_JBEFLV010000008.1:0-209047 GCF_040149365.1 Kluyvera huaxiensis
CCGTACAAAGTAAAAGATGGTGCATCCAGGAGGATTCGAACCTCCGACCGCTCGGTTCGTAGCCGAGTACTCTATCCAGCTGAGCTATGGATGCATCAGGATTTACTGCTTTACTACTGATACTCTATACCGCTAATGCCGTACAAAGTAAAAGATGGTGCATCCAGGAGGATTCGAACCTCCGACCGCTCGGTTCGTAGCCGAGTACTCTATCCAGCTGAGCTATGGATGCAAATGGCGGTGAGGCGGGGATTCGAACCCCGGATGCAGCTTTTGACCGCATACTCCCTTAGCAGGGGAGCGCCTTCAGCCTCTCGGCCACCTCACCAACACGCCTCTTGCGAGTGCTTCGAGTTTCTCGTTAAGAGCTTCTCGTCGCTGCGTGGCGCACATATTACTTTCTGGGACTTATAAGTCAAACAATTTTCCGCAGATTTTTATCGATTGCACATTTCACACGCAATAAGGCGTTTAAAAAGGCAAAATGGGCGTTTTATCAACAGATAAATTGCGAATACCGTCGTAAAACGAGATGAAGAAAAAGCGGTACAAAGAGAGATTTGCGTGACAGAAATGGCGAATAGAGAGAAAGAAGAGGAAAGAAGAGAGAGATTAACGCGAAAAATCTGGAGAGTTGCGTCTCACCCGCTGGGTGAGACGCGAGAACTTAGTAACTGGACTGCTGGGATTTTTCAGCCTGGATACGCTGGTAGATCTCTTCACGGTGAACGGAGACCTCTTTCGGGGCGTTTACGCCGATGCGTACCTGGTTACCCTTTACCCCTAAAACTGTCACAGTGACCTCATCTCCGATCATGAGGGTTTCACCAACTCGACGAGTCAGAATCAGCATTCTTTGCTCCTTGAAAGATTAAATGAGTCGGGTCTCTCTGTATCCCGGCATTCTCCATCATATAACGCCAAAAGGTCAGCGATGACAAACACCTTACGTGTAAGCAGTCACGGCATCACATTCTGTTAAATGTAAGTCTAGCCGATTTACATGACTTCAACCTGACTTTATCGTTATCAGTACCGCATATGCAAGGCGCCGTAACATATAACGTTAAGGCGCCCGCATGCGATTATCATTATTACAATTTAGCGCTTACCCAGCCTTTCACGCTGGCCAATGCAGCAGGGAGAGCAGACGCGTCGGTACCGCCAGCTTGCGCCATATCCGGACGACCGCCCCCTTTACCGCCCACCTGCTGGGCGACCATACCAATCAGTTCCCCTGCTTTCACACGGTCGGTCACATCCTTAGACACGCCTGCAATCAGAGAAACCTTACCTTCATCAACCGTCGCCAGGACGATAATCGCAGAACCTAGCTGGTTCTTCAGATCGTCGACCATGGTACGCAGCATTTTAGGCTCAACGCCTTCAAGCGCACTCACCAGCAGATTTACGCCATTGATCGTCTCAGCTTTGCTGGAAAGATTCGCGCTTTCCTGTGCTGCCGCTTGCTCTTTAAGCTGCTGCAGCTCTTTTTCCAGCTGACGGGTACGTTCAATTACGGTACGCACTTTTTCAGTAACGTTATGGCTATCGCCCTTCAGCAGCTGAGCAATATCGCTTAAACGGTCACTCTGCGCATGCAGAGTCGCAATCGCGCCTTCACCCGTTACCGCTTCAATACGACGCACACCAGCTGCCGTACCGGATTCAGAAACGATGCGGAACAGACCGATATCACCGGTACGTGAAGCATGGGTTCCGCCGCACAGTTCGGTAGAGAAGTCGCCCATGCTCAGTACGCGCACGTGGTCATCGTATTTCTCGCCGAACAGCGCCATTGCGCCCTTCGCTTTTGCCGCTTCGAGATCCATGATGTTGGTTTCGATTGGCAGGTTGCGACGAATCTGGGCATTGACCAGATCTTCAACCTCGCGAATTTCTTCCGGTTTCATGGCTTCGTTATGAGAGAAGTCGAAGCGCAGGATTTTGTCGTTAACCAGCGAGCCTTTCTGCGCAACGTGCGTACCCAGAACCTGGCGCAGCGCTGCGTGCATCAGGTGCGTTGCAGAGTGGTTCAGACGGATGCGAGCACGGCGTGCATCATCAACGTCTGCCTGTACCGCATCGCCGACTTTCAGCGCGCCGGTAGACAACTTACCGAGATGACCGATAGCCTGGCCGTATTTCTGGGTATCGCTGACCGCAAAGCTAAAGCCCGCGCCTTTCAGTTCACCCTTATCGCCCACCTGGCCGCCGGATTCCGCATAGAATGGCGTCTGGTCAAGGATTACAACCGCTTCCTGGCCCGCTGCGATAGACTCTACCGCTTTACCATCAACAAACAGCGCGGTCACTTTACCGTTCAGTTCCAGATGGTCGTAGCCTTTAAATTCAGATGTACCGTCAACGCGAATCATTGCGTTGTAGTCAGCACCGAAACCGCTGGATTCACGCGCACGACGGCGCTGTTCTTCCATTGCCGCTTCAAAGCCAGCTTCATCAACCTTGATGTTACGCTCACGGCAAACGTCTGCCGTCAGGTCAACCGGGAAGCCGTAGGTGTCGTACAGGCGGAAGGCCGTTTCACCGCCCAGCGTATCACCAGAAAGTTTAGACAGCTCTTCATCAAGCAGAGCCAGACCGCGCTCAAGCGTACGAGCAAACTGCTCTTCTTCCGTTTTCAGCACCTGCTCAACCTGAGCCTGCTGACGTTTCAGTTCTTCACCGGCAGTCCCCATCACTTCAATTAGCGGGCCAACCAGCTTATAGAAGAAGGTATCTTTCGCGCCCAGCATGTTGCCGTGACGGATTGCGCGACGAATGATGCGGCGCAGCACGTAGCCACGGCTTTCGTTTGACGGCATAACGCCATCGGCAATCAGGAACGCACAGGAACGAATATGGTCCGCAATGACGCGCAGGGATTTATTACCCAGATCGGTAGCGCCCGTTACTTTGGCGACCGCGTCAATCAGCTTGCGGAACAGGTCGATTTCATAGTTAGAGTTAACGTGCTGCAGAACCGCGGCAATACGCTCCAGGCCCATACCGGTATCCACGGACGGCTTCGGCAGCGGTTCCATGGTGCCGTCAGCCTGACGGTTAAACTGCATGAAGACGATGTTCCAGATCTCAATATAGCGATCGCCATCTTCTTCCGCGGTTCCTGGAGGGCCACCCCAGATGTGATCGCCATGATCGAAGAAAATCTCGGTGCACGGGCCGCATGGACCGGTGTCACCCATCTGCCAGAAGTTATCCGATGCGAACGGCGCGCCTTTATTGTCGCCGATACGGATAATGCGCTCACGCGGGATACCAACTTCTTTTTCCCAGATTTCGTAAGCTTCGTCATCGGTTTCATACACGGTGACCCACAGACGCTCTTTCGGCAGGGCAAACCAGTTTTCACCGGTCAGCAGTTCCCATGCGTACTGGATTGCATCGTGTTTGAAGTAGTCGCCGAAGCTGAAGTTACCCAGCATTTCGAAGAAAGTGTGGTGGCGTGCGGTATAACCAACGTTTTCCAGGTCATTGTGTTTACCGCCCGCACGTACGCAACGCTGCGACGTGGTCGCGCGCGAATAGTTACGTTTGTCGAGACCGAGGAACACGTCCTTGAACTGGTTCATCCCGGCATTGGTAAACAGCAGAGTAGGGTCGTTATGCGGCACCAGGGAGCTGCTATCGACTACCTGATGGCCTTTACTATGGAAAAAGTCGAGAAACGCCTGACGGATCTCAGCGGTGCTCTTGCTCATAATTATCCTGAAATCAAGCTAAGGGATATTCGTCGCAGACGCGAGTGGCTGAAAAAACCACCTGCGCCGGACGGAAAAAGTGGGAATAAGATAAGTTTTCTTTAGAGGGAAGTAAAATCCCCAGTGCGGTCAATCAGCAAAATTTCGCCATATTTCCTGGATATCTTCCATCAGATAGCCGCGATAGAGTAAAAAGCGCTGGATTTTGACCTTTTCCGTAAAGGCGGTCGGTAGCGGGTCGCCGTATTTTCGTAATGCCTGGTCGCGCGCCAGCTGCATCCAGTCAATCTCGCACTCGCGCATCGCCTGCTCAATGGCCTCACGGGCAATGCCCTTTTGCCCCAGCTCCTGGCGAATTCGTGCGGGCCCGTAGCCTTTACGGCTGCGTCCGGCCATAAACTGCTGCACAAATCGATTATCGTCGAGATAGCGATTTTCAAAGCACCAGGCGACGACTTTTTCGACCTCTTCCGGCGGCGCATCAATCGGCTCAGGTCCGTTCTTCCCCATCACCGGGGCGGTCAGTTTGCGCCGCAGTTCCTGTTCACTATGGTCACGCATCGCCAGAATGCGGATAGCGCGATCTAACAGGCGAGCATAGGCAGAACGGCGCGGGATAGTTTCAGTCATTCTCTTCCAGCCAATAAATGCAAAAGGGCTGCATAAGCAGCCCTTTGTTTAATTCTGATTTCTGAGATTATCAGAAGTCTTCTTTGGTTTCTTCAACGCTGTTGTTATCAACAACGAAGTCTGGCGTAGAGTCCTGGTTATTGAGCAGCAGTTCACGCACTTTCTTCTCAATTTCTTTCGCCGCAGCCGGGTTCTCTTTGAGCCAGGAGATAGCGTTCGCTTTACCCTGACCAATTTTGTCGCCGTTGTAGCTGTACCAGGCGCCTGCTTTTTCAATCAACTTCTCTTTCACGCCCAGGTCTACCAGCTCGCCGAAGAAGTTGATGCCTTCGCCATAAAGAATCTGGAATTCAGCCTGTTTGAACGGTGCTGCAATTTTGTTCTTCACAACCTTCACGCGGGTTTCGCTGCCGACGACGTTGTCGCCTTCTTTCACCGCACCAATACGACGGATATCCAGACGCACAGAGGCGTAGAATTTCAGCGCATTACCACCGGTGGTGGTTTCCGGGTTCCCGAACATTACACCGATTTTCATACGGATCTGGTTGATGAAGATCAGCAGCGTGTTGGACTGCTTCAGGTTCCCGGCCAGCTTACGCATTGCCTGGCTCATCATACGTGCCGCAAGGCCCATGTGAGAGTCGCCGATTTCGCCTTCGATTTCCGCTTTTGGCGTCAGCGCCGCTACGGAGTCGACCACGATAACGT
The DNA here is from genome assembly GCF_040149365.1 of Kluyvera huaxiensis. Classification (NCBI taxonomy): domain Bacteria; kingdom Pseudomonadati; phylum Pseudomonadota; class Gammaproteobacteria; order Enterobacterales; family Enterobacteriaceae; genus Kluyvera; species Kluyvera huaxiensis. Next base: position 5,064 of record NZ_JBEFLV010000008.1, read on the forward strand.
CTACTGCACCTGAACGCGCCAGAGCGTCACAGATTTCCAGAGCCTGCTCGCCGGTATCTGGCTGAGAACACAGCAGGTTGTCGATATCAACGCCCAGCTTGCGAGCATAAACCGGGTCCAGCGCGTGCTCAGCATCGATGAACGCACAGGTTTTACCTTCGCGCTGCGCTGCAGCGATAACCTGCAGCGTCAGGGTGGTTTTACCGGAGGATTCTGGCCCGTAAATTTCGACGATACGACCCATTGGCAGGCCGCCTGCGCCCAGCGCGATATCCAGTGAAAGCGAACCGGTAGAGATTGTTTCCACATCCATGGAGCGGTCTTCACCCAGACGCATGATGGAGCCTTTACCGAATTGCTTTTCGATCTGGCCCAGCGCTGCCGCCAACGCTTTCTGTTTGTTTTCGTCGATAGCCATTATTACTCCTGTCATACCGGGTGTTACCGGATAGTGAATTCTGTTCTGTTGAGGCAATTATACTGTATGGTCATACAGTATCAAGTGTTTTGTAGAAATTGTTGCCAGAGAAGATTTAGCGCATAAGCCGTTGCCTGTCGGCGCACCGATTCCCGGTCGCCAGAGAAGCATTCGCACTGAGTAACGCCCTGCCCATTAGCGCTGGCGACGCCAAACCACACGGTTCCCACCGGCTTTTCTGCGCTGCCGCCATCTGGCCCGGCGATACCGCTTACGGATACCGCATAGTCGGCGCGGGCTGCACGCAGCGCACCAATTGCCATTTCAACCACCACCGGCTCGCTGACCGCGCCGTGCTGCAAAAGCGTCACCTCTCGCACGCCAATCATCTGCGATTTGGCTTCATTACTGTAGGTCACAAAGCCGCGTTCAAACCACGCGGAGCTACCGGCAATATCGGTGATCGTTTTGGCAATCCAGCCGCCGGTGCAGGACTCTGCGGTGGTCATCGTCGCCCCGCGCGCTTTAAGCGCCAGGCCAACCTGCTCGCTCAGCTGCATTAATTCAGAATCTGTCATTATCGCTCCGCTTTCGCCAGATAAAGAGGCCATCAAAGATAGCACTTTCAGGGGAGATATGGGGACGGGATAACAATTTTACGAGGGGGATTCAGAAAATGGCAACGGTGTGCTAATTCGACGTTTTCAGATAGCAACCCGCTAGCACGAGTGACACAATCAGGCGACACAAGGAAGGCTCCGCCACGAGGTTATCAGGAATGATTAACACAGCTCTCAACACCACTAAACTCAATAAGGCCGTACGGCTACGCAACATTTTAATTGCCTGCGGTATCTGCATATTGCTGACCGTTGTCATGCATCTTTTCACCCGACCATTCAATCTATTGTATGAAGGGATAGAAACTCTGCTCGGCATGAGCAGCCTGGTGATGGGTTTTAAGCAAAACAAAATCATCCATGCGCTACGCAATGAACCACGCGGGTAGTAGAAAACCGGCCCATTTCGGGCCGGTTGTGCTTAACGCATGCTCGCCGCGATCAGCTCAACGTGTATGACGCAGCATTTTTACATAGCTATCCGCCACGCCGCCCGGTTTCGACAACGCTTCCGGATACAGTTCACCGCCTGGCCGGGCACCCGTCGCCGTGGCAATTTGCTTCACCAGGCGCGGATCGAGCTGGTTCTCCATAAACCAGGTGTGCACGCCGTCGGCTTTAATCTGCGAGATTAGCGCGGCCACCTGTGCGGCGCTGGCTTCGCTTTCCGATGACAGCCCCTGTGGAGCCAGGAAGGTCACACCGTAAGCACGAGAGAAATAGCCAAACGCATCGTGGCTGGTCAACACTTTACGCTTAGCCTGTGGGATGCCATCAAACTGTTTTTTTGCCCAGCCATCCACCTCATTAAGCTGGCCGATATAGCGTTCACCGGAGGCTTTCAGCGCCGCGCTGTCCTGCGGGTCAGCTTTCACCAGCCCATTAAGGATATTCTGTGCATACAGCGCGCCGTTTGCCGCGCTATTCCATGCATGCGGGTCGGTCACTGCTTTACCGTCTTCATCCAGCATATGAGTCTTCACACCGGTTGAAGCGACAACCAGCTCACCTTTAAATCCAGAAGCTTTGATCAACCGGTCCAGCCATCCCTCCAGACCCAGGCCATTCACCACCACTACATCCGCCTTGCTGAGTAACGCGCTATCTTTAGGAGAGGGTTCAAACGTGTGCGGGTCGCCGTCCGGGCCGACCAGCGTATCCACATGTACGTGCTCCCCACCCACCTGCTGCACCATATCGCCTAACACCGAAAAACTGCTGACGACGTTGAGCGTTTTTGCCATCGCCCCTTGTGCCACAAGGCCTAACGCCAGCGCCAGAATTATTCCACTACGTTTCATCACTTTCCCCTCATCCCATTAATTTTCGCCAGCCAACGGTCAGGCGGCTATGCGTGCCAAAAAATACCGAAACAAAAAAGACGCCGCTGGCGGTGAGGACGATAGATGGCCCGGCGGGCAGATTCGCCGCCCATGACAGGCTCAATCCCAGCCATGCACATACGCTGCCAATCCCCGCCGCCAGCAGTAAAATAGTGGGCAACGTTCGCGCCCAGCAGCGCGCCGCGATGGCCGGCAGCATCATCACTCCCACCGCCATCAGCGTGCCCAACACCTGAAATCCGGCCACCAGATTCAATACCAGCAACGCCAAAAACAGGCCGTGCAGCGCCACCGGCAACCAGCGAGCGTTGACCTGCAGCCAGTCGCTGTCGAACGCCTCACTCACCAGCCCGCGGTAAAACAGCGCAATGCAGATAAGCGTCAGGCTGGCGACTCCCGACACGAACAGCGCCGCGTCGTTATCCACCGCCAGAATCGAACCGAACAGCAGATGCAGGAGATCGACGCTGGAACCGCGCAGTGAAACCAGCGTGACGCCCAGCGCCAGCGATCCAAGATAGAAACCGGCAAAGCTGGCGTCCTCTTTGAGCGGGGTACGTCGGCTCACCCACCCTGCCACTAACGCGACAACGATACCGGCGATAAACCCGCCAACGGTCATCGCTAGTAGCGACATCCCGTTCACCAGATAGCCCACCGCCACGCCGGGCAAAATTGCATGTGACAGCGCATCGCCCATCAGACTCATCCGCCGCAGCAGCAAAAAGACGCCGAGGATCGTGGTACTTAAAGAAAGCGCCAGGCAAACCACCAGCGCCCGGCGCATGAAACCGAACTCAATAAACGGTTGAAAGAAGGTATGCCAGATCATGCCAGCCTCGCGGATTGAAAGGCCGGGAGAACTTCAGCCGTATGTCCCCAACAGGCATGGTTCGGCGTCAGCAGCAGCGTCTCCGGGAAATACTCGGCCACGCGCTGGTTGTCATGCAGAACCGCCAGGACGGTTTGCCCTTGTTGATGCATTTCCTGTATCACGCCCATCAGGTCGCGGCTGGTCGCTTCGTCGATACCGGTAAAAGGCTCATCGAGCATCACCAGTGGCGCTTGTTGCACCAGCACGCGGGCAAAGAGCATGCGTTGAAACTGGCCGCCGGAAAGCGCTTCAATTGGCGCTTTCGCAAGCTCAGCCAGCCCCACTCTCACCAGCGCTGCACGAATACGCTCACGGACATCACCGCGCAGACCGCGCAACAGCGAGACCTGCGGCCACGCCCCCTGGCTCACCACATCCAGCACCGTCAGCGGAAACTGCGACTCCAGCGAGTGGCGCTGCGCCAGCCAGCCGATGACCGGCCGCGACGGCATCCAGCGGACAACGCCGCTGACCGGAGGAATAAAACCGGCGAGCGTTTTTAATAAAGTGGATTTACCGCAGCCATTCAGGCCAACAATCGCTGTCATACTGCCTTTGGGGATCACGCCGCTCAGGGATGGCGTAATCGCCATGCCCTCATAGCCCGCCACCAGATTGTCCAGTTCGATCATGGCAGCGCTACCGCCCACCAGACCGCTAACCACAACAGCAACAGCAGTGCGCAGGCCAGCGCCAGCCGGGTCACAGCAGACGCCATAAAAACAGGAGTGAACATCTTCGCCTCTGAATTAAATGTTATAACATAACAATATGAGATTAACGCGAAGATGTAAACGGCAGGAAATGATGCAAAATGTAACTGGCATCTCTCAAGGCGGAGAGATGCCGAAGGAAGGATTTACTGTCCGCGAGCCTGAGACACTGACAGCCCCAGCTGCCAGACGGCCATCGCGTAATGGGTACTGTGGTTATAGCGGGTGATGGTGTAGAAGTTTGGCAGACCGTACCAGTACTGGTAGCCGGTACCAACATCCAACCGCAGCAGGCTCGCCTGCTGGTGATTCCCCAGCGGCTGCATCGGCGTTAGACCGGCCGCAGCCAACTGCGAAACGCTGTATTTGGTTTTAAAGCCGTTATCCAGCCCCGGCGCCTGGCCCATCGCCTGCACCGCAACCGCATCGCCACTCACCCAACCGTGCTGTTTGAAATAGTTGGCTACGCTACCGATAGCGTCTTCCGGATCCCACAGGTTGATGTGACCATCGCCGTTGAAATCCACCGCGTACTGCTTATAAGACGACGGCATAAATTGGCCGTAGCCCATCGCTCCCGCGAAAGAACCTTTCAGATCCAGCGGGTCATCTTTTTCATCACGCGCCATCAGCAGGAACGTTTCCAGTTCACCGGAGAAGTACTCAGCGCGGCGCGGATAGTTGAAGGAGAGCGTCGCCAGCGCGTCGAGAATGCGCGTTTTACCCATCACGCGGCCCCAGCGCGTTTCGACACCGATAATCCCGACGATAATTTCCGGCGGTACGCCATAAACCTGCTGAGCACGCTGCAATGCAGCCTGATACTGGTTCCAGAACGCCACGCCGTTCTGCACGTTATCCGGGGTAATAAACTGTTTACGATAGCGCAGCCAGGCGCCATTTGGGCCAGTCGGCGGCAGGCCGGTCGGCGCCTGTTTGTCCATCAGACGCAAAACGTAATCCAGACGTTTGGCCTGCGAGAGGATTTCGTGCAGCTGCTGCCGGTCAAATCCGTGCTTGCTCACCATCTTATCGATGAACTGCTCTGCCGCCGGGTTATTGGCAAAATCACCGGTCGGAATCAACGCATTATGCTGGGGTTCAAGGAGAAAACCGCCGGAGGTAGTTGCCGGTGATTCAGCCGTTTTCGGCTTGCTGCTACAGGCAGCGAGCAGGACACACAGAGGGAGTAAAGCCAGAACACGACGCTTCAACATGAGACTTCCATTTAACAATATCAGCAAGAGTTAAATATGGTAAAGCATCCGCTGCCACACAAGGAAGCGGTTGTCGTTCCTCCTCGCAGAATTTCTCATTCCCCCTCTTCTTTTTCTCATGTAAGTGCGGTGCGCATCGTAAAAACTTTCACAATAAAATATTTATCTTTCAAATTGAGATCAAAATAACACTTTAAAACCTTTCGATCTGATTAAAATGATTCGCGTCTGGAAAGATAACGATAATTCACTACAGGAGAAAACAATGATCGAAACCATTACACATGGTGCGGAGTGGTTCATCGGGCTATTCCAAAAAGGCGGAGAGGTGTTCACCGGGATGGTGACCGGCATTATTCCGCTATTGATTAGTCTGCTGGTCATCATGAATGCGCTGATTCATTTTATCGGCCAGCAACGTATCGAATATTTTGCTCAGCGCTGCGCTGGTAATCCCGTGTCCCGCTACCTGCTGCTGCCTTGCATTGGTACGTTCGTGTTTTGTAACCCAATGACCCTAAGCCTGGGCCGCTTTATGCCGGAGAAATACAAGCCGAGCTACTACGCTGCTGCATCCTACAGCTGTCATTCGATGAACGGTTTATTCCCCCACATCAACCCTGGCGAACTTTTTGTTTATCTAGGAATTGCCAGCGGCCTGACAACGCTGGGACTTCCTCTTGGCCCGCTAGCCGTGAGCTATCTGCTACTCGGTCTGGTAACTAACTTCTTCCGCGGCTGGGTGACCGATCTCACAACCTCTATTTTTGAGAAAAAAATGGGTATCCAACTTGAGCAGAAAGTCCGTCTGGCGGGAGCTACATCATGACACGCATTCGAATTGAAAAAGGCGCAGGCGGCTGGGGTGGCCCACTCGAGCTGGAGGTCAAAGAGGAGAAGAAAATTGTCTACATCACCGCGGGCACTCGCCCCGCTATCGTCGACAAACTGGCGCAGTTAACGGGCTGGCAAGCGGTGGATGGTTTTAAGGAAGGCGAACCGCCGGAGTCGGAGATCGGTATCGCCATCATCGACTGTGGCGGTACGCTGCGCTGCGGAATCTATCCCAAGCGACGTATTCCGACCATCAATATTCACTCAACCGGGAAATCTGGACCGCTGGCGCAGTACATCGTGGAGGACATTTATGTCTCCGGGGTGAGAGAACAAAACATCAGCGTCGTTAGCGGGTCCTCAGAAACCCCACCCATCGCAGAAACTAAGGCCGGGCGCGAATACGACGCCAGCAAAAAGATAACCGAACAAAGCGATGGCCTATTGGCAAAGGTTGGTATGGGCATGGGCTCCGCCGTTGCGGTGTTCTTTCAGGCCGGACGCGACACCATCGACACGGTGCTAAAAACCATTCTGCCATTCATGGCATTTGTCTCAGCGCTTATCGGCATCATTATGGCCTCTGGCCTTGGCGACTGGATTGCCCATGGCCTGGCGCCACTTGCCAGCCATCCTCTGGGATTAGTCACGCTAGCACTCATCTGTTCCTTCCCGCTGCTATCACCATTCCTCGGCCCTGGCGCGGTCATCGCTCAGGTTATCGGCGTACTAATTGGCGTACAGATTGGTATGGGCAACATTCCACCCCATCTGGCACTTCCGGCGCTGTTTGCGATTAACGCCCAGGCCGCCTGCGATTTTATTCCTGTCGGCTTATCGCTGGCGGAAGCCCGTCAGGACACCGTCCGCGTCGGCGTCCCATCGGTGCTGGTGAGCCGCTTCCTGACCGGCGCGCCAACCGTGCTCATCGCCTGGTTTGTTTCCGGCTTTATTTATCAATAAGAGATCCCGATATGACCGTGATTTATCAGACAACCATTACCCGCATTGGCCAAAACGCACCGGATGCATTGGATGACCAAATGCTGATTACCTTTCGTGAAGGAGCACCAGCGGATATCGAAGATTTTTGCTTTCTCCACTGTCACGGAGAACTCAACGGTCATCTGCAACCCGGTGCACAGTTTGAACTCGGCGAACAACGCTATCCGGTCACTGCGGTAGGCAGCGTGGTAGAGGAAAATCTGCGAGAACTGGGGCATATCACCGTGTGCTTTGACGGAATTACCGAAGCGAAATTTCCCGGCACCGTACACGTTGCGGGGCCGGTACCGAGCACCATCGTGCCGGGCTGTATTTTGAAGTTTATGGCTTAAATTTAAGGAGAGAAAAATGAATCAGGTTGCCGTTGTCATTGGTGGAGGCCAAACCCTCGGGGCATTCCTCTGCCGTGGGCTTGCCGCAGAGGGATACCGCGTGGCGATCGTCGATATCCAGAGCGATAAAGCCGCAAACGTCGCGCAGGAAATTAACAGTGAATTTGGCGAGGGTAAGGCATACGGCTTTGGCGCTGATGCCACCAGTGAACAGAGCGTTCTGGCGTTGTCACGCGGAGTCGATGAGATTTTTGGCCGCGTCGATCTGCTGGTCTACAGCGCGGGCATTGCCAAAGCGGCGTTCATCAGCGATTTCCAACTCGGCGATTTCGACCGTTCACTACAGGTTAATTTGGTGGGCTACTTCCTATGCGCTCGTGAGTTCTCCCGGCTGATGATCCGCGACGGTATTGAGGGACGCATTATCCAGATCAACTCAAAATCCGGCAAAGTGGGTAGCAAACACAACTCCGGCTACAGTGCCGCAAAATTTGGCGGTGTGGGCTTAACGCAATCGCTGGCATTAGACCTGGCTGAGTATGGGATTACCGTCCATTCTCTGATGCTCGGGAATCTCCTTAAATCCCCTATGTTCCAGTCTTTACTACCGCAGTATGCGACCAAGCTCGGCCTTAAGACTGACGAAGTGGAGCAGTATTACATTGATAAAGTGCCGCTTAAGCGCGGCTGCGACTATCAGGATGTACTGAATATGCTGCTGTTCTACGCCAGCCACAAAGCTTCCTACTGCACCGGACAGTCGATCAACGTCACCGGCGGTCAGGTTATGTTCTAAGAAAAGTTATGTTCGATGACGCTGCGCCAGAAAACCTGCCGATACCGCATCCTGTACCGGCCAGAAAGGCGCAGCGGTCATCTGACAACAAGGAGTTCGATATGATCTCAGCACTGATTACCGTCGCCATTATTGCCTGGTGCGCGCAGCTGGCTCTGGGAGGTTGGCAAATTTATCGCTTTAATCGTGCATTCGATAAGCTCTGCCAGTTTGGGCGAGTCGGCGTAGGACGCTCCGGTGGCCGTTTTAAACCGCGCGTTATCGTCGCCATTGCACTCGATGAGCAACTGCATGTCGCAGACACGTTCTTTATGAAAGGGCTTACCGTGTTTGCCAAACCGACTAAAATTTCCACCATATTGGGCAAACATATTGATGAATTACAGCCTGATGTGATCTTTCCCCATGATCCGCTATTGCAGAATGCTCTATCATTAGCGCTTAAACTGAAACATAGATAATTTCGTTGTGAATGCTATTAGCTTGCGAAGTTATCATTTCGATAATTTAATTCAGGGTAATCGCATCTATGAAACCTCGTCAGCGCCAGGCCGCCATCTTAGAGCACCTGCAAAAACAGGGGAAATGCTCGGTCGAAGAACTTGCCCTGCACTTCGACACCACTGGCACCACCATCCGCAAGGACCTGGTCATTCTGGAAGATGCCGGAACCGTCATTCGTACCTACGGGGGCGTGGTGTTGAATAAAGATGAATCCGACCCGCCAATCGATCATAAAACGCTGATTAATACCCGTAAAAAAGAGCTGATTGCCGAGGCCGCCATCGACTTTATTCATGATGGCGACTCGCTTATTCTTGATGCCGGAAGCACCGTTTTGCAGATGGTGCCAATGCTGGCCCGCTTTCGTAACATCACCGTGATGACCAACAGCCTGCATATTGTTAACGCGCTTGCAGAGCTGGATAACGAACAAACAATCCTGATGCCCGGCGGTACTTTCCGAAAAAAATCGGCGTCATTTCACGGACAGCTGGCAGAAAATGCCTTCGCGCAGTTCAGCTTTGATAAACTCTTTATGGGCACCGATGGTATCGATCTTAACGCCGGAGTGACCACTTTTAACGAGGTCTATACCGTCAGTAAAGCGATGTGCAACGCCGCTCGCGAAGTGATTCTGATGGCAGACTCATCAAAATTCGGACGTAAAAGCCCTAATGTGGTGTGCAGTCTGGAAAGCGTCGATAAATTAATTACCGACGCGGGTATCGATCCAGCGTTTCGTCAGGCGCTGGAAGAAAAAGGGATTGAAGTAATCATAACCGGAGAAAGCAATGAGTGATGCACTACTAAATGCGGGCCGTCAGACATTGATGCTGGAACTACAAGAAGCCAGCCGTCTGCCGGAGCGTTTGGGCGATGATTTTGTTCGCGCAGCCAAAACCATTATCCACTGTGATGGCAAAGTGATTGTCTCCGGTATGGGTAAATCAGGTCATATCGGCAAGAAAATTGCCGCCACGCTCGCCAGCACCGGCACCCCAGCCTTTTTTGTTCACCCGGCAGAAGCGCTGCACGGTGACTTAGGGATGGTAGAAAGCCGCGACGTGATGCTGTTTATCTCTTACTCCGGCGGCGCGAAAGAACTTGATCACATCATTCCTCGCCTGAAAGAAAAATCCGTCGTGCTGCTGGCGATGACCGGCAAAGCCAACTCTCCGCTGGCGCTGGCGGCTGACGCCGTGCTGGATATCGCCGTCGAACGTGAAGCCTGCCCAATGCACCTTGCCCCAACGTCCAGCACCGTCAATACGCTGATGATGGGTGACGCGCTGGCTATCGCCGTAATGCAGGCTCGTGGCTTCAACGAAGAAGATTTTGCCCGCTCGCATCCCGCCGGGGCGCTTGGCGCACGCCTGCTAAACCGCGTGCATCATCTGATGCGTCAGGATGTCGATACTCCACAGGTGAGCATCCACGCCAGCGTTATGGATGCCATGCTTGAGCTCAGCCGTACCGGAATGGGGATGGTCGCGGTCTGCGATGACCAGTCTCAGGTGCAAGGCGTCTTTACCGACGGCGACCTGCGTCGCTGGCTAGTCGGCGGCGGCACACTGGCTGATATTGTGACTGATGCGATGACCAAAGGCGGCGTGACGCTTAACGATCAGGCTCGTGCTATTGATGCCAAAGAGCAGTTGATGAAGCTGAAAATCAGCGCCGCTCCGGTGGTCGACGAGCATCACCGTCTGGTCGGCGCCATCAATTTACACAACTTCTACCAGGCCGGAATTATTTAATCCTTCAGCCCCAGACGTTTCGCCAGCCGGTGCAGGTTGGCGACGTCTGTCTCTAGCGCCCGCGCGCTCGCCGCCCAATTATGCTGATGCGTTTCCAGCGCATTGCGGATCATCTCCCGCTGAAAATGTTCAGTAGCTTCACGCAGATTGTTGACCGCCGCGATAGGCGTTGACGCAGGCATTTCGGCAACCGCCGTACTCATCGCCCCTTCCTGGAACGCAAAGTGCTGCACCTCCAGCACCACTTCACCACTGCTGCGGGCCGCCCGCGCCAGAACCACCGCCCGATGTACCGCATGTTCCAGCTCGCGCACATTTCCCGGCCAACCGTAGTTTTGCAGATGCGCCCGTGCCGCCGTGCTCAGCACCACCCGCGATAGCCCCAGACGTAGACGGCACTGCTCGCAGAAATAGCCCGCCAGCAGCACCACGTCTTCGCCACGCTCGCGCAGCGGCGGCACAAACAGCGGGAATACGCTCAGACGATGGAACAGGTCGGCGCGGAAATTACCCGCCAGCACTTCATCACGCAGGTCGCGGTTGGTGGCGGCCAGCACCCGCACGTCCACGCGCAGGCTGCGATCGTCACCCACGCGCTGAATATCGCCATACTGCAAAACGCGCAGCAGCTTGGCCTGCAGAGCCAGCGACAATTCGCCGATTTCATCAAGGAACAGCGTGCCGTTATCCGCCATTTCAAACTTGCCGCTACGGTTACTGATAGCGCCGGTAAATGCGCCCTTCACGTGGCCAAACAGCTCGCTTTCGGCGACGCTTTCCGGCAGTGCGGCGCAGTTCAGGTACACCAGCGGGTTAACCGCGCGCGGCGAACCTTCGTGAATGGCTTTCGCCACCAGCTCTTTGCCGGTGCCGGTTTCACCGCTAATCAGCACGTTCAGGTCTGAGGCCGCGACAATCTCAATCTCTTTTTTCAACTGCATCATGCCCGGCGACAGGCCAATCATCTGCGTCTCTTTCACCTGTTCAAAGTCGCTCGCCGAACCGGGCAGCATGTTCTGACTTTCCAGCTGTTCTATCAGCAATGCATTGCTGAGCGCTCCCGCCGCCAGCGCGGCAATCAGCCGCAGCTCTTCATCGCTGAAAACGTCGAACTGGTCCGGCGACATGCCGTCGAGGGTCAACGCGCCAATTAAATTTTGTCCGGCAAACAGCGGCAGGCCGATACAGGCGTGGACTTTTAAGCTCTCCTGGCCGGGGATCAGGCCATCGTAGGGGTCGGGCAAATCGCTATCCGCCGGGAAGCGAACCACATCGCCCGCGCGGGCGATAGCCTCCAGACGCGGGTGCCCTTCCAGCGTGAACCGTCTGCCGAGCACATCTTTGGCCAGCCCATCAATCGCCAGCGGAATAAACTGCCGCGCGTCATAGCGCAGCAGCGCCGATGCATCGCACTCCAGCACCTGGCGCAGTGTGGTAATCAGCCGCTGAAAGCGGTCCTGATGACCGACACCGCGTTGTAATTCAATGGCGATGCCTGCCAGCACGTCTACGGAAAAGCTCATGGCAACCTCACAGTCATTTTGACAATGCATGATGTCATATTGACAATATTCATCATAGTCATTTTGACTAAAAATAAAGAGGTATAAATTATTAATTACATGTAAATCAATGAATTAAAAAGTTGGCACGCAGCCTGCAACAAGCAAAACATCTTTTTTGAAAAACGCTGAATTAATTATTGAGGTTGCTATGTCTATTCTGGTTAAAAATAACATTCATTGGGTTGGCCAACGTGACTGGGAAGTGCGTGATTTCCACGGCACCGAATATAAAACGCTGCGCGGCAGCAGCTACAACAGCTACCTCATCCGTGAAGAGAAAAATGTCCTGATCGATACCGTCGACCATAAATTCAGCCGCGAATTCGTACAGAACCTGCGCGGCGAAATCGACCTGGCCGATATCGACTACATCATCATTAACCACGCGGAAGAAGACCATGCGGGCGCGCTGACTGAACTGATGGCGCAGATCCCTGACACCCCAATCTACTGCACCGCCAACGCCATTGACTCCATCAACGGCCACCACCATCACCCGGAATGGAATTTCCACGTGGTGAAAACCGGCGACGCGCTGGATATCGGCAACGGCAAACAGCTTATTTTCGTTGAAACGCCAATGCTGCACTGGCCAGACAGCATGATGACCTACATGACCGGCGATGCGGTTCTGTTCAGTAACGACGCCTTCGGTCAGCACTACTGCGACGAACGCCTGTTCAACGACGAAGTTGACCAGACCGAACTGTTTGAACAGTGCCAGCGCTACTACGCCAATATTCTGACGCCGTTCAGCCGTCTGGTGACGCCAAAAATCACCGAAATCCTCGGCTTTAACCTGCCGGTCGATATGATTGCCACCTCTCACGGCGTGGTATGGCGTGAGAACCCAACGCAGATCGTTGAGCTGTACCTGAAATGGGCCGCCGACTATCAGGAAGACCGCATCACCGTCTTCTACGACACCATGTCCAACAACACCCGCATGATGGCGGATGCGATTGCTCAGGGCATCAACGAAGTAGACCCAAACGTGGCGGTGAAAATCTTCAACGTCGCCCGCAGCGATAAAAATGAAATTCTGACCAACGTGTTCCGCTCGAAAGGCGTTCTGGTGGGCACCTCAACCATGAACAACGTGATGATGCCGAAAATTGCCGGTCTGGTGGAAGAGATGACCGGCCTGCGTTTTCGTAACAAACGTGCCAGCGCCTTTGGCTCCCACGGCTGGAGCGGCGGCGCGGTAGACCGTCTGTCCACCCGTCTGCAGGATGCCGGTTTTGAAATGTCGCTGAGCCTGAAAGCCAAATGGCGTCCGGACCTCGACGCGCTGGAAGTTTGCCGCCAGCACGGCCGCGAAATTGCCCGCCAGTGGGCGCTGGCACCGCTGCCGGAAGCAACGCCAAAGGCAGACTCAGCAAAAGACGACTGCGCCTGTGCCGCAGCGGCAGCCGCCGACCTCGGCCCAAGCATGCAGTGCAGCGTTTGCCAGTGGGTATACGACCCAGCAAAAGGTGAACCAAACCAGGACGTACAGCCAGGTACACCGTGGAGCGAAGTCCCGGACAACTTCCTGTGCCCGGAATGTTCATTAGGCAAAGATGTCTTCGACGTGATGGCAACGGAGGCAAAATGAATCATGGCATCGTGATCGTTGGCTCGGGCTTCGCCGCCCGCCAACTGGTGAAAAATATCCGTAAGCAGGATATGAGCGTCAAGCTGACGCTCATCGCCGCCGACAGTATCGACGAATACAACAAACCGGACTTAAGCCATGTGGTCAGCCGGGGGCAAACCGCGGCCGACCTCACTTTGCAAACCGCCGGTGAGTTCGCCGAACAGTACAACCTGAATCTGTTCCCGCAGACCTGGGTGAGCGGCATCAATGCCGAGGCCCACGTGGTGAAAAGCCAGGACCACGAATGGCACTACGACAAACTGGTGCTGGCCACCGGGGCCTCAGCCATCGTGCCACCCGTGCCGGGCAAAGAGCTGATGCTGACCCTCAACAGCCAGCAGGAGTTTGGCGCGGCGCAAAGTACACTGCGCGATGCCAAACGGGTGCTGATTATCGGCGGCGGTTTGATTGGTAGCGAGCTGGCGATGGACTTCTGCCGCGCCGGCAAAGCGGTCACCGTGGTGGATAACTCGGCCAGCGTGCTGGCTTCGCTCATGCCGCCAGAGGTGAGCAGCCGCCTGCAGCATTGTCTGACCGATATGGGCATTCACCTGCTGCTGAAAAGCCAACTGCAAGGGCTGGAGCAGACGACGACCGGTATTCGCGCCAGCTTTGACCGCGACCGCCACGTAGAAGTCGATGCGGTGGTTGCCGCCACCGGTCTGCGTCCGGAAACGGCGCTGGCGCGGATGGCTGGACTGGAAATAAACCGTGGCGTGAAGGTGGATAGTACGCTGCAAACCAGCAATCCGGATATCTATGCGCTGGGCGACTGCGCGGAGATCAACGGCGCGGTGATGCCATTTCTGCAGCCTATTTTGATGAGCGCCATGTGCCTGGCGAAAAATCTGCTCGGCCAGTCCGGTGAACTGAAGCTGCCGAATATGCTGGTGAAGGTGAAAACGCCGGATCTACCGCTGCACCTGGCGGGTGAAACCCGTCGTCAGGATCTGCACTGGATCATTGAAACCCGCGTCGACGGTATGCTGGCGCAAGGCTACGACCAAAGCCAGCAGCTGCGGGCTTTCGTGGTCAGCGAAGAACGGATGAAAGAAGCTTTTGTCTTATTGAAATCGATTGTCAGTTGAGAAGGACTTCCCGGCGGCGCTTCGCTTGGCCGGGCTACAGGACTGTTTGACTTAACCTCATGCGCAAGGATGCGCGAAAGTCTGATTTTTGCCCCGCTGCCCCGGGGCTTTTTTAGCTTTACGTTCGGCGCTGCGCCTGTGTAGGCCAGATAAGGCAACGCCGCATCCGGTAATTTGCACCATGCCACCCGGCAGCGTAAGACCCTAACGCACCACCAGCGAGTCATAGTTGCGCCAACGGTAGTTGACCATCGATACCAGCCAGCACAACGCAAACAGGCCAATCACCACAAAACCTGCGTTACCGAGATTATCGCTCAGCAGCGCCACGTCGCTCCACAGCCCGCCGGTTAAGGCGAATTTATCCATAATCAGCCCCAGCGCTTCCAGCCCACCGATAAACAGCGCCACCACCACCGAGGCTCCGGTGATGGTCATATTGTAATAGAGCTTACGCTGCGGCTTATTGAACGCCCAACCGTAGGCACCAACCATCAGAATATTATCGAGGGTATCCACCAGCGCCATACCGCTGGCAAACAGCGCAGGAAAAACCATAATCGACCACATCGACATCCCGCTGGACGCGCTGGCCGCCGAGATCCCCAGCACGCCGATTTCGGTGGCGGTATCAAAACCCAGACCAAACAGAAAACCCACCAGGTACATATGCCAGCTTTTGCCAATCAGGCGGAAGGTGCGGCTAAACAGCGCGCTCATCAGTCCACCGGCAACCGGTGCATCCGTCTCGATTCGCTGCCCTTTTTTCAGCGCCTGGAAGCTGCGCCACACGCTGCGCAGGATAATCAGGTTCACCAGCGCCATCGCCAGCAGAAATATCGCCGACACCGCGGTGCCAATAATGCTGCCAGTGTCGTGAAACCAGCTCATCTTATGCTGGAAAGCAGTCGCCGTAGCGGCAATCGCCACCGACGCCAGCACCACAATCGACGAGTGCCCCAGCGAGAACCAGGCACCGACGCCGAACGGGCGCTTGCCCTGCTGCATCATTTTGCGGGTGACGTTATCAATCGCCGCAATGTGGTCAGCATCCACCGCATGGCGCAGGCCGTAGCCCCACGCCAGCAGGCTGGCGGCCATCAGCGCGCCGTTATGACCAAATGCCTGCCACGCCCAGCCCCAGGCCAATAAATTCGCCAGCAGCAAAACCAGCACCAGCAGCGATGCACGCGGCTGCTGGCGAAGCGCATTCAATAACATGAGAACTCCTTACGCCTGACCACGAGCGGCGGCAACCACCGCCTGCCCGTATGAAATCGCCCCATCACCAGCGGGTAAACGCTTGGGAAAGAGCAACGTGAAATCGGATAAATAGTGCGAGAGGCGGGCGCGCAGCAGCGCGTTGTGCAGCACGCCGCCGCCAAAGGCTAGCGTAGAAATACCGGCCTGCTGCGCATGAGTCCGCATCATATCGGCCACACCGCACGCCAGCGCATCGTGAAACGCCCACGCTTTTTCGGCGGGCGCGGCCTGCCAGCTTAGCCAGCGTTGCCAGAAGGTCGCCAGATCCAACTGCTTGCCCACAACCGGCATCGTCACCGGATGAGCCACGCCCTGGCAGGTGGCGGCTAGCGCTTCAAGACGACAGGCCGCCTCCCCTTCATAGCTCAACGTTTCCGTCGTGCAGCCCAGCGCGCAGGCCACCGCATCAAACAGACGGCCACAGGAAGAGGCGCGCGAGCTGTTTATTCCGCGCGAAATCGCCTGCGCCAGCAGTGGCCAATTCTTTTGCTGCAGGCTTTGGGTTTCGGCGAAGGTCTGCCAGTCCGGCACAAACGCCAGGCACTGCGCAAGCCAGTTGCGCCACGGCTGACGCGCCGCCAGATCGCCGCCCGGCAGCGCCACCGCAGGCAGACCACCGAGATGTTCGCAGTGGCGATAGCTCACGCGCAGGCACTCGCCGCCCCACAATGCGCCGGACTCGCCGATGCCGATGCCGTCGAGCGCCATCGCAATCACTTCGCCACCGTCCAGCGGCCAATCATGTTCAGCCAGACAGGCGGCGATATGCGCGTGGTGATGCAGCACGCGCTGAACCGGCAGACCGCTGGTCAGCGCCCATTGCGATGAGCGATAACTGTCATGAAAATCGGCCACCACCGCCTGCGGGGTAAAATCATATATCGCCTGCATCAGGCGCAGCGCCTGCTGCCATTGGTTTTCCACGCCGTCATCGGTCAGGTCGCCAAAATGCTGGCTGACCACCGCCTGGTCGCCACGCGCCAGGCAGAAGGTATTTTTCATATCCGCACCGATGCACAGCATCGGCGGTACGTTGTGGAAGCCCGGCGGCAGCGGCAGCGCGTCCGGCACATAGCCGCGGGAACGGCGCAGCATTTCACCGCTCTGGCGTACCACCGAATCATCCATGCGCTGGACGATATCGCGATTATGCAGCAGGAAACCGTCGGCAATTTCGACGAGATCGCTTTGCGCTTGCTGATTGGTTAAGGCCGGCGGTTTGCCGCTCAGGTTGCCGGAGGTCATCACCAGCGGGCGCGCCAGCGCCTGCATCAGCAAATGTTGAAGCGGGTTGGCGGGAAGCAT
The DNA here is from genome assembly GCF_040149365.1 of Kluyvera huaxiensis. NCBI lineage: Bacteria > Pseudomonadati > Pseudomonadota > Gammaproteobacteria > Enterobacterales > Enterobacteriaceae > Kluyvera > Kluyvera huaxiensis. Next base: position 22,337 of record NZ_JBEFLV010000008.1, read on the forward strand.
CACGCCAACTTCCGCCAGCTCCGGTGCAATCTCATCGCACAGACCGGAAAGGTTATTCTTCGCCACCAGCACAATCGGTGCGGCGGGGGTAATTAACAGCGATGCGGCCTCCAGCGGCAGAGCATCGGCGTTTGGCACCATCACCGCCAGCGGTTTGGCCGGGCGATGTTTACGAGCACGAAGTGTGGCAACCGCCTGTGAATTTCCCGCATCACAGGCCAGATGAAAGCCACCAAGGCCCTTTATCGCCACAATACCGCCCGCTTTCAGCAGGGCGACAGCGGCCTCAAGCGCCGCCTCTTTCTCCGCCCGCAGATCAGGGCTTTGCCATTGCAGCCACGGGCCACATTCGGCGCATGCCACCGGCTGGGCGTGAAAACGTCGGTCGTAAGGATTGCGGTACTCTGCCTCGCAGCTTTTGCACAGCGGGAACGCCGCCATCACCGTCAGAGGCCGGTCGTACGGCATGGCGTTGATGATGGTGAACCGCGGCCCGCAGTGGGTGCAGTTGATAAACGGATAGCGGTAGCGTCGCTCTCCGGGGTCATTCATCTCCGCGAGACAGGCGGGGCAGGTTGCCGCATCGGGGACGATTTGCGTACTCATCGCCCCCGCGCCGCTCTCACGAATCACAAAATCGGTGGGGATCGTCGGCCAATCAAACGGCTCAACGTGGGTACTATCAATGCGCGCAAGCGGCGGGCAGTGCTGATATAGCGCGGTGATAAAGTCCACCTCATCACCATACAATCGCAGCAGCACTCCGGCGCTGTCATTACAGACATCGCCAAGACGCTCGCGCAGCTTGGCCTGCTGCCAGACAAAGGGGCGAAAACCCACCCCCTGAACTTTGCCGCAGATGCGGATCTGCACACCGTTTGCACGCATTTGTTTTACCCGAGCGCCGCGACTTTCAGACGCGTTTTCATCGACTGATAGCTTTGTTGCGCATAGTTTTCGGCCCAGGTCTGATCGTCAATCGCTTCGACCTTCACCGCGCAGTATTTGGTTTCCGGCGTTTTCGAAATCGGATCGAGGTTATCCTGGGTCAGTTCGTTGCAGGCGCCAATCCACCATTGGTAGGTCATGTACACGCTGCCGTGGTTGATACGTTCGCTGACGTTGGCGCGGCTAATCACTTTGCCGCGACGTGAAGAGACCCACACCAACTGCTGATCACGAATATTCAGCAGCTGCGCATCCGTTGGGTTTATTTGCACGAACCCCGGCTCATCGGCCAGCGATTGCAGCGCCGCGCAGTTGCCGGTCATTGAACGGCACGAATAGTGGCCCACTTCACGCACGGTGCAGAGCACCAGCGGGTATTCCGCATCCGGGATTTCAGCCGGGGCGCGCCACTGTGCGGCAAACAGGTGTCCCTTGCCGTCCGGCGTCGCGAACTGATTACCTTCATACAGGTACTGGGTACCCGGATGATCGAGCGTCGGGCACGGCCACTGTACGTGGCCCATATCACCCATTTTCTCGTAGGTAACGCCGTAGAACAGCGGGCACAGCTCGCGCATTTCGTCCCAGATTTGCTGATTATCGTCGTAATGCATTGGGTAGCCCATTTCGCGGGCCAGCAGGCTGATAATTTCCCAATCACGTTTGACGTTGTAGGTCGGTTCGATAGCTTTTTCGAAGCGCTGGAAGCCACGGTCGGCGCAGGTAAAGACGCCACCATGTTCGCCCCACGAGGTGGCTGGCAGCAATACGTCGGCCTGCTCGGCGGTTTTGGTCATAAAGATGTCCTGCACCACCACGAAGTCGAGGGCTTCAAACCCTTTGCGCACCAGCCCTAAATCAGCCTCGGTTTGCAGCGGATCTTCGCCCATGATGTAGTAGGCTTTCACCTTCCCTTCCAGCGCCAGATGCGGCACTTCGGTAATACGCACGCCGACTTTGTCGTCCATCAGGCTGGCATCAATGCCCCACGCGTTGGCGAATTTCTCGCGGACTGCGGGGTCAACCACGTCCTGATAGCCCGGGAACTGGTTTGGCAGCACGCCCATGTCGCATGCGCCCTGGACGTTGTTTTGCCCACGAACCGGGCCAACGCCGACGCTTTCACGACCGAGATTACCGGTCAGCAGCGCCAGGCTTGCCAGCCCTTTCACCACGTCGACCGCCTGACCGAACTGGGTGACGCCCATCCCCCACATGATGGTGGCGGACGGTGCGGCGGCGTAGGTACGCATCGCCTGACGAACCTGCTGCGCCGGGATACCGGTCAGATGTTCTACCGCTTCCGGCGCGTAGTCTTTGACCACTTCGCGCATTTCATCAAGCCCGGTGGTAAAGCGCGCCACGTATTCCTGGTCGTAGAGATTCTCTTCCAGCAGCACGTGGGCAAAAGCGTTCACCAGCGCCATGTTGCTGCCGTTACGCATCTGCAGATGCTGGTCGGCGATACGCGCGGTTTCAATGCGCCGCGGATCGCAGACGATAATTTTGGCCCCTTTGTCTTTAGCCTTAATGACGCGACGCGCCACGATCGGGTGCGAATCCGCACAGTTGTAGCCAAAGACCAGCAGGCAGCGCGAGTTTTCGATATCGCCAATGCTGTTACTCATCGCGCCGTTGCCCAGCACGTCCTGCAACCCTGCCACCGACGGGCCGTGGCACACGCGCGCACAGCAGTCGACGTTGTTGGTATGCAGCACGCCGCGAGCAAATTTTTGCATCACATAGTTGGTTTCATTGCCGGTGCCGCGCGATGACCCGGTAGTCATAATCGCGCGCGGCCCGAATTTGGCTTTAATATCGCCAAGACGCTTCGCGGTGTAGCGAATCGCCTCATCCCAGCTCACGGGAGTGAATTTGCCGCCCTTTTCATAGCGGATCATCGGCTGTGTTAATCGTGGCGTCAGCAGCTTGGTATCGTTGAGGAAGTCCCAGCCGTAGTAGCCTTTCAGACACAGTTCGTTTTGGTTGGTTTTACCGTCAGCGGCTTCGGCACGGATAATTTTACCGTGGTCAACAACCAGTTTCAGCTTACAACCCGCGCCACAGTAAGGGCATACACTCGTGATTTTTTTCATCAATAACAGACCTGTTAAAAGAGAAATTAAGGGATTTTAAAAAGAGATCGACGTGGCGACATCAAGCGCAGTACGGCGGCGCTTTTCTGCACTCAGTTGCTCAAGTTTGTCGCGGTCAACGCAGAACAGCGCGTGGGTCGGGCAGGCTTCCATACAGGCTGGGCCGGCTTCGCGGTGGAAGCACAGGTCGCACTTGTTGGCTTCCGCTTTTTCCGCGCGAATTTTCAGTCCGGACCCCGTGTTACGCACCACAGGACGCACCACCACTTCCATCGCGCCGTACGGGCACGCCACAACGCAGGTTTTACAGCCAATGCAGCGTTCCTGCATGACGTGAATAAAACCTTTGTCGCGGATAATCGCACCGTTCGGGCAGACGTTGGCGCACGGGGCGTCTTCGCACTGGCGACAAGCGGTGGCGGTGGAAACATCCATCCCTTTAATAACGTGGATACGCGGCAGGAAAGATTGTGGTGTCAGGGCTGCGCAGTCCTGATCTTCCTGGTGGGAAACCACACATGCGACTTCGCATGTCCGGCAGCCAATACATTTACTCGCATCAGCAATGATGAAACGGTTCATCAACTTCTCCAGCAATGACAATGAATTGAGCGGGAGAATGCATTAATCGAGCCAACTTTTATCAAGCTGATTATTAACGTTATTTTTTGAAGAAGACGACAAGAAAGGCTGTCATCGTCATTAATGACGATGACAGTTGACGAGATTAGGCGTGAGGCCCAGAAACAATCGAATCGCGTTCAATCAGCTCGCCGGGGAAGGTCTGTTGATACTTAAAGTCACCGCCGTCGAGCATAAAAATAAGCCGGTTGATGGTCTCTTTAATCATCTGTGTGACCGGGATACGCACGCTCGATAGCGCCGGGATCATATAGGGCGCCAGCGCAATATCATCAAAACCAATCACCGACACCTGCTGCGGGACGCTGATGCCATGGGCGTGAAGTCGCTTGATGGCCCCTACCGCCATATCGTCATTGCTGGCGACCAGCGCGCTAAAGCTGACCTGACGTTCGCGCAGCGTATCCACCCCCGCCGCACCGGTCGCCGGGGTCCATTTTCCTTCGACAATCAGCTCGTCACGTACCGCAATGCCGTGCTTTGTCAGCGCATCTTTATAGCCGGAAAGACGCTCAATGCCGGTAGGCGAATCCAGCGAACCGGTGATAAAGGCGATGTCGCGGTGACCGCGGGCAATGAGTTTTTCCACCGCCTGCTGGCTGGCAGATTTCTGATCGCAGTAGACGCAGTGGCTGCTGTTGCGCCGCAGCCGACGGTTAATCACCAGCACCGGCTGTTGCTGCTGTTGAATAATATCGTCAATTTCGTCGACGCTTAAAAAGCGCGGATAAATAATGATGCCGTCGCAGCGCAGATCGAGCAGATACTGGATCGCCTCGCGTTCTTCCTGCGCGCTGTGTTTGCCATCCGCCAGAATCAGCCGCCGCCCCTGCGCTTCGGTCATGCTCGCGGCATGAAACAGCAGTTCGCTAAAGTAAACGCCGTGGTACAGCGTGTTAGTCACCACCAGCCCCAGCGTTTGGGTCTTTTTGGTCGCCAGATTGCGCGCCAGCAAATTCGGCCGATAGCCGCTCTCTTCTATCGCCAGAAACACCCGGTCTTTGGTCTCCTGGCTCACGTAGCCGTTTCCCGACAGCACCCGGGAGACGGTGGCTTTCGAGACGCCCGCCCGTCGCGCCACCTCCAGCATCGTCGTCATGATAGATATCCTTGAAAAATCATTTGCCCGCAGTGTACTTCACCGTTTGGTGTTTTTCAGCAACTGCGGAAGCGGTCGGAATTTAACCACAATCAGTTTGTGTGATCGGTTTCACGAATAAATTAAAAACAAAATTTATATCTTGAGATAACAAAATAAACACAAGATGATTATGTGGAACCGGTTTCCTATACAGCGTTTCATTCCCGCGTCATTCCCGGCGATGGACGAAAAGTACCCTACTGATAAAACAGGATAAAATCCGATGTCTAAAAATTATGCGGCTCTGGCGCAATCCGTCGTCGGCGCGCTGGGCGGCGTGGATAACATCACCGCCGTGACCCACTGTATGACTCGTCTGCGTTTCGTGCTGAAAGACGAAGCGCAGGTGGATAGCGCCACCCTTAAAGGCATCAGCGGCGTGATGGGCGTGGTGCGTAACGACAATCAGTGCCAGGTGATTATCGGCAACACCGTTTCACAGGCTTTCCGCGAAGTGGTAAGCCTGCTGCCGGGCGATATGCAGCCTGCTGCGCCGGTTGGGAAACCGAAGCTCACCTTAAAACGCATCGGCGCCGGGATCCTCGACGCGCTGATCGGCACCATGTCGCCGCTGATCCCCGCCATTATCGGCGGATCGATGGTTAAACTGCTGGCGATGATCCTCGAGATGAGCGGCGTGCTGCCAAAAGGCGCACCGACGCTAACCATTCTGACGGTGATTGGCGATGGCGCGTTCTTCTTCCTGCCGCTGATGGTTGCCGCTTCTGCGGCGGTTAAATTCAAAACCAATATGTCGCTGGCCATCGCTATCGCCGGGGTGCTGGTGCACCCGAGCTTTATTGAGCTGATGGCGAAAGCGGCGCAGGGCGAGCACGTTGAGTTCGCCTTTATTCCGGTAACGGCGGTGAAATACACCTACACGGTGATCCCGGCGCTGGTGATGACCTGGTGTCTGTCCTACATCGAGCGTTGGGTGGATAAAATTACCCCGGCGGTGACCAAAAACTTCCTCAAGCCGATGCTGATTGTGCTGATTGCCGCGCCGCTGGCGATCCTGCTGATCGGCCCTATCGGTATCTGGATCGGTAGCGCTATCTCCGCGCTGGTGTATACCATTCACGGCTATCTCGGCTGGCTGTCCGTCGCCATTATGGGCGCGCTGTGGCCGCTGCTGGTGATGACCGGGATGCACCGCGTCTTTACCCCAACCATCATTCAGACTATTGCCGAAACCGGCAAAGAAGGGATGGTGATGCCGTCAGAAATCGGCGCCAACCTGTCGCTCGGCGGCTCATCGCTGGCGGTCGCCTGGAAAACCAAAAACCCGGAACTGCGCCAGACCGCGCTGGCCGCAGCCGCGTCCGCCATTCTGGCCGGTATTTCTGAGCCTGCGCTGTACGGCGTCGCCATTCGTCTGAAGCGCCCGCTGATTGCTAGCCTGATTAGCGGCTTTATCTGCGGCGGTATCGCCGGTGCCGTCGGTCTTGCCAGCCATTCAATGGCTGCACCAGGCCTATTCACCAGCGTGCAGTTCTTCGACCCGTCAAATCCAATGACTATCGTCTGGGTCTTCGGCGTGATGGCGCTGGCAGTGGTGCTGTCATTCGTGCTGACGCTGATTCTGGGCTTTGAAGATATCCCGGTTGAGGACGCCGCCGCCGACGCGCGCAAGCGTCAGGCCACTCAGCCCGCAGGCAACACGGCCACACAAATTTCCTGATTTTTAAGCGAGGTAACGCATGTCGACATTTCCGCAAGGCTTTCTCTGGGGCGGCGCGCTAGCCGCCAACCAGGCCGAAGGGGCCTATCTTGAGGGCGGCAAAGGGCTGACCACCGTGGATATGATCCCCCACGGAAGCAACCGCCTGCCGGTTAAACTCGGCCAGGAAAAGCGCTTTGCGCTACGTGACGATGAGTTCTACCCGAGCCATCAGGCGATCGATTTCTATCATCGCTACAAAGAGGATATCGCCCTGATGGCCGAGATGGGGTTTAGCGTATTTCGCACCTCCATCGCCTGGAGCCGCCTGTATCCGAACGGCGATGAGCTGACGCCAAACGAAGAAGGCATTGCCTTCTATCGTGACCTGTTCCGTGAATGCAAAAAGTACGGCATTGAGCCGCTGGTGACCCTCTGTCACTTTGACGTGCCGATGCATCTGGTCACCGAATATGGTTCATGGCGTAACCGCAAAATGGTGGAGTTTTTCACCCGCTATGCGCGTACCTGCTTTGAGGCCTTCGACGGGCTGGTGAAATATTGGCTGACCTTCAACGAAATCAACATCATGCTGCACAGCCCATTCTCCGGTGCCGGGCTGGTGTTTGAAGAGGGCGAGAATCAGGATCAGGTGAAGTACCAGGCAGCGCACCACGAACTGGTGGCGAGCGCGTTGGCGACCCAAATCGCCCATGAGGTGAATCCGCGAAACCAGGTTGGCTGTATGCTGGCGGGCGGCAATTTCTACCCTTATTCCTGCAAGCCGGAAGACGTGTGGACGGCGCTGGAAAAGGACCGCGAGAATCTGTTCTTTATCGACGTGCAGGCGCGCGGCGCTTATCCGGCCTATTCCGCACGAGTGTTCCGCGAAAAAGGCGTGACCATCGCCAAAGAAGCCGGGGATGACGAAGCGCTGAAGCATACCGTCGATTTCGTGTCGTTTAGCTACTACGCCTCGCGCTGTGCGTCGGCGGAGATGAACGCCAACAACACCAACGCGGCGAATATCGTTAAGTCGCTGAAAAACCCTTATATCGAGGCCAGCGAATGGGGCTGGGGTATCGACCCGCTGGGTCTGCGTATCACCATGAACATGATGTACGACCGCTACCAGAAGCCGCTATTCCTGGTGGAAAACGGCCTGGGCGCGAAAGACGTGGTGAATGCCAACGGGCAAATTGACGACGATTATCGCATCAGCTATCTGCGCGAACACATCCGCGCCATGGGTGACGCCATTGAAGACGGTATTCCGGTGATTGGCTACACCACCTGGGGCTGTATTGACCTGGTGGCCGCGTCAACCGGCGAGATGAGTAAACGCTACGGGTTTGTCTACGTCGACCGCGACGACGCCGGGAACGGCACGCTGGCGCGCACGCGCAAGAAATCGTTCTGGTGGTATAAGAAGGTAATTGCCAGCAACGGCGAAGATTTAGCATAGAAGCCGGTTTTCCCCTCACCCTAACCCTCTCACCAAAGGGGCGAGGGGACCGTCAGTGCTTCGGTGTTAATACTGGTTTCAAATGGGAATACTGGCACATTGCGCCCCCTCTCCCTTTTTAAGGGAGAGGGCTGGGGTGAGGGTTCAACTCGGTGCCACAACATCCCCTCACCCTCTCCCCAAAGGGACGAAGGGACAGTCAGTGCTTCGGTGTTAATGCGGATTTCAGACAGGAAGACGGGCACATTGCGCCCCCTCTCCCTTTCAGGGAGAGGGCTGGGGTGAGGGTACAAACTACTCCTCGTCTTCAAACTCTGCTTCTAACTGCGCAAATCCACCGTGCCCTTTCCAGCCTTCCAGACGCTGATAAACCACTTCCACCGCATCTTTAATTGCCTGGGTCATCGGGTAATAAAAACCAACGATATCCGGCTGGATGCCAAGGAAAATCACCTCCCCCACATCTTCTTTCAGCTGATCGACCAGGTAGTTCAGCGGCATGTTATGGGTGGTCATCATAAACATTTCGGCGATGTCATCCGGGTCGATAATGCGCATCTCTCCGGGATTGAGCCCCATATCGGTAGCATCAACAATCAGCAGCCGCGACGGGTTCAGTTCGCGAATGGCTACGATATCATTTTCCGGCGCACTGCCGCCGTCTATCACAACCCACGCCCCTTTCGGCTGGGCCGCGCACATTTCTGCCAGCAGCGGGCCCGCGCCGTCGTCGCCCATCATGCTGTTACCGACACAGAGTAAAACGTCAGTCATGTTGATTCCTCAATCTTCAAAAATTCAGTCGCGCAGGCGACGCACCATCAAATAGATGGCGCTCTCCTGGTGGATGGCGTGCAGCATATTGAGCATCGACTGGCTCCACTCCTGCTGCGCCGATGTTTGTGACGCCCGCGCTTTATCAAACGCGTTCGCCAGCATCGACACGTGGTTGCTGTCGATAACGATTTCACCGTATTTCGGCACGCCTTCCATTTTACGCCGCGCCGTACTGCCCGCCTCCAGCGTGCCAATCCACGCCAGATATTCATCCCACGGGCAGGTCAGCGCGGCTTCGAGGCAGTCGATGACCCCGAGGTGGTGGCCAATCGCCAGGCTGTAATAGACAACCTGCTGCGCCTCATCGGGCGTGGCATCGTTCTCATCAATAAATTTACGGCTCAGTTGACTGAACACCACCTGTTCGCTCATCGAATGCGTGCCTCTTCTACTACGTGACTCAGTTGCGTGACGATTTCCGTCAGACGCGGATCGTTTTCCGTGGTCAGCCATTGCTGAACCTGGGCATCACCCTGGTTCAGATGCAGCATATAGTCGTCGGCAATCTGGCGACCATAGCGGTATCCGGCCAGGCGACGTGCGGCACGGTCAATCTGCACGCGCAGCGGCTGGACCATATCCGGATGCAGAATTTCGGCTGGCTGTGCGTCTAATTCACCCGGTGCACGGGCGTGGATTTTTTGCTCCAGCAGGCCTAGCGCCATGGCGAAGCCGTACAGCGTCGCCGCAGGGGTTGGCGGGCAGCCTGGGATATACACGTCGACCGGCACGATTTTGTCAGTGCCGCCCCAGACGCAGTACAGGTCGTGGAAGATCCCGCCGCTGTTACCGCAGGCCCCGTAGGAGATACAGATTTTTGGGTCCGGCGCGGACTGCCAGGCGCGCAGCGCCGGAGAACGCATGGCGCGGGTGACGGCACCAGTGAACAGCAGAATGTCAGCGTGACGCGGCGATGGCACCACTTTGATACCAAAACGCTCGGCATCGAACAGTGGCGACAGGGTGGCGAAAATTTCGATTTCACAGCCGTTACAGCCGCCGCAGTCCACGCGGTAAACGTAGGCAGAACGCTTGATATTTTTTAACAGCGACGCTTTCATGCTGGCGATAGATTCATCTACCGTCATCGGCACCGGCATGCCGTTGTCGTCGCGTGGCCCGATTAGGTTGCTCATCAGATAGCCCCTTTCATGTGGCGAGTCAGGTCAATACGGTCGGAAGGCACCAAACATTTCTGACGCTTACATTCCGGGCAGGTCTCAAAGCTCTCGCGGTGGTTTTCCGCGCGGCTGTCGCCATTGTGTTTTAACAGCGCAATGGCGTAATCAATCTCTTTTTGCACCGCAAACGGACGCTGGCAGACGCGGCAGTTGCAGATATCAAAGCGCGACTGCTGGAGAAAATCCTCTTTCTTCCACACCGCCAGCTCATACTCCTGCGACAGCTTGATGGCCGCCGTCGGGCACACTTCCTCGCAACGACCGCAGAAAATGCAGCGCCCAAGGTTGAACTGCCACGCCAGTTGGTTAGTCACGCGGTCGGTTTCCACCGTCAGCGCATTCGACGGGCAGGCGTTAACGCACGCCGCGCAGCCGATACACTGCTGCGGATTGTGTTCCGGCTTGCCGCGAAAGTTTTTATCAACCGGCATCGGCTCCAGCGGATAGGAGGATGTCGTGACGCCGGTTTTTATGGCTTTTTTAATAAAGGTAAACATAGTTGCTCCCAGCTTGTGTGCGGTGTTTTACCCTCACCCTAGCCCTCTCCCTTAAAGGAAGAGGGGACAGAACGGCGTAGTCGGTTAACCCGAACCCGGTCTGCCCTTCCCCTCGCCCCTAGGGGGAGAGGGTCGCGGTGAGGGGCCCTCACACAAAGGCCCAATTATTTCAGCGGCGAGTTCTTACGCTCGATGCTGTAGCGCTCAAGCTCTTTGTACGGCACGACCTTGCTCTTTTTCTTACGTACATCGACCACGGTCATGCGGTCGGTACAGGAGTAGCAAGGGTCGAGGCTACCGATAATCAGCGGCGCATCGGAGACGGTGTTCCCGCGCAGCATATAGCGCAGGGTCGGCCAGTTGGCGTAGGTCGCCGCGCGGCAGCGCCAGCGGTACAGCTTCTGGTTGTCACCGGTCATGCTCCAGTGGATATCGTCACCGCGCGGCGCTTCGGAGAAGCCCAGCGCAAAGCGGTTTGGAATATAGGTGAAACCTTCCACCGCCAGCGGACCGCCCGGCAGGTTATCGAGGCCGTAATCAATCATGTTCAGCGCGGTGAACACCTCGTTGATACGCACTTTCAGGCGCGAAATAACGTCGCATCCCTGCTCGCTGTGCACTTCCATCGGCAGCAGACCGTAGCCAACAAACGGGTGATCGGCGCGGGTGTCGCGGGCGTGGCCGCTGGCGCGAACCATTGGGCCGACGTTGCTGAAGTCACGGGCAATTTGCGGGTCCAGACGACCGATACCGACGGTGCGCTGTTCCATGTTTGGCGTGCTGAGCAGAATATCCACCAAATCCTGCACGTCACGACGCATCTGTTGCGCCAGTTGACGAGTCTGGATCATGTCATCTTTCAGGAAGTCACGACGGATACCGCCAATCAGGTTCAGACCGTAGGTTTTACGTGCACCGGTCAGGATCTCCGCCATTTTCATGGAGGCTTCACGGACGCGGAAGAACTGCATAAAGCCGGAGTCGAAGCCGGTGAAGTGACAGGCCAGGCCGAGGTTCAATAGGTGCGAGTGCAGGCGTTCAACTTCCAGCAGAATAGCGCGGATCATCTGCGCGCGTTCCGGCACCACGATGCCCATCGCGTTCTCGACGGAGGTGGTGTAGGCGGTGCTGTGGGCAAAGCCACAGATGCCGCACACGCGGTCGGACAGGAAGGTCACTTCGTTGTAACCCATGCGGGTTTCCGCCAGTTTTTCCATGCCACGGTGGACATAGAACAGACGGTAGTCGGCATCGATAATGTTTTCGCCGTCAACGAACAGGCGGAAGTGGCCCGGTTCATCGGAGGTCACGTGCAGCGGACCAATCGGCACCACGTTGTTTTTCTTGGTGCCCAGTTCGTTGATGAACTCGTAGGTCTCGGCATCGGTAGTCGGTGCCGGGCGCTGACGATAGTCCATGCTGTCTTTACGCAGCGGATACAGCTCGTCCGGCCAATCGTCCGGCAGCACCAGACGACGTTCGTCCGGCAGGCCGACCGGGATCAGGCCATACATGTCGCGCACTTCACGCTCGCCCCATACCGCCGCCGGCACGCGCGGCGTGACAGACGGGTATTCGAGGGTGTTAGCGTCAACTTCAACGCGCACGGTGACCCAGCATTTGGTGCCACTTTCCATCGACAGCACGTAGTAGACGGCGTAATGACCGTTCAGCTTACGTTCATCGTTGCCGAATAACACCGACAGCCAGCCGCCCTGCTGGTAGTAAAGAAACTCGACGACTTCCGGCAGGTAGTTGACCTTCACGGTAATCGTTAACTGGTCTTTGGTCTGCCAGGCTTCATCCAGCACTACGCCAGGAAAGGCCTGGTGCAGCGCAGCGAGGTAGTGTTGACCCACTTTTTCTTCAGACATGCTCAAAACTCTCTTATCACGCCACCAGCAAGGAGACGAATGCTAAAAAGGCCAAACCGAACCCGGTCCAGGTGATGCGGCCAGTGATATCCAGACGCAGACGCGCCATGCTGTTTTCGAACAGCGCAATAATCAGCACGCCAACCACCAGCTTGACGATGGCGGCAATCACCGCCAGCACCAGACCGCCAACGCTAAAGCTGGTCATCTGGCCCCACGGGATAAAGACGCCAACAAACATTTGCAGCACCACCAGCTGTTTCAGGCTAATGCCCCACTTCAGCACGCCGAAACCGCTGCCGCTGTATTCAGACAGCGGGCCTTCCTGCAGCTCCTGCTCCGCTTCCGCCAGATCGAACGGCAGCTTGCCCATTTCGATAAAGGTGGCGAAGGCGCAGGCGCAGAACGCCAGCACCAGCGGAATGCTGCGGCTGGCCGGCCAATGGTAGATGGCGTCGGTGATATTGCTGATATGGGTTGAACCGGCGACCAGCGCCGCCACCCACAGACCCAGCAGCAGCATCGGCTCCACCAGCACGCCGAGCATCGCTTCACGGCTGGCGCCGATGGCGGTGAACGGGCTACCGGTATCCAGCCCGGCAATGGCGAAGAAGAAGCGCGCCACGGCAAACAGGTAGATAAGCGTAATCAGATCGCCCAAACCCGGCAGCGGTGAGGCTACGGTCACCACCGGCAGCGCGGTGGCGATAGTCAGCATCACGCCAACCATCACAAACGGCGTCAGGCGGAAGACCCAGCCGGAAGCGTCCGGGCCAATACTCTGACGGCCCAGCAGTTTGATGATGTCGCGATACTCCTGCATCACGCCCGGGCCGCGACGGTTATGCAACCGTGCGCGCAGCACGCGGGTGATGCCGGAAAGCAGCGGCGCGACGGCAAACAGCACCAGCGCCTGCAATAAAGCAAATAAGACCGTCATGTTCAGGCTCCTTGAGAGATGACAATCACGACCAGCACCGCCAGTTCAACCAGCGCCAGACGTTGCAGCAGCGGTGCCGCCGCCGCGTTCTGCCAGCCCGGAACCAGGGAAACCGGGTTGAGCCACTTACGCAATTTCAGTACCGGGGCAAAGGCCTGTTTCACCGGCATGGCAAAACCGTGCGCGGTAATCACCATCGATTGTTCGTGGTCGTAACCACAAACCCAGGCGGCGCCACGAGAACGGCTCGGCAGGCGATTGCCTTTGAGCAGCGCGAGGATAATGAACGGCAGCAGCGGGCAGGCAATCAGCAGCAGCGTGATCATCGGCTGAGAAACGACGGTATGCGCGGTTTCGATTGGCAGCGGAACGGCAGTGCCCAGCAACGGCAGCAGCCACGGCGCAGCAACACCACCGATAATGCACAGCAGCGCCATCACCACGGTACTTGCCGCCATCAGCAGCGGCGCGCAGCAGGCGTTTTCCGCCTCTTTAGTGCGCGGTGCGCCAAGGAAGGTCACGCCGTACACTTTCGCCATACACATCACCGCCAGTGCGCCGGTAATCGCCAGGCCAACGGCCAGCAGAGGCCCCAGCAGGCGGCCGACAAATGCGCCGCTATTGCTTAGTTTGAAGAAGGATTGATAGATAACCCACTCACCGGCAAAACCGTTCAGCGGTGGCAGTGCCGCCATCGCCATCAGGCCAACCAGCATCGCCAGTGAAATCACCGGCATGCGTTTACCGATCCCACCCAGCTTCTCGATGTCGCGGTGGCCGGTACGGAACCAGACCGCACCCGCGCCGAGGAACAGGGTAGTTTTAAACAGGCTGTGGTTGAGCAGATGATACAGACCACCGACCAGACCCAGCGCCACCATCACCGGCTGTTGTAATGCCAGACCGGTAACGCCCACGCCTAAACCGAGCAGGATGATGCCGATATTTTCGAGGGTGTGATACGCCAGCAAACGCTGGATATTGTGTTCCATCAGCGCGTACAGGCCGCCGACGAAAGCGGTTATCATGCCGAGAACCAGCAACGCAATGCCCCACCACAGCGGCTGCGAGTTGCCCAGCAGTGAAATGATCAGAATGCCGAGCAGACCGACTTTCATCACCACCGCCGAGAACAGTGCCGCCGCCGGTGCGCTGGCGTTGGCGTGCGCCTGAGGCACCCAGCCGTGCAGCGGGATAATCCCGGCCAGCAGGCCAAAACCGAGCACGCACAGCACCCAGATATCGGAACCGATTGGCAGAATCTGCGCGCGTTCAGCCAGCAGCGCCAGATCCAGCGTGTCGTAGCGTTGCCACAGCAGCAGGCAGGCAATCGCCAGCAAAATAGTGCCCAGGCGACCGAGCGCAAACCACAGCTTGCCGGAGGTGACGCAGCCGGTCAGGAAGGCACCGCACAGAGCCATGATTTCGGCCATCACCACCATGGAGCCGAAGCTTTCAGCCACAATCGCGCAAACGGCAGCCGCCAGCAGGACGTTGACCAGCAGACCGTTATTTTTGACGTTCGGGTGACGATGCCAGTCGATGTTGTACAGACTGACGAACAGGCCGCACAGCCCCAGCGCAATCAACCAAACCGCGTTCAGCGGCGTGACCACCACGCTGTAATGCACCAGCGACAGTTGGCCGATGACCGGAAAGGCGTGAATCAACACCTGAATCCCGGCCAGTGCGGCACACAGGCTACCCAGCGCGCCGCCGATCCCGGCGACAAAGCCGCTGAGAGATTTCTTGAACGACAGTAAAAAGGAGAGCACCGCAGCAAAAGCGAACCACGCTACTGCGCTATTGATTAAGGTCATCACGCTCATTTCACCTCTCCTTGTTGCGTCTGGAACAGCGACAGATCGCCTAAATCGGTGTGGAAGGTCAGCTCACGTTTACGGCGGCTGGCGCGGGCGATGTCGGTGTTATTGACCAGGTGCAGCGCTTTGGTTGGGCAGGTCCGAACACAGGCCGGTCCTTGCTCATCGAAATGGCACAGGTCGCATTTCACCGCGATAGCGCGTACGCCTGGCACCCAGTCGAGCAGCGTACTGACGCGTGCCGGAGCCGGTGGCGCTGGCAGCGCTTTCGGGGAGTTGGCATTCGCCGGGATATCCAGCGGGCGACTGCCGGAAAATTCAATGGCGCCAAACGGACAGGCAATGCCGCAAAGTTTGCAGCTCACGCACAGGCTTTCATTAAGCTGTACGGCCCCATCAACGCGGGTAATGGCATTTACCGGGCAAACCCCGGCACACGGCGCGTCTTCGCAGTGGTGGCACATCTGCGGCGCGGATTCTTTTTCATTGAGCATTACTCTAAGCCGCGGCATTGATTGCAGGCCGTGATGGCGATGCGTTTCCGCGCAGGCCGCTTCACAGGTACGGCAACCAATACAGACGGTAGAGTCAGCAATTACAAAACGATTCACCAGGTCTTCCTCAGGTGATAGTCATTTTTGACGAAATCATGCAGAGCAGGTGTCATTTCGACACCCGTCGACACACCGATACTTCAGGCGAGATTTGCCCGTTGAGGTTCACGTGCCAACTGGCCGAAATTGACCGGGCTGTCGCTCTCAAGCGCTGCATACAAGGTGTTGTATACCGGAGAAATTTTATCCAGGTAATGTTCCAGCACCTGCTCGCGGTCGCGGATATTGACGGTCCCGTCGATAAAGCCGCTGGTGTTAAGCTCGGCGCGTGCTACGCACTCTTTATTCAGGCCATCACGCGTTTCTACGTAGTACTCCACGGTGTGGCTGTTAAAGCCTTCGGACAGGCTCACGGACACCACAAAGTGTTCGAACAGCACGAAGCTCAGCTCTTTCTCCGGCGCGCAGTTCATGGCGTGATGCAGACGCGCTTTTGACAACGTGATCCCCTGAACCAGAGAGTTACAGTACACGCGCCATTGATCCTGATGGCGGCGGTGACGATCGGCGATAAAGTCGGCCTTTTCGCTAATTTCCCAAATAGTCATGTCGGTTACCCGGTTAATAGAAACAAGCCTTCTAAGCACTTTTCATGCCACATTTTTAACACTATGATTTTTATAGTTTTTATACTTATGACATGTCTGTAGTGACATGTCATTTCGTCAAAGTGACATCGTCATCGACAGTCTTTGAAGCCGCTTTTCTATCTCTGGCATCGTTATTGCATTACGTCTGCGAGTAATGAAAACAGGAGGCGTCATGCACGAAATTACGCTCTGCCAGCGCGCGCTGGAAATTGTCGAACAGCAGGCAATACAGAACGGCGCAAAGCGCGTCACCGGCGTCTGGATGAAGGTTGGCGCGTTTTCTTGCGTCGAGACCAGCGCGATGACCTTTTGTTTTGACCTAGTGTGCCGCGGCACGCTGGCTGAAGGCTGCGAACTGCACGTTGAAGAGCAAGAAGCGGAGTGCTGGTGTGAAGCCTGCCAGCAGTATGTCCAGCTGGTGTCGGTACACGTGCGGCGCTGCCCGCAGTGCAATAGCGACAACCTGCGCATCGTCGCCGACGACGGTTTACAGATTCAGCGAATTGAAATTGATCAGGAGTAAAGTATGTGTAGCACCTGTGGTTGTGCCGAAGGCAACCTCTATATAGAGGGCGATGAACGAAACCCGCATTCGCTGTTCCGCAGCGCCCCCTTCGCACCGGCAGGCCGTCCGGCCCTGTCGATTACCGGCGTTCGAACCCAGGAATTCCAGCCGCAGGCGGCCGATAACGGCGACCTGCACTATGGTCACGGCGAAGCCGGGACCCACGCGCCGGGCATGAGCCAACGGCGGATGCTGGAAGTGGAAATCGACGTGCTGGATAAAAACAACCAGATTGCCGCCCGCAACCGCGCGCGCTTTGCCGCCCGCGAACAGCTGGTGTTAAACCTGGTCTCCAGCCCCGGCTCCGGTAAAACCACCCTGCTCACCGAAACCCTGATGCGCCTTAAGGAACGCGTTTCCTGCGCGGTCATCGAAGGCGATCAGCAGACAGTCAACGACGCCGCGCGTATTCGCGCCACCGGCACGCCAGCGATTCAGGTCAACACCGGTAAGGGCTGCCACCTTGACGCGCAAATGATTGCCGATGCCGCGCCGCGACTGCCGCTTGAGAGCAACGGTATTCTGTTTATCGAAAACGTCGGCAACCTGGTGTGCCCGGCAAGTTTCGATCTCGGCGAACGCCATAAAGTGGCGGTACTTTCGGTAACAGAAGGTGAAGACAAGCCGCTGAAATATCCGCATATGTTTGCCGCCGCCTCGGTGATGCTGCTGAATAAGATCGACCTGCTGCCATACCTCAACTTCGACGTTGAGCAATGTATTGCCAGCGCCCGCGAAGTGAACCCGAATATTGAAATCATCCTTATCTCCGCCACCAGCGGTGAAGGGATGGATAACTGGCTAAACTGGCTGGAGACGCAGCGATGTGCATAGGCATTCCGGGACAAATCTCCGCCATTGACGGCGTACAGGCGAAAGTTGATGTCTGCGGGATTAAGCGTGACGTCGACCTGACGCTGGTAGGTGCGGTGGATGAAAACGGCCAATCGCGCATCGGCCAATGGGTGCTGGTTCACGTGGGTTTTGCCATGAGCATCATTGATGAAGAAGAAGCGCGCGATACCCTTGCGGCGCTGGAAAATATGTTTGAAGTCGAGCCGGACGTCGGCGCGCTGCTGTACGGTGAGGAACGGTAATGCGTTTTGTTGATGAGTACCGGGCACCAGAGCAGGTAATGCAGCTTATCGCCCACCTGAAATCCCGCGCGCAGCAGCTGTCCTATACCGCCGAGCGCCCGCTGCGCATTATGGAAGTGTGCGGCGGCCACACCCACGCGATTTTCAAGTTTGGCCTCGACCAGCTGCTGCCGGAAAATATCGAGTTTATCCACGGCCCTGGCTGCCCGGTATGCGTGCTGCCGATGGGACGTATCGACACCTGTATTGAAATCGCCAGCCATCCCGAGGTGATTTTCTGCACCTTTGGCGACGCCATGCGCGTGCCGGGGAAAAACGGTTCGCTGATGCAGGCCAAAGCGCGCGGCGCGGATATTCGTATCGTCTATTCGCCGATGGATGCGTTAAAACTGGCGCAGCAAAACCCGGATCGCAAAGTGGTATTCTTCGGTTTAGGCTTCGAAACCACCATGCCGACCACCGCCATCACGCTGCAACAGGCAAAAGCGCACAACGTCAGCAACTTCTTCTTTTTCTGCCAGCACATTACGCTTATCCCAACGCTGCGTAGCCTGCTCGATCAGCCGGATAACGGCATCGACGCGTTTCTCGCGCCGGGGCACGTCAGCATGGTTATCGGCACCCACGCCTACGGATTTATCGCCAGCGACTATCATCGTCCGCTGGTGGTGGCAGGCTTTGAGCCGGTCGATCTGCTGCAAGGGGTGAACATGCTGGTGGAACAAAAAATTGCCGACCACAGCTGCGTGGAAAACCAGTATCGCCGCGTGGTGCCGGACGATGGCAATCTGCTGGCGCAAAAAGCGATTGCCGAGGTCTTTGCGGTCAAAGGCGACAGCGAATGGCGCGGCCTGGGGTTAATTAATGATTCCGGCGTTCAGCTGACGCCAGCCTATCAATCTTTTGATGCCGAAGCGCATTTTAAACCACAGCCGCAGCGCGTTTGCGATGACCCGCGCGCCCGCTGCGGCGACGTGCTCACCGGACGCTGTAAACCGCATCAGTGCCCGCTGTTTGGCGCGACCTGCAATCCGCAGAGCGCATTCGGCGCGCTGATGGTCTCCTCTGAAGGAGCCTGCGCCGCCTGGTATCAATATCGCAGTCAGGAGGCAGAAGTATGAACAGCATTCAGTTAGCCCACGGCAGCGGCGGCCTGGCCATGCAGCAGTTGATCGACGGCCTGTTTATGAAGGCCTTTAACAACCCGTGGCTCGCGGAGCAAGAAGATCAGGCGCGGATTTCGCTGGCCACCCTTACCGCCCATGGCGACCGGCTGGCCTTCTCCACCGACAGTTACGTTATCGACCCGCTGTTCTTCCCCGGCGGCAATATCGGCAAGCTGGCCGTGTGCGGCACCGCCAACGATGTCGCGGTCAGCGGTGCCGTTCCGCGCTATCTCTCCTGTGGCTTTATCATTGAGGAAGGGCTGGAGATAGAAACACTGGAAGCGGTGGTCAACAGCATGGCCGCTACCGCCAAAGCCGCGGATATTGCTATCGTCACCGGCGACACCAAAGTAGTGGGCCGAGGCGCGGCGGATAAGCTATTCATCAATACCGCCGGGATGGGAGCCATTCCTACGGATATCCGTTGGGGAGCGGCAACATTAACACCCGGCGATGTTCTGATTGCCAGCGGCACGCTGGGCGATCACGGCGCGACGATTCTCAACCTCCGCGAGCACCTTGGGCTGGATGGCGAACTGCAAAGCGACTGCGCAGTGTTAACCCCGCTGATTCAATGCCTACGCCCGATTGCTGGCGTCAAAGCGCTGCGCGACGCCACTCGCGGCGGCGTCAACGCCGTTGCTCACGAGTTTGCCGCCACCAGCGGATATGGAATTGAAATTACGGAACAAAAGATTCCAGTTAAGGATTCTGTACGCGGTGTGTGCGAATTATTAGGACTCGACGCGCTTAACTTCGCTAATGAGGGTAAACTGGTTATCGGCGTCAGCCGGGAAGCGGCCGATGAAGTTCTGGCAGCCCTACGAGCTCATCCTTTGGGCTGCGATGCCGCTATCATTGGCGAAATGACCGAACGTCGTGGAGTACGCGTTGCCGGACTGTACGGCGTGAAACGGACGTTAGACCTCCCTCACGCGGAGCCGCTTCCCCGAATTTGTTAACAGATCTCTCAAGGTCTGAATTTTATTATTATTATTATACCCAATGGATTTCGGGTTGCAGACGGGCTAAGAAAGGCGAAGCGCGATGAGCTTACATTCGTAAGCAATCGCGATATGCAAAAGCCAGCACGTATGCAGCTTGAAAGACGGCGGGTTTTATTATTTATTGCACCCCATGTGGCGCATTTATAGGCAAGCAACATGTCGTATACACCGATGGGCGATCTCGGGCAGCAAGGGCTGTTTGATGTTACCCGGACGCTTCTCCAACAACCCGATCTCGCCGCGCTCAGCGAAACGCTGGCGCGACTGGCGAAACAATCTGCGCTGGCGGACAGTGCGGCTATCATTCTGCTACAGCCGGGCAACCTGCGTGCAGGTTATCACGCCACGCGTGAAGCAGGAAAACCGCTGGCCTACGAAGACGACAACCTGCTGGCAAACGGCCCGGTCAGACGCCTTTTGTCGCGTCCCGACGCGCTGCACTGTAGCTACAGCGAATTCAGCGAAGCCTGGCCACAGCTGGCCAAAAGCGAGCTGTATCCTCCGTTTGGTCACTATTGCCTGCTGCCGCTGGCCGCCGAAGGGCGCATTTTTGGCGGCTGTGAATTTATTCGCCACAACGACCAACCGTGGACGGAAAAAGAATATCAACGTCTGCATACCTTTACGCAGATTGTTGCCGTCGTCACCGAGCAGATTCAAAGCCGGGTAAGCAATAACGTCGACTACGATCTGCTGTGCCGCGAGCGCGATAACTTCCGCATCCTGGTGGCTATCACCAACGCGGTGCTGTCACGTCTGGATATGGACGAACTGGTCAGCGCGGTGGCCAAAGAGATCCACTACTACTTCAATATCGACGCCATCAGCGTGGTGCTGCACAGCAACCGTAAAGGCAAACTGAACATTTACTCGACGCACTACATTGACGTCAACGATCCGGTCCACGATCAGAGCGAAGTCAACGAGTCGGGTACCCTGACCGAGCGGGTGTTCAAGAGTCAGGAAATGCTGATGCTCAATCTCAACGAGCGGGATAAACTCGCCCCGTACGAGCGTCAGTTGTTTGAGATGTGGGACGATAAAATCCAGACGCTGTGCCTGTTGCCGCTGATGTCCGGCGATAAAATGCTGGGCGTGTTGAAACTTGCCCAATGCGATGAAAAAGTCTTTTGTGCCGCCAACCTCAAGCTGCTGAAACAGATTGCCGAACGCGTGTCGATTGCTGTCGATAATGCCCTCGCCTATCAGGAAATTCACCGTCTTAAAGAACGTCTGGTGGACGAAAACCTGGCGCTCACCGAACAGCTGAACAACGTGGACGGCGAGTTTGGTGAAATCATCGGCCGCAGCGAAGCGATGTTCAACGTCCTCAAGCAGGTTGAGATGGTGGCGCCAAGCGACAGTACGGTGCTGATCCTCGGAGAAACCGGCACCGGGAAAGAGCTGATTGCCCGCGCAATTCATAATCTGAGCGGACGTAACGGCCGCCGAATGGTCAAAATGAACTGTGCCGCCATGCCGGCCGGCCTGCTGGAAAGTGACCTGTTCGGCCACGAACGCGGCGCGTTTACCGGTGCCAGCACCCAGCGCATTGGCCGCTTTGAACTGGCGGATAAAAGCTCGATGTTCCTCGATGAAGTCGGTGATATGCCGCTTGAGCTACAACCGAAGCTGCTACGCGTGTTGCAAGAACAGGAGTTTGAACGCCTGGGCAGCAACAAGCTGATCCAGACCGACGTACGGTTGATCGCCGCCACCAACCGCGATCTCAAGCAGATGGTATTGGATCGCGAGTTCCGCAGCGATCTTTACTATCGTTTGAACGTCTTCCCGATCCATCTACCGCCGCTGCGCGAACGTCCGGAAGATATTCCGCTGCTGGTGAAAGCGTTCACCTTTAAAATTGCGCGTCGTCTGGGGCGTAATATCGACAGTATTCCTGCCGAAACCCTACGCACCCTCTGCCAGATGGAGTGGCCGGGTAACGTGCGCGAACTGGAAAACGTGATTGAGCGGGCGGTACTGCTTACCCGTGGCAGCGTCTTGCAGCTGTCGCTACCCGAACTGGCCTTTGCTAACGAGGAGCCAGAGCCCGCGCCGATCGCCGAAGCGGCGAAAGAGGGTGAGGACGAATATCAGCTGATCGTTCGCGTGCTGAAAGAGACCAACGGTGTGGTCGCCGGTGCAAAAGGCGCCGCGCAACGCCTGGGGCTTAAACGCACAACTTTGCTTTCCAGAATGAAGCGCCTGGGTATTGATAAAGATGCGCTAATGTAACTGCTGTGACTATACTGGCTTCTGATTCGAAAAACAGTGAATGGAGGCAGTATCGTATGGCAGTTTCAGCACGTAACCAATTAACCGGTATCATCAGTGCAGTCGCCACCGGCGCGGTCAACGACGAAGTCGAACTTACCCTGCCGGGTGGTGCAAAGCTGGTCGCAATCGTCACTCATAGCAGTAAAGAAGCGCTGGGTTTGGTCAATGGTAAGGAAGCCATTGCCCTGATTAAAGCGCCATGGGTCACGCTGGCGACCGAAGATTGCGGCCTGAAGTTCTCCGCCCGCAACCAGTTTGCAGGCCAGGTCACCCAGGTGACCGAAGGCGCAGTCAACGCAACGGTACATATCAAAGCCGATGCCGGTTTTGATATCGTAGCGGTGATCACCAACGAAAGTCAGCACGAGATGAAGCTGGCTGCCGGCAGCCGCGCCATTGCCTTAGTTAAGGCGTCGGCCATTCTGCTGGCGACCCGCTCGTAATCAGCTCTCCGCCGGATAAAGCATTTTCTCTGCCTCCGGCACGGTGTAGCGCCACCTTAATGGCGCTGCGCCTATCTCCCCTCACCGTTATCTGCTCAGCCGCACAGCGTTTCGTTTCTCTATTTATGAAACACCGTTTTGTGAATCATTTCGCGTTCTCCCCGATTAATGAATGATAAATAAGCGTTTTCCCTGGGAGATGCTTATGATTCGCTTACCGCTGGCCGCCACCATGGCGCTACTCTTTTCCGCCCAGACGGCCTTCGCCGCCCTGCCCACATTCACTTTCTGGCCCGATGGCGAAGCGCCGGGCGCGAAAAACAGCCCGGTCAGCTTCTCGTTGGTAGAACGCAGCAAAGACCCCATGCTGCCCGACCGTGCCGTCACCGGTATTCGCGCCCCGGAAATTACCGTTTACGCCCCTGAACGCCCTAACGGCGTGGCGCTGCTGGTTACCCCCGGCGGCTCATACCAGCGAGTGGTACTCGATAAAGAGGGCAGCGATCTAGCCGCCCCCTTTAATGTCCAGGGTTACACCCTGTTTGTAATGACCTACCGCATGCCGGCCGATGGTCACGCCGAGGGCGCAAACGCCCCGCTGGCGGATGCCCAGCGCGCACTGCGCACCCTGCGTGCTCGCGCCGGGGAGTGGAAAATCAATCCGCAGAAAATTGGCGTCATGGGTTTTTCTGCGGGCGGGCACGTGGCGGCAAGTCTTGAAACGCGCTACGACGAGCCGGTGTACGCCCCGCTGGATGCCATCGACAAGCAAAGCGCCCGGCCTGATTTCGTGGTGCTCGGCTACCCGGTGATTTCCATGGATAAGGCCATCGCCCATCCTGGCTCACGCAAGGCATTGATTGGCGACGCGCCGAACGCCGAGCAGATTAAGCGCTATTCGCCGGAGCAGAACATAACCCCACAAACGCCGCCAACCTTCATTATGCACGCGGTTGATGACCCGTCGGTGCCGGTGGAAAACTCGCTGGTGATGTTCAACGCCCTGCGCGCTCACAAAATTCCCACCGAGCTGCATCTGTTTGCCGAAGGCAAGCACGGCTTCGGTATTCGTGGAGCGAAGGGATTACCCGCCGCCGAATGGCCGCAGCTGGCGATGAACTGGATTGCCTCACTGCCATAGTTAATGCCTCAAGTCATACCCGGCGAAGCGCAGCGGCGCCGGGTTTTACCCAGACAAAACTTAGATCCCACTTTTCAATTTTGATCACAATAATCCAGTAAATCGCCCCATTCTCTTCTGTCTCCCGCCGCTGCATTTGCCTACCGTAGAAGCCATAGTAAACGTCAGGTTAATCTCCCGAGGAGCCAGCACCATGAGCCATAGAATCCAGCGACTGAAAGACGCCCTGTTTGCCAATCCACGTGAAATTTCGCTTGAGCGCGCCGTGTTGTATACCGAAAGCCATCGCCAGACCGAAGGCGAGCCGGTGATTATCCGCCGCGCCAAAGCCACCGCGCATATTCTCGATAACGTCGCCATTAGCATTCGTGACGACGAACTGATTGCCGGCAACCGCACTATCAACCCGCGCGCCGGGATCATGTCGCCGGAGATGGACCCGTACTGGCTGCTAAAAGAACTCGACCAGTTCCCGACCCGTCCACAGGACCGCTTTAATATCAGCGATGACGACAAGCGCCTGTACCGCGACGAGCTGTTCCCGTACTGGGAAAAACGCTCAATGAAAGATTTCATCAACGCCCAGATGACCGATGAGGTTAAAGCCGCGGTCAGCACACAAATTTTCAGCGTGAACCAGACCGATAAAGGCCAGGGCCATATCATCATTGATTATCCGCGCCTGCTTAATAATGGGCTTGAGGCGCTGGTCCACGAGATGCAGGCGCATCTGCGTCAGCAGCCGGATAACGTGTTTTATCGCGCGGTGTTGATTCTGCTTGAAGCCTCCCAGCGCCATATCCTGCGCTATGCCGCGCTGGCTGAAGAGATGGCGGCCACGTGTGACGACCCGCAGCGCCGTCAGGAGCTGGAGACCATTGCCCGTATCTCTCATCATAACGCCGGGCAAAAGCCGCAGGATTTCTGGCAGGCCAGCCAGTTGTTCTGGTACATGAACATCATTTTGCAGTATGAATCCAACGCCAGCTCCATTTCTCTGGGTCGCTTTGATCAGTACATGCTGCCGTTCTGGCAGGCCTCGCTGAACCACGGTGAAAACCCGGCGTTTATGCAGGAGCTGCTGGAATCATTGTGGGTGAAATGCAACGACATCGTGCTGCTGCGATCCACCAGCAGCGCGCGTTATTTTGCTGGCTTCCCGACCGGCTACACCGCTCTTTTAGGTGGCCTGACCGAAAACGGGCGCAGCGCGGTTAATATTCTCTCGTTCACCTGCCTTGACGCCTATCAGCACGTCCGCTTGCCGCAGCCCAACCTTGGGGTGCGGGTCAACGAACTTATCGACCGTCCTTTCCTGCGTAAAACCGCCGAGACCGTGCGCTTAGGCACCGGTATTCCGCAGATTTTTAATGATGAAGTGGTGGTGCCGGCGTTTCTCAACCGCGGCGTGTCGCTGGAAGATGCCCGCGATTATGCGGTGGTCGGCTGCGTGGAGCTGTCGATTCCCGGCCGCACCTACGGGCTGCACGACATTGCGATGTTCAACCTGCTGAAGGTGATGGAGATCGTCATGCTGGAACATGAAGATGATGAGGAGATTAGCTACGACAGCCTGCTGGCAAGCATTCGCCATAAAATCCAGCACTACATTAAGCTGATGGTGGAAGGCAGCAACATCTGCGATATCGGCCACCGCGACTGGGCGCCGGTCCCGCTGCTCTCCTCGTTTGTTGAGGACTGTATCGCTAACGGGAAGGACATTACCGAAGGCGGCGCGCGCTACAACTTCTCCGGCGTGCAGGGCATTGGTATCGCCAACCTCAGCGACTCGCTGCACGCGCTAAAAGGCATGGTGTTTGACCAGCAGCGCATGAGCTTCGACGAACTGCTGGCGGTGCTGAAGGCCAACTTCGCAACGCCTGAAGGGGAAAAAGTTCGCGCCCGCTTAATTAACCGCTTCGAGAAGTACGGCAACGACATCGACGATGTCGATAACATCAGCGCCGATCTGCTGCGTTTTTACTGCAAAGAGGTCGAGAAATATCGCAATCCGCGCGGCGGGCAGTTTACGCCGGGTTCATATACCGTGTCGGCGCACGTGCCGCTCGGCTCGGTGGTCGGTGCGACGCCGGACGGGCGTTTTGCGGGAGAACAACTGGCGGACGGCGGGCTGTCGCCGATGGTCGGTCAGGATGGTCAGGGGCCAACGGCGGTGCTGAAATCGGTAAGCAAGCTCGACAACTATCTGCTCTCTAACGGCACGCTGTTGAACGTCAAATTCACCCCGGCAACGCTGGAAGGCGAGAGCGGCCTGAACAAACTGGCGGATTTCCTCCACGCCTTTACCAAACTGAAGCTCCAGCATATTCAGTTCAACGTGGTGAATGCCGAGACGCTGCGTGAAGCCCAGCAGCGGCCGCAGGATTTTGCCGGGCTGGTGGTTCGCGTGGCGGGCTACAGCGCCTTCTTTGTCGAGCTGTCGAAGGAGATTCAGGATGACATTATCCGCCGCACCGCGCATCAGCTGTGAGGTGATTGAAACGCGCGCCGATACGGCGCGCATTTTCAACATCCAGCGCTATTCATTAAACGACGGCCACGGTATTCGTACGGTGGTCTTTTTTAAAGGCTGCCCGCATCGCTGCCCGTGGTGCGCCAACCCGGAATCCATCTCACCTAAAATCGAGACCGTGCGGCGGGAAAGCAAGTGCCTGCACTGCGCCACCTGCCAGCAGGACGCCGAAGAGTGCCCCTCCGGGGCGTGGGAAAACATTGGCCGCGATGTGACGCTGGCTTCCCTTGAGCGGGAAGTGCTAAAAGACGAGGTCTTTTTCCGCGCCTCCGGCGGCGGCGTCACGCTCTCCGGCGGCGAGGTACTGATGCAGGCCGAGTTCGCTACCCGTTTCTTACTGCGCCTGAAGCAATGGGGGATTCGCACCGCCATCGAAACGGCAGGCGATACCTCCCCTCATCGCCTGCTGCCGCTGGCACAAGCCTGTGATGAAGTGCTGTTCGATTTGAAAATTATGGATAGCGAAACGGCACGACGCGTCCTGAACATCAACCAGCCGCGCGTGCTGGAGAACTTTCGCCTGCTGGCTAGCGAGGGGATCAACGTGATCCCAAGACTGCCGTTGATCCCCGGTTTTACCTTGGATGAAGACAATGTCGCGCAGATTCTGGCGTTTCTGGCACCGCTGCCGGTGAATGAGGTTCACCTGCTGCCGTTCCATCAATACGGCGAGCCGAAGTATTCGCTGCTGGGCAGCGAGTGGGCAATGGCGGGGGTTAAGGCCCCCGAAGCCGAGGAGATTGCGCCAATTCAGGCGATGGTTGAACGCGCGGGTTATCGAGTGGTGTTGGGGGGATAAAGTCCGTTTTGCTGGCCGGAGCCGGCGCTTAGGCCGTCATCCGGCACAGTGTGATTTCATGTCTGATGGCGCTACGCTTATCAGACCTACAACACCAACACCATTTTCCCACCGTAGCCCGTCCAGGCGAAGCGCCGCCGGGGAGCGGTTATGCGGTGTGTTAGTCCACATCCAATAGCCATTTCTGCGCTGGAGTTAACCGGCTGGCGGTTTCCGGCGTTAGCCAACGGCGCTGATCCTGCTGGGCGGTATCGGCGCGGTCAATGTACAAACCATGCAGCACGCGGCGGCGTGAACCTTCGCGATTGGTGGTTCCTCCGTGCCAGGCATGCGCGTTATAAATCATCACGCTGCCCGCCGGCGCTTCAAAAATCACCTCATCCGGATGCGGCAATCCGACATCCTCCAGCACATCTTCCGGCAGCTCCGGGCGTAAATGGGTGGCAGGAATGATTCTCGGCGCGCCGTTGGCGGCGGAGAGATCGTCAATCGCCCAGATGGTATTAACCAGGTGAACTTTAGGGAAATCCGGACGCGGCTTTTTCCAGTCGGCATGCAGCGGCTGATGACCGCCGTTGTATAACGCTTCGCGGGCGTTGAGGCTGGATATTTTAAACTCGCCCTCAAAGATATAGCGACACGCCGAGAGGATCAGCGGATGTGACCACACCTTTTCCCATACCACGCCTTTGTTCACCAGGTTGGCGACGCGGGTGGCGGTCTCCTCCTGATGGTGTTCAACCGCCAGGTTCTCCCCTTCTTTCTCTACCAGCAAGTCGATGCGTTCACGCATCGCCGCCAGCCAGTCGGCATCGGCGATGCCATGTACAATTGTGTAGCCCTGGGTATCCAGTTCATGTTTCATCGTCGCCGACAGTTCGCCGTTGGCGCCCAGTGCATCCAGCCAGAATGCTGCTTGCTTGTCCATATCGCCTCTCTTTTGTTAACCATTTCACAACATGTATGAAAAGTTACTGCACGCAGCGGCGGCATTCTGTATGAGATAGCTACACAACACTGGATTTTTGTGTACAGCAAAATAAAGTGTGATGAGATTCAAAATCCAGAATAATAACCAGGACATGAGCATGTCAGAGCAATCCCTCGTCCCCGTGCTGGAGCAGCTATTGCAACAGCAAGGAGACCTTGTCGTGCGTTTTCCACAAACCGCCCAGCCTGCGCCAGAGCTGGCAATGAGCCTGTCGTTTCCCCGTCTGGAAATTGTGCTGGAAGGTGAGTTAGCCGATGGTTGCCTTACCGCCCCACTCGGCCCGCTTCAGGCGCTATATATTCCCGGCGGCCGATGGAATGCTCCGCAGTGGCAGGGGCCAGCCACGACGCTAAGCATTTTATTCAGCAAGCAGAAGCTGGGGTTCAGCCTGCAGCGCTATGACGGCCAGAAATTTGTCGAGATCCGCAAGCAGCACGTCGCGCGCTTAGGTCCCCGCGTGGGGTCATATCTTTTGCTGGCGCTCAATGAGCTGGCGATTCGCCCGGTAATACCGACGGCACAGATTGTCCTGAGCGGACTGCTCAGCCACTGCATCGATCAGCTCACTCACCAGGCCGACACGGTGAGTAAAAGCAAAGAGCTATTTCTGGCGATTCAAGAGTATATCGACGAGCACGCCGCCGAAGCGCTCAGTCGGGAGACGGTGGCGAAGAAATTCCACATCACCCCGAACTATCTGTCGCACCTGTTTCAGAAATCCAGCACCGTGGGATTCAACGAATATCTGACCGCCGTACGCCTGGAGCTGGCGAAGAAATTACTGCGCGGGTATGAGATGAAGATTAAAGAGATTGCCCATCACTGCGGCTTTGAGGACAGCAACTACTTCTGCCGGATTTTCCGTAAGCACACGGCGCGGTCGCCGTCGGAGTACCGACGTCATTGCCGCACCATGTGAGGACTATTTTTTTGGCCGATATTTTTCCGGCAGTTCAGGGACCGGACGTCGGTCGTCAATCAGATGGCGAATGGTGAGAATCGGGTGACGCCAGAGCATTCGCGGCCCAGACCAGCGCATAATCTGCTTCATCTCTTCACGCTTCGCCGACTGGTAGCAGTGCACCGGACACTGTTTGCAGGCTGGTTTGTCTTCACCAAAGACACATTTATCCAGGCGTTTATCGGCGTAGTCGTTAAGCATTTGATAGTGCGCGGCATCGTTTTGCGCATCCGGACAGCGACGCTGATACAGCGCAATCATGCTGCGGATTGTCAGTTTTTCACGGTCGATGCGTTTGCCTGCCATAGCCTGTTCCTCACCAATAAAGATGCATTAATAATACACTTTTACTGATGTTTTCGCAGCCGCTTTATCCGGCGCTCTTATCCACATGCCCTAATGGTTTTTCCGGGAAGCAGATATCACGTACCCGACGCTTTAGCTCGGCGGCGTCGGGAAAACCGTCGTCACGCTTGCGATCCCAAATCAGCTCATCGCCAACGGTTATGGTGAAAATCCCCCCGGTGCCCGGTATCAAGGTTACCGACGCAATATCGGTACTGAAGGTGTGCAGCAGCTCCTGCGCCATCCAGCTGGCGCGCAGCATCCAGTTACATTGGGAACAGTAGGTGAGCGTAATTGCGGCTTTCTGCGTCATATCGTTCTCGCAAAGGATGAAAAGCATTAGTGTAAACAAATTGTTTCATATGCCGAGATTAATTTGCAAACTTTGTTGCAAATGATAATACCTATCATTACTATTCGCATAATCAAAAACGGAAGCCGTCGAATCGCTTAAGGAAAAGCGGATTTCTGGAAGTAACGAGTGAGCCAATACTAATAACGATGAAGGCATGGCAACTATGTACAAATCCATTCAATCAGAGGCGTGGTGCAAGAAAAGCCTACTGGTAACCTCTTTGCTCGCAGCGATTTATCAAACTTCCGCGGGCGCGGCTGACACACAAGACAAAACTGCCGCCGTTGACAGCGCAGAACAGATGACCGTCACAGCACCGGCACCGGTACTGAAACCGGGCAGCCAGCACGCCGTCAGCGCGCAGGAACTACAGGACAAGGGAGCCAACGATTTTGGTTCTATCATGCGTTATGAACCGCTGATCGGTGCTACCGGCGCCAGCGGCGGATCCGGAAATGGCAAAAGCGGCTTTGACCGCGGTGGCTACACTGGCTATAACATCCGCGGTCTGGAAAGTAACCGCGTCGGCATCGACGTTGACGGCATTGCCCAACCGAACGCCACTGGACGTAGCTACGTCAGCCGCGCCGGGCTGAACTCCTTCGGCATTGGCCGCGACTACATCGACCCGTACATGTACGGCAGCATCGATATTCAGTCCGGGGCGACCGATACCGAAACCGCCAACACCTCTATCGGCGGTAATGTCTCCTTCCAGCCTAAATCGGCTGATGACTATCTGCATCCGGGTAAAACCACCGCCTTTAGCTATCGCAGCGGCTATGACTCTGCCGATCGCAGCTGGCATAACGGCCTGACGGCTGCGGGTGGCGATGAAACGCTGCGCGGTATTTTTGTCTACAGCCGTCGTGACGGCCAGGAAACGACCACCAACAGCGCCAACATTGATGCTTACCCAGCCAACTGGCACTCCGATGCGTTTATGACTTCCGGCATTTGGCAGCCAAACGATCAACACAAACTGACCAGTACCCTCGACTACTACCATAAAACCAACCATACGCACTACGATGTCTGGGACAACGCCGGCGACAGCACCATCGGTAACGCACAGCAGACCAGCCAGACGCGCCGTTGGGGACTAAGCCTGAAGGACGACTGGACGCCGATGAACGACTTCATCGACAGCATGTCGACCAAGGTTTACTACCAGCATACCGAAGCGCACGACCGTACCTACATGCCGGACAGTACCAGCGGCAAGATGGAAACGGTATATTCCAATTACGATACCGACACCTGGGGCATGCAAACCGCGCTGGCCAAAAGCGTGGGCCGCCACGATCTGAGCGCCGGTTTTAATGCTAGTACCACCAAGACCCAGCGTCCGTTTAGCCAGTCGCCGATCCCAAGCGTTTACAGCGAAATCATGCAGCCTGAAGCGGATAGCCGCGACTACACGATAGCCGGCTTCCTGCAAGATCAGATCAACTTCGATCTCGACGGACACAACTTTGCGGTGATCCCTGGCGTTCGCGTTGTCCATCAGTCAACTAAGCCGGAGAATCTCTCTAGCCTGACAACCAACAGCACCGTGCTGACCGAATCCTCAGTCTCGACACTGTACGGTAAAAACTCAGACACCCAGGCGCTGCCGTCACTGACTTTCCAGTACGACATCACGCCGCGCATGATGACCTACCTGCAATACAAACGCGGCGCTGAGTTCCCGAACACCAGCCAGCTGTACGGTTCATGGAACCTCGGTTCAAGCTATGCGGGACGCGGCCAGTACGCTCTTATCGGCAATACCGATCTGAAAACCGAGACCAGCGATAACTTCGAGTGGGGTATGAAGGGCGAGGTAACGGAAGGGATCACCATGCGTACCGCGCTGTTCTACAACAGCTATAAAAACTTTATCGCCTACACCCGCTACACCCGGTCGAACAACCCAAGCCAGTTCACCAACGTGCCGTCCAACATCTACACCATTTATCAGGCAGAAAACCGCGATAAAGCCTATATCTACGGCGGTGAAGTCAGCGCGAAGTTCAACTTCGGCACCTGGTTTGAACAGGTGGACGGCCTGAGCGCCACGCTTGCCTACGGTTACAGTGAAGGACAGTCGAAATCCAGCTACTACGGCGATAAATACGTTGACCTTGATAGCGTAGCGCCAATGAAAGCCATTGTTGGCGTGGCATGGGATGACCCAGCTAAACGCTACGGTACTGCGCTGACCGCGACCTTCGTTAAAGGCAAACGCGCCACCGCCACGAACCGTGAAAGCTATACCAACACCGGTAGCGCGCTGACGGATTCCACCAGCGAATACATGCGCGTACCGGGCTACGGTATGCTCGACTGGACAGCTTACTGGCGTGTGACCAAAAACGTCCGCCTCAACGGCGGCGTGTATAACCTGACTGACCGTAAGTACTGGGACTACCTGAGCAGCCGCAACATTGAAACGTCCACCAATCAGGACGCCAATGATAAATCGCTGGCGGTGATGCCGGGCCGTACCTGGCAGTTGGGTGTCAACGTCGACTTCTGATAACAACGTCAACAAAACCTGCCCCCGGCCATTGGCCGGGGAAATAATAAGGAAGAGAGCTATGCAAAATGCACCAACCGAACTGTGGCAGCGCTATCAGACCGTCAAGACGAGCGGAACCGCCAAATACGCCCGCGATATCGCGGCGGCAATGGGGATTAGCGAAGCCGAGCTAACCTCCGCACGCGTTGACCACGATGCCCAACGTCTGCAGGGCGAAATCCGCGACATTTTAGGCGCGCTGAAAAGCGTGGGCGAAACCAAGTGCATCTGCCGCAATGAATATGCGGTGCATGAACAGGTTGGTGCCTTTACTAACCAGCAACTGAGCGGCCATGCCGGGCTAGTGCTAAACCCGCGCGCGCTTGATTTGCGTCTGTTCCTGCATCAGTGGGCCAGCGTTTTCTACATCAAAGAAGCCACCGCTCACGGTGAACGTCAGAGCATTCAGTTCTTCGACCACCATGGCGATGCGCTGCTGAAAGTCTATGCCACCGACAATACCGATATGGCCGCATGGGCCGAGGTTATTCAGCGTTTCATTAGCGAAGAAAACGCACCGCTGGTGCTGAAAGCCAAAGAAACGCCTGACGCTGTCGCTAATGCAGATGCGCAGACCGTCGATCAAGAGTGGCGCGCCATGACCGACGTGCACCAGTTCTTCATGCTGATGAAACGCCATAACCTCACTCGCCAACAGGCCTTCAAACTGGTGGGCGACGACCTCGCCTGCAAAGTGCCGAACGACGCGCTGGCTCAGGTACTGAACGCCGCGCATCAGGAAGGCAACGAGATTATGGTCTTCGTCGGCAACACCGGCTGCGTGCAGATCTTCACCGGTAACATTGAAAAAGTGGTGCCAATGAAAGGCTGGCTGAATATCTTCAACCCGAATTTCACTCTGCATTTGATGGAAGAACACATTGCGGAAACCTGGGTAACGCGTAAGCCAACCGTTGACGGCCATGTCACCAGCCTGGAACTGTTTGCCAAAGACGGCACCCAAATTGCTCAGCTGTTTGGTCAACGTACCGAAGGCCAGCCGGAGCAGACCAAGTGGCGGGCGCAGGTTGACGCCCTGACAGCAGAAGGACAGCCAGCATGAGACGCCTGCTTGCCCTGATTGCCGCGCTTCCTCTGATGGCCTTTGCCACCGCGCAGGAGAGAATTATCACCCTCGGCGGCGACGTCACCGAGATTGTCTACGCACTTGGGGCAAAGTCGGCGCTTGTCGCACGCGACAGCACCAGCCAGTGGCCGTCTGAAGCGGCCGCTCTGCCGGATGTCGGTTATTTGCGCCAACTCAATACGGAAGGCATCCTTTCCCTGCGCCCCACGCTGGTGCTCGCCAGCAGCCAGGCGCAGCCGTCGCTGGTCCTGCAAAAGGTCGAGGACAGTAAGGTTAAAGTGGTGAACGTGCCGGGTGGCTACGATGCCGCCGCGATAGAGGGCAAAATCAGCGTGATTGCCAATGCGCTTGGCAAACAGCCGCAGGGGGAAACGCTTCGCCAGTTGCTGCAAGCAGAATTTGCGAAAATCCCAACCCAGCCGCTGAACAAGCGGGTGCTGTTTATCCTCAGCCACGGCGGCTCCGGTGCGCTGGTTGCCGGTCAGCAAACGGCGGCGGACGGCGCTATCAAACTGGCCGGGTTGCAAAACGCCATGCAGGGTTTTGACCACTATCGCACCATGTCGCAGGAGGGGGTGATTGCCAGCCAGCCGGACCTGGTGGTTATCTCTACCGATGGTCTACAAGGCATGGGCGGCGAAGCCTCCCTGTGGAAACTGCCGGGTCTGGCGCAGACGCCTGCCGGTCGTCATAAACAGGTTCTGGTGGTGGACGATATGGCGCTGCTTGGCTTTGGCCCGCGCACGCCGCAGGCGCTGCTGCAGTTACGGCAAAAAGCGGAGCAGCTACCCTGATGTTTGGTCCCGTCTCCCGCCAACTGTGGCTGATGACTATTTTGTTGCTCGGCCTGACGCTGTTTGCCACCACGCTCGGTGCTATGCGCCTGCCGCTCGCCAATCTGTGGAGCACCGGTGATGAAGTGTTGCGCCATATCTGGCTCACCATTCGCCTGCCGCGCGTCCTGCTGGCGCTGCTGGTGGGCAGCGCGCTGGCGCTCTCTGGCTGCGTGATGCAGGGGCTGTTCCGTAACCCGCTTGCTGACCCCGGACTTTTGGGGATCAGCAGCGGCGCGGCGCTGGCGGTTGCTCTCTGGCTAGTGTTGCCGATATCCGTCCCGGCGATTGTGGCGCTGTATGCCCCGATGCTGGCGGCATTTATCGGCAGCCTGGCGGTAATGGCGGTCATTTTTGTGCTTAGCAAGTCGGGAGACAGTTCGCTCTCTCGACTGCTGTTGGTTGGAATCGCCATAAACGCCCTGTGCAGCGCGCTGGTGGGCATGCTGTCGTGGATAAGCAACGACGCGCAGCTACGTCAGCTGTCGCTTTGGGGCATGGGCAGCCTCGGGCAGGCCGAGTGGTCAACGTTGCTGGTTGCCGCCACGCTGATTATTCCCGCGTCTCTGGTGGTGTGGTGGCTTGCCACTCGTCTCAACCTGCTGCAACTGGGGGATGAAGAAGCCCATTACCTTGGTGTGAACGTGCGTCTGATGCAGCGGATTTTACTGCTGTGCAGCGCCGTACTGGTCGCAGCGGCGGTCGCCATCAGCGGCGTGATTGGTTTTATTGGGCTGGTGGTGCCGCACCTGATGCGCATGTGGCTGGGGCCGGATCACCATGGGTTGGTGCCTGGTTCACTGCTGGCAGGGGCGATTTTATTGCTGATTGCCGACACCCTCGCCCGCACCGTTGCCGCTCCGGCGGAAATGCCGGTGGGTCTCTTGACCAGCGTGCTCGGCGCGCCGTGGTTCCTGTGGCTTATTTTCCGCCAGCAGAGGTCTGTTCATGGATAATCATTACAGCGCGCACTCGCTAGCGTTGCGCCTGGGTAAACGCCGGGTCATCGACGATGTCTCGGTAGAACTACGTCGTGGCGAAGTCACCGCGCTGATTGGCCCCAACGGTGCGGGTAAATCAACGTTGCTGCGCCTGCTGACCGGCTTTTTATCTCCCGACAGCGGCGAACGACGCATTGAAGGACGGCTGCTTGATGAGTGGTCGGCCAACGCCCTTTCTCGCCGCCGCGCGGTGATGCTGCAACGTACGCAGCTTAACGCCAGCTGGCCTGTGGAAACAGTTATCGCCATGGGGCGTGCCCCGTGGGGAAATGAGGTGGATAGCGCGTTAATCCAACGGGTGATGGCCGAAACCGGCTGTAGCCACCTGGCGGGACGTCTTTACCCTGCTCTTTCCGGCGGTGAACAGCAGCGGGTGCAGCTAGCGCGCAGCCTGGCACAGCTGTGGCACGACGATGGCCCGCAGGGCTGGCTGTTTCTGGATGAACCGACCTCGGCGTTGGATCTGTTCTATCAACAGCACCTGCTGCGACTACTGAAAAAACTCAGCCGCCGTAATGAGCTGCACGTTTGCATCGTTCTACACGACCTTAACCTCGCCGCGCTGTGGGCTGATACCATCTTACTGCTGCATCAAGGAAAACTGGTTGCCCAGGGCACACCGCAGGATGTTATTCAGCAATCCGTCATTCATCGCTGGTACGGCGCGGATATCAGCATGGGCCAACATCCGGAAGCGACTGTCCCACAGGTCTATCTCGCCCCTTAATCGTCCGGGCGTCTGGCTGCGCCCGATAATTAGTACCGTCAGTCATTATTTCTTTTTTTATTAAGTGCAGTCTATACAGCATTTTATAAGTGCGTAGAAATAAGCAATCGTGACCAATTTCACAATTGAATACATAGCTAATAGACAAATAAAATAATTACCATAATGTATGGTCTGTCTAATGGAGAACGTACATTATGAACAGCCTAAATAAAACGTATAAGATTTCAAAATGGTTTAATATTGACAATGTCATTGTCAATCACCGTCCTTAACTCCTCGAACGCCTCCGCCTTAATATCACGCCAGGCAGATTAACCGTCTGTTTGTGATACCCCATACGAATTTTATGATTCTGAGCTCGCTACAGAGATTTTCTTGCGCGTGTATTTTACATGCCTGAGCAAATTATTTCTGTGGTACGCCAGGAGTCAGGAATTAGCATTCGTATTACGCGAAATTAATGGTTTTCATTATCGATGAATACCTGCGGGACGACTGCGTCTAAAAAAGATTAAGGATTAAGCCATGAACAATTTTAAACATCTGCCAGAACCTTTCCGTATTCGCGTTATTGAACCGGTAAAGCGCACCACTCGCGAACACCGCGATAACGCGATTATTGAAGCCGGGATGAACCCCTTCCTGCTCGACAGTGAAGATGTTTTTATTGACCTGCTGACCGACTCCGGTACCGGCGCGGTAACGCAAAATATGCAGGCAGCGATGCTGCGCGGTGACGAGGCCTATAGCGGCAGCCGCAGCTATTATGCGCTATGTAATGCAGTAAAAGATATTTTTGGCTACCAATATACTATTCCGACTCACCAGGGGCGCGGGGCCGAACAGATTTATATTCCGGTATTAATTAAAAAACGCGAGCAAGAAAAAGGCCTCGATCGTAGCAAAATGGTAGCTTTCTCCAACTATTTCTTTGATACCACTCAGGGCCATAGCCAAATCAATGGCTGTACCGTGCGTAACGTTTATATTAAAGAGGCCTTCGATACTTCGGCACGCAATGATTTTAAAGGCGATTTTGATCTCCAGGGTTTGGAAAATGGTATCGAAGAAGTCGGACCAAATAATGTCCCTTATATTGTCGCGACAATTACCTGTAACTCGGCGGGTGGCCAACCGGTTTCATTGGCTAACCTGAAGGCG
Source organism: Kluyvera huaxiensis (assembly GCF_040149365.1). Lineage (NCBI taxonomy): Bacteria > Pseudomonadati > Pseudomonadota > Gammaproteobacteria > Enterobacterales > Enterobacteriaceae > Kluyvera > Kluyvera huaxiensis. Next base: position 59,703 of record NZ_JBEFLV010000008.1, read on the forward strand.
ATGTATAACATTGCGAAGAAATACGATATTCCGGTGGTAATGGACTCCGCACGCTTTGCCGAAAACGCTTATTTCATTCAGCAAAGAGAGCCGGGATATCAGGACTGGACGATTGAACAAATCACCCGTGAAACCTACAAATACGCCGATATGCTGGCCATGTCAGCGAAGAAAGATGCGATGGTGCCGATGGGTGGTCTGCTGTGTATGAAGGATGACGGCTTCTTTGACGTCTATACCGAGTGCCGCACCATTTGCGTAGTTCAGGAAGGTTTCCCAACCTACGGTGGTTTGGAAGGTGGGGCAATGGAGCGCCTGGCCGTAGGCTTATACGATGGGATGGGCCAGGACTGGTTATCCTACCGTATTACGCAGATTCAATATCTGGTTGATGGCCTGGAAGCCATTGGCGTGACCTGTCAACAGGCGGGCGGACATGCGGCGTTTGTCGATGCGGGCAAACTGTTGCCACACATTCCAGCCGAGCAGTTCCCGGCCCAGGCGCTGGCCTGCGAGCTGTATAAGGTTGCCGGGATCCGCGCCGTAGAAATTGGTTCATTCCTGCTCGGCCGCGACCCGAAAACCGGTAAACAGCTTCCGTGCCCGGCTGAATTACTGCGTTTAACCATTCCGCGCGCCACCTACACCCAAACGCATATGGACTTTATTATCGAAGCGTTCGAGCATGTGAAAGAGAATGCCGCCAACATTAAAGGCCTGACCTTCACCTATGAGCCGAAAGTATTGCGTCATTTCACCGCAAAATTAAAAGAAATTTAACCTTCAATAACTCCAATGGCTATATCTCTGATATAGCCATTTTGGATTCTGGCACCTGGCATTATTTCATTCCTGACACAACATCAACTTAACCGTTATTATTAAGGGAAGGCCATGGACGAAGATTCGAATACAAAACATTCCTCCTTCTGGGGAATTATGGTCATTGCCGGCACCGTCATTGGTGGCGGGATGTTTGCTTTACCGGTTGACCTTGCCGGAGCCTGGTTTTTTTGGGGCGCATTTATTCTAATAATATCCTGGTTCTCAATGCTTCACTCCGGACTACTCTTATTAGAAGCCAACCTCAACTATCCGGTCGGTTCCAGTTTTAATACCATCACTAAAGATCTCATCGGCAATAAATGGAACGTTGTCAGCGGTATCACAGTTGCCTTCGTGCTGTATATCCTCACTTATGCCTACATCTCAGCCAATGGCGCCATTATCAGTGAAACTATCGCCATCAATGCGGGAACACACGTTAACCCACGCATTGTCGGCATAGGCAGCGCCATCTTTGTCGCTAGCGTGCTGTGGGTCAGCTCACTGGCTGCAAGCCGCATTACTTCCTTATTTCTTGGCATTAAAATCATCGCTTTTATCGTTGTCTTTGGTTCCTTCTTCTTCCAGGTCGATTATTCAATTCTCCGCGATATCGCCGCACCGGAAAGCAACAGCCGCTATTTCCCTTATATTCTGATGGCCGTTCCGGTATGTCTGGCTTCATTCGGTTTTCATGGCAATATTCCCAGCCTGATTATTTGTTACGGCAAAAGAAAAGATAAACTGATTAAAAGCATTATATTCGGTTCAACGCTGGCACTGGTTATTTACCTGTTCTGGCTTTATTGCACCATGGGGAATATTCATCGCAGTAACTTTAAAGAGATTATCGCCTCTGGCGGCAACGTGGATTCGCTGGTGAAATCCTTCCTCGGAACCAATCAGCACGGCGTGATTGAGTTCTTCCTGCTGATTTTTTCTAACCTGGCGGTGGCCAGTTCATTTTTTGGCGTCACGCTCGGGCTGTTCGATTATCTCGCCGATCTGTTCAAAATGGGCAATACGCCGTGGGGCAGATTTAAGACGCTGTTATTGACCTTCTTACCGCCAGCAGCGTTGTATCTCATTTTCCCGAACGGCTTTATCTACGCCATCGGCGGCGCCGGGTTGTGCGCCACCATCTGGGCGGTCATTGTTCCCGCTTTCCTGGCGCTGAAATCACGCGAGCGATTCCCGGATAAAACCTTCACCGTCTGGGGCGGCAAAGCCATTCCTGCGGTGGTCATTGGGTTTGGAGTGATGGTGATTCTTTGCTGGTTTGGCAGCACGTTGAACCTGCTGCCGCGATTTGGTTAACAAGATGCGCTCTCGCCGGGAGGCGAGAGCGGCTGATTACTTCTGAATCAGATAGCGAATGGTTGGCCCATCCTGCTGAATATCCAGCACCGTGTAGCCATGGTTTTTGGCATCCAGCGGGATGTTGTTAATCGACTGCGGGCAGTCGCTCACCACTTCCAGTATTTCGCCTTTTTTTAGCTGCGGCATCGCCTCAAGGGTAGCCACTGCGGGATACGGGCAAGGCTCTCCGACCATATCCAGACGGTAATCAGGAACTATCGTGCTCATACGCTCTCCTTCGCGGTAACGTTAGCGGTGGCTGCCCGGCGGAAGAAGCGTTTTTCCCAACCGATAATCAGCAGCAGCGCAATCAATAACAGACCGTAGGTGACCAACAGGCCACCCAGTGGGCCAAAGGTGGTTAGCAGGTTTACTTTATCCCAGCTTGTCGCCAAAGAGGGGGCGATGTCGTCCCAGTAGTAGGCCAGAATAGTTGAGCCAATCACGTTGCCAAGCCCGACCCACCAGTAGTGCACCTGCCCTTCTACAGCACGATACATCCAGCCGGTTTCACAACCGCCCGCCAATACGATACCGAAGCCAAACAGCAATCCACCGATGACCGCATTCGGACCGGCCCACATAATTTTCGGCGCCACGCCAAGCTGGACATAGCTGAAGATACCGATGGCGCTGACCGCCATACCAAAGATAATCGCTTTCGCCATTTGCGTGCGTCCGGTGATCCACAGGTCGCGAAACGCCGAGGTAAAGCAGATTTGCGCGCGTTCGATAAGCAGACCGAAGCCGACGCCGAACAGCATCGCCAGACCCAGTTTTGGGCTACCGACCGCCGTTAATAGCGCCCAGCCAATCATGCCAACGAAAATCAGCATTCCCAAACGGAAGCGGCGACGCGCCTGATCGGGGCGTTGGGTCAACGGAGAAGCCGCGGACACTTTGACCATTTTTACCGGAATACGGAACATTGGCAGCAGCGTAAAACGCGCGCCAAACCACGAGCCAATCGCCGTCGCCAGCGCAAAGAACCAGGCGTGAAGCGAAAACTGAGGAATGCCGGTAAAGAACGCGGCGAGGTTACAGCCCATCGCCAAACGCGCGCCAAAACCGGCAATCATCCCGCCGATAATCGCCTGAAAAATGCGGATACGGCTTTTAGGCAAACGCAGCTTCACGTTGTTTGCCCACAGCGCCGCGGCAAAGCAGCCGCCGAACATACCGATAATCATCATGCCGTCGATACGCGTCAGCGGTGAACCCTCAAGGCCAATCAGTTTGTAATAGCCCCAGGTTTCAGCGTGCACACCGGTCAGTTGCAGCAGTTGCCCGCCCCAGCGGGTGAACTCGCCGGTCACTGCCCAGAAAGTACCGGTGATGCCAAAGTAATAGGTCGCGAGAATACCGGCGGCGATCACAGCCGGCACCGGGGACCAGAATTTGATCAAGAAGGTGTGTTTGAATTGTTGCCAGGTCATAGAGATGTACCTCTGAACTCAGAAGGATGGTAGTGCGGAAAGTCGGGGATTATAGCGGTAATATCATGCGTATTAATGACAACCTCAGTAAAAGATCGGTTAGATCAATTTATCGCGGGCACGGACCGACTGCAGACAGACCGCTTTTCATCGCGATACCGCCTCTGCTGTTTTCCTGACATTCAGACTCCGTTATCATGCAGCCTACGTACTCATGAAAAACGATTTGGATCGAATACGATCCCGCGACATCAAATGAGTCATCAAGAGAACCTTCAAGATTTCTAAGAAAATGGACATCGTAAACGGATGAGTACAATCGACAATCTCGACGCCCACACGCCGATGATGCAGCAGTACCTGAAGCTGAAAGCGCAGCATCCTGAAATTCTGCTGTTTTACCGGATGGGTGACTTTTACGAGCTGTTTTATGACGATGCCAAACGCGCATCGCAGCTGCTGGACATCTCCCTGACCAAACGCGGTGCCTCAGCCGGTGAACCTATCCCGATGGCAGGCATCCCGTATCACGCGGTAGAAAACTACCTTGCCAAGCTGGTAAACCAGGGCGAGTCCGTCGCCATTTGCGAACAAATCGGCGACCCGGCGACCAGCAAAGGGCCGGTGGAACGTAAAGTCGTGCGTATCGTGACACCAGGCACCATCAGCGATGAAGCGTTGCTGCAGGAGCGTCAGGACAATCTGCTGGCGGCTATCTGGCAGGACAGTAAAGGTTTCGGCTACGCAACGCTGGATATCAGCTCCGGACGTTTTCGCCTGAGCGAACCGGCGGACCGCGAAACCATGGCTGCCGAACTGCAGCGCACTAACCCTGCCGAGCTGCTGTATGCCGAAGATTTTGCCGAAACTTCGCTGATTGAAGGGCGTCGCGGCCTGCGCCGTCGTCCGCTGTGGGAGTTTGAAATCGACACCGCGCGTCAGCAGCTGAATATGCAGTTTGGCACCCGCGATCTGATTGGTTTTGGCGTTGAAGGCGCACCGCGCGGTCTGTGCGCCGCTGGCTGCCTGTTGCAGTACGTGAAAGATACCCAGCGCACTTCCCTGCCACACATTCGCTCCATCACCATGGATCGTCAGCAGGACAGCATCATTATGGATGCTGCCACCCGCCGCAATCTGGAGATCACCCAGAACCTGGCCGGTGGACTGGAAAACACTCTCGCGTCAGTGCTCGATTGCACCGTCACGCCGATGGGCAGCCGTATGCTCAAGCGCTGGCTGCACATGCCGGTGCGCGATACCAAAGTACTGACCGAGCGCCAGCAAACCATTGGTGCCTTGCAGGATGCCACGGCGGATTTGCAGCCAATACTGCGTCAGGTTGGCGATCTGGAACGTATTCTGGCGCGTTTAGCGCTGCGCACCGCCCGTCCACGCGATCTGGCGCGTATGCGTCATGCCTTCCAGCAGCTGCCGGAACTGCGCGCGCAGCTGGAGAACGTCGACAGCACGCCAGTGCAGGTGCTGCGTGAGAAAATGGGCGAGTTTGCAGAGCTGCGTGAACTGCTGGAGCGCGCAATCATCGATGCACCGCCAGTGCTGGTGCGTGACGGCGGCGTTATCGCCCCCGGCTATCATGAAGAGCTGGATGAATGGCGGGCGCTGGCCGACGGCGCAACCGACTATCTCGATCGTCTGGAGATCCGCGAACGCGAGCGTACCGGGCTTGATACCTTAAAAGTGGGCTTTAACGCGGTACACGGCTACTACATCCAAATCAGCCGTGGCCAGAGCCACATGGCACCAATCAACTACGTACGCCGCCAGACGTTGAAAAACGCCGAGCGCTACATTATTCCGGAACTTAAAGAGTACGAAGACAAAGTTCTGACCTCGAAAGGCAAAGCCCTGGCGCTGGAAAAACAGCTGTACGATGAGCTGTTTGACCTGCTGCTGCCGCATCTGGCCGAGCTGCAACAAAGTGCCAGCGCGCTGGCTGAACTGGATGTGCTGATTAACCTGGCAGAACGGGCCTATGCGTTGAACTACAGCTGCCCGACATTCAGCGACAAACCCGGTATTCGTATTGTCGAAGGCCGTCATCCGGTGGTCGAACAGGTACTGAACGAGCCGTTTATTGCCAACCCGCTAACGCTATCGCCGCAGCGCCGTATGCTGATCATTACGGGTCCTAACATGGGCGGTAAAAGTACCTATATGCGCCAGACCGCGCTGATTGCGCTACTGGCCTATATCGGTAGCTATGTGCCAGCCCAGAGCGTAGAGATCGGCCCTATCGACCGGATCTTTACCCGCGTTGGCGCAGCGGATGACCTGGCGTCCGGGCGCTCAACTTTTATGGTGGAGATGACCGAAACCGCCAATATTCTGCACAACGCCACCGAACACAGCCTGGTATTGATGGATGAGATTGGGCGCGGCACATCAACCTACGATGGCCTGTCGCTGGCATGGTCCTGCGCGGAAAATCTGGCGAATAAGATTAAAGCGCTGACCCTGTTCGCAACCCACTACTTCGAGCTGACCCAATTGCCGGAGAAAATGGAAGGCGTGGCCAACGTGCATCTCGATGCGCTGGAGCACGGCGAGACCATCGCCTTTATGCACAGCGTGCAGGATGGCGCGGCCAGCAAGAGCTACGGCCTGGCCGTGGCCGCGCTGGCAGGTGTGCCGAAAGAGGTGATTAAGCGTGCGCGTCAGAAACTGCGCGAGCTGGAGAGCCTGTCACCTAATGCCGCGGCGACACAGGTCGACGGGACGCAGATGTCACTACTGTCCGTTCAGGAAGAGGTTTCACCCGCTGTTGAAGCGCTGGAGAATCTGGATCCGGACTCATTAACGCCGCGTCAGGCGCTGGAGTGGATTTATCGTTTGAAAGGCATGGTGTAATAACATCCTGCTCATAGCCGGGTTACTGCCAGTAACCCGGCAAAACGGCACTTGCTCACCCCAATCACCGACTTGATGGCAGAATAACGGCAAGCAAAGATAAAACCGGCGCCATTTTCTATACCAAATAACAACAGATACCCCAACCCGCAATAATCATTGAAAATCAGTGAGTCAGCACGTTATTAAGTTTACCATTATCATAATGAGTTAGAATTTATCAAATTGACACCCTTCTTGAAATATCCACTAACACATTCTGAAGTCAGCAAAAAATATTTTATATAAAGCTCACAATTCTTCACTGCCAAATATCCCATTCCTATTAATGGCGTAATTATTGCCTGTTCATCATATTGACCAGAGGATTCTCATCTTAAGGGGAGTGAAATGGAAGCAGGAGATATGACCGTGATTGGCGACAGGTGTATGCGTGTCGATGCCATTGCTAAGGTCACAGGACGAGCACGCTACACCGATGACTATATGATGGCCGGTATGTGCTACGCAAAGTACGTCCGCAGCCCTATCGCACACGGCTACGCCGACAATATTGATTGTGATGAGGCCAGAAGCCTACCGGGCGTACTGGCTATTTTTACCTGGGAAGATATCCCCGATATTACCTTTGCCACAGCGGGCCACGCGTGGATGCTGGATGAAAGCAAACAAGATGTTGCCGATCGCCAACTGCTCACCCGCCATGTCCGCCACCACGGCGATGCCGTGGCTATTGTCGTTGCAAGAGATGAGTTGACGGCGGAAAAAGCCGCGCAGCGAGTCCACGTAGATTGGCAACCACTGCCGGTTATTACCACCCCTGAAGCGGCCCTCGCCCCGGATGCCGTCAACATTCATCCCGGCGGTAATTTGCTCAAGCAAAGCGAAATGTCCACTGGCGACGTCCAACAGACCATCGATGAGGCTGACTACCAGATACAGGGGCGATATCAAACGCCGGTCATTCAGCATTGCCATATGGAGGGCGTCACCTGCTTTGCCTGGATGGAAGAAAATGCCCGTATCACCATTGTTTCGAGTACGCAGATTCCGCATATCGTCCGCCGCGTCGTGGCGCAATCGCTCGGTATTTCCTGGTCAATGGTTCGCATCATTAAGCCCTATGTCGGCGGTGGCTTCGGGAATAAACAAGATGTTCTCGAAGAACCCATGGCGGCGTTCCTCACCACCAAACTTGGCGGCATCCCCATCAAAGTCTCCCTGAGTCGTGAGGAGTGTTTTCTGGCCTCCCGTACCCGGCATGCCTTTACGCTTGATGGCAAGCTAGGGTTGAACCGTGATGGCACCTTAAAAGGTTTTAGCCTGGATGTTCTATCCAATACCGGGGCCTACGCCTCGCACGGCCACTCCATCGCCTCCGCCGGCGGCAATAAAGTGGCCTATCTCTATCCGCGTAGCGCCTACGCTTATCGGGCTAAGACCTGCTATACCAACCTACCGTCCGCAGGAGCCATGCGCGGATATGGCGCACCGCAGGTCGTTTTTGCCGTTGAGGCGATGCTGGATGACGCGGCGGCGGCATTAGGTCTAGACCCGGTGGATGTGCGTCTGCGCAATGCCGCATGCGAAGGTGATACCAATCCGCTTACCGGGAAAACCATCTATAGCGCCGGGCTGCCCGAGTGCCTGCGAAAAGGCCGCGAGCTGTTCGAATGGGATAAGCGACGCGAGGAGAGTCTCAATCAGCAGGGTCGTATTCGTCGAGGCGTTGGCGTCGCGTGCTTCAGCTATACCTCCAATACCTGGCCCGTTGGCGTGGAAATCTCCGGCGCTCGTCTGTTGATGAACCAGGATGGGTGCATTCATGTACAGACCGGCGCAACCGAATTAGGCCAGGGCGCGGATACCGTATTTTCGCAAATGGTCGCCGAAACCGTCGGCGTCCCCATAAACTACATTCACGTTATTTCAACGCAAGATACCGACGTTACGCCGTTCGATCCCGGCGCATTCGCTTCGCGCCAAAGCTATGTTGCCGCTCCGGCACTGCGCAAAGCCGCCCAGATGTTGAAAGAAAAAATCATCGACTATGCGGCCGTTATGCTCCACCAATCCGCCATGAATCTGACGCTGAGCAACGGTAATATCATTCTTATCGACGCCCCGCAGACGCCGCTCCTTTCTCTGACAGACCTGGCGATGGATAGTTTTTATCACCCAGAGCGCGGCGGCCAGCTCTCGGCGGAAAGTTCGGTGAAAACCACCACCAACCCGCCGGCTTACGGCTGCACATTTGTCGATCTGAGCGTTGATATTGACCTGTGTAAAGTCACTATCAACCGCATTCTCAACGTCCATGATTCGGGCCGAATACTCAACCCATTGCTGGCTGAAGGACAGGTTCATGGTGGGATGGGCATGGGTATCGGCTGGGCATTATTTGAAGAGATGATCATTGACGCTGAAAGCGGCATCGTGCGTAACCCCAATTTGCTGGATTACAAAATGCCGACAATGCCCGATATTCCGGCCCTGGAGAGCGCCTTTGTTGAGACGCTGGAGCCGCAGTCCGCTTACGGGCATAAATCGCTGGGGGAACCGCCCATTATTCCCGTCGCTGCCGCTATCCGTAACGCCGTCCGCATGGCGACAGGTGTTGCCATTAATACGCTGCCGTTGACGCCGAAACGGTTGTTTGAGTCGTTCCAGCAGGCCGGTCTGGTTTAAGGATAACACCATGTTTGATATTACAACTTATCATCGCGCCGCCACGATTTCCGAAGCTATCAACCTGCTTTCTAACAACCCGCAGGCTAAATTGCTCGCAGGGGGAACCGATGTGCTGATTCAACTCCATCATCACAACGCCCGCTACCGCCATATTGTCGATATCCATGGGTTGAGCGAACTTCGCGGCATCGCGTTCACCCCGGAAGGAACGTTGCGCATTGGCTCGGCCACCACTTTCACCGAACTTATCGAGCATCCGTTAACCCGGCAACACCTCCCTGCCCTGTGCGCTGCCGCGGCATCCATCGCTGGCCCGCAGATTCGTAACGTCGCCACCTACGGCGGCAATATTTGTAATGGTGCCACCAGCGCAGACTCCGCGACGCCAACGCTGATTTACGATGCCTCATTGGAAATCCACACCCCCGAGGGCATGAGGTTTGCCCCTATACAGGGTTTTCATACCGGCCCCGGCAAGGTTGCGCTTGAGCAACACGAAATTGTCGCTGCGTTCCATTTTCCCGTGGCCTCAGACGCCCATACCGGCAGCGCGCATTTTAAATACGCCATGCGCGATGCGATGGATATCTCGACAATTGGCTGTGCGGCGCGCTGCCGTCTGCAGGGCGACAGCATTGATGAATTACGTCTGGCTTTCGGCGTGGCGGCCCCAACGCCTATCCGCTGTCAGCACGCCGAGCAAACCGCTCATCATGCACCTTTAACGCAGATGACGTTGAACGCTATCTGCGAAGCCGTTCTTCAGGACGTCGCACCGCGTTCATCCTGGCGCGCGAGTAAAGAGTTTCGTCTACACCTCATCCAGACCATGACCCGAAAGGTCATTAGCGAAGCCGTCATTGCGGCGGGAGGAAAGCTGCTATGAAGCGCACTGACAGAATCGTGCTGGAATGCACCATCAACGGAATGGCTTTTGAAGCCGATATTGTTCCGGGCATGCCGTTGGCAGATCTGCTCCGGGAGCAGGGATATCTGAGTGTCAAACAGGGCTGTTGCGTGGGGGAATGCGGAGCCTGCACCGTGCTGATTGACGGTATTGCCGTGGATAGCTGTCTCTATCTGGCCGTCTGGGCCGCGGGGAAACAGATCCGGACGCTGGAAGGCGAATCTCGCGGCGAACAGCTTTCACCGATTCAACAAGCCTATGCCGAATCGGGCGCCATCCAGTGCGGCTTCTGTACGCCGGGGTTTATCATGGCCACCACGGCAATGCTGGCTAAACCGCATAATTCACCGCTCACCATTCTTGAAATTCGCCGCGGCCTGGCTGGAAACCTGTGCCGCTGTACCGGCTATCAGACCATTGTGAATACCGTGCAGGCCTGTGAGCAAGAGCAGTAATACCGCCAAAGAGACAAGGACGTCTCTTATTCATCATATTCTCAGGAGTCACCCTTCATTTATCATTATCATAATGAGAGATTCCCATCATTAGCGGGAATTCGATAAAAATAATAAAAGACAATGCCTAACGTAACGAACAAATAGATCCCCCGCGCAATAAAAGCGATGTATTTCACAAAGTCGATTCAGAATTAGAAGTCACTCACATAATTCTCTTTTTATTCCATCATCCAGTAAGTGTGGTATGGACGTTGCTGCATATATCCCAATTCTAAATACGTTTCGATTTACTCACGGCCAGAAAGGCCGCTACCGATACAGGCTCTCAGTCATTTCTAAAGAGAGGAGCATAAGGACAGTTTATGATCGAACAATTTTTCAGGCCCGATTCTGTCGAACAGGCTCTTGAGCTTAAACGCCGCTATCAGGATGAAGCCACTTGGTTTGCTGGCGGCAGCAAACTCAACGCAACGCCAACGCGCACCAATAAGCGGATTGCTATCTCGCTTCACGATTTAGAACTATCGTGGGTCGATTGGGATAACGGCACATTGCGTATTGGCGCTATGACATCCCTACAGATGCTGCGCGATACCCATTTCATTTCTTCCGCCCTTTACGACGCGCTGGGGTTTGTCTATTCCCGACACCTTCGTAATCAATCCACCCTTGGTGGAGAAATCGCCGCTCGCCAGGAAGAGTCTGTATTACTTCCCGTACTCCTGGCGCTGGATACCTTGCTGCTGTTTGGTAATGGCGAAACGCTGGCGCTGGAAGATTATCTGGCCAGCCCGGATGACCGTTTGATAACCGAAATCGTGATTAAAGATCCCTATCGTTTCTGCGCGACGCGCAAAATCAGCCGCTCACAGGCGGGGTTAACGGTTGTCACTGCGGCGGTCGCACTCACTGAACATGACGGTGTGCGAATTGCCCTTAACGGCGTCACGCCGCACACGCAGCGCCTGCACGATGTTGAAGCGCAAAGGCTAGAAGGCAGCGCGCTGGAACAGGCTGTCGCTGCCGCAATTTTCCCACAGGCAGATCTGCGCGGCAGCATTGCCTATAAACGCTATATCACCGGCGTTGTCGTGGCAGATCTCTATGCCGACTGCCAGCAAATGGGGGAGGAAATAGCATGATGGTTCATTTTACGCTAAACGGTATCGCCCAGGAAATACGAGTCAACGCGGGTGAAAACGTGCAGAAACTCCTGTTTAAACTCGGCATGCATTCAGTACGTAACAGCGATGACGGTTTTGGATTTGCCGGTTCTGACGCCATTATTTTTAACGGTCATATCGTCAATGCCTCCTTGCTGATTGCCGCGCAATTAGAGCAGGCGACCATTTTAACCGCAGAATCATTGGGAAAATGGAACGAACCCAGCCTTGTCCAACAGGCGATGATTGATGTTGGTGTCGTTCAGTCTGGCTATAACGATCCCGCGGCGGCACTCATTATTACCGATCTTATCAACCGAATTACGGCCCCGACCCGCGAAGAGATCGATGACGCACTTTCCGGTTTGTTCAGTCGGGACGCTGGCTGGCAGCAATATTACCAGGTCATCGAACTCGCTATTGCCCGTAAAGCCAATCCTGACGCCACCTCAACTATCGCCCCAACCTTCCGTCCCGATCTTAACGTGGTTGGTAAACTGCATCCTAAATCTGATGCTGCCATCATGGTGCAGGCCAAACCTTGCTATGTTGAGGATCGCGTAACCGCCAATGCCTGCGTCATCAAAATGTTACGCAGCCCGCACGCACATGCGCTGATTACGCATCTCGACGTCAGTCAGGCGGAGGCCCTGCCTGGCGTTGTTCATATCATTACCCATCGCAACTGCCCGGATATTTACTACACGCCCGGCGGCCAAAGTGCGCCAGAGCCATCGCCATTAGACCGGCGAATGTTTGGCAAGAAACTGCGCCACGTCGGCGACCGCGTGGCTGCCGTGGTGGCTGAAAGCGAAGAGATTGCGCTGGCCGCGCTCGCCCTCATCAATGTTGAGTACCATGTGCTTAAACCCGTTATGTCGATTGACGAAGCGATGGCAGACAATGCGCCGATAGTGCACGATGAGCCGGTCATTTACGGTGTCGGAGCCCCGGACACGCTGGAGGAAGATAATCAGCACGCCACCCAACGCGGCGAGCATATGATCGTTAATTTCCCCATTGGCTCGCGCCCGCGTAAGAATATCGCCGCCAGCATCCACGGCCATATTGGCGATATGGAAAAAGGCTTTGCCGATGCCGACGTCATTATTGAACGAACCTATCGTTCAACTCAGGCGCAGCAGTGTCCGGCAGAACCTCACGTGTGCTTTACGCGAATGGATGGCGATCGCTTAGTCATCCACGCGTCTACCCAGGTACCGTGGCACGTTCGTCGCCAGGTCGCACGCCTTGTCGGCATGAAGCAGCATAAGGTTCACGTTATCAAGGAACGCGTTGGTGGCGGATTCGGTTCGAAACAGGACATTTTGTTAGAAGAGGTTTGCGCCTGGGCGACCTGCGTGACGGGGCGTCCGGTCTATTTCCGCTATACCCGTGAGGAAGAATTTATTGCCAATACCTCGCGCCACGTCGCCAAGGTGACGGTTAAACTCGGGGCGAAAAAAGATGGTCGGCTGACCGCCGTAAAAATGGATTTCTGCGCCAACACCGGGCCTTATGGTAATCACGCACTGACCGTTCCCTGCAATGGTCCTGCGCTGTCGCTGCCGCTGTATCCCTGTGATAACGTCGATTTTCAGGTAACGACCTACTACAGCAATATTTGCCCGACCGGCGCTTATCAAGGCTATGGCGCCCCAAAAGGCAACTTCGCCATGACGATGGCTTTAGCTGAGCTGGCTGAACAGCTGCAAATCGATCAACTGGAAATCATCGAACGCAATCGCGTGCATGAAGGCCAGGAGCTCAAAATCCTTGGCGCAATCGGTGAAGGTAAAGCTCCGACGTCCGTTCCTTCTGCCGCCAGCTGTGCGCTGGAAGAGATCCTGCGACAAGGCCGGGAGATGATCCAATGGTCATCACCAAAACCGCACCATGGCGATTGGCGAATCGGCCGCGGGGTGGCGATTATTATGCAGAAATCAGGCATCCCGGATATCGACCAGGCGAACTGCTTAATCAAGCTGGAGTCTGACGGGACCTTTATCGTGCAGTCCGGCGGCGCGGATATCGGTACCGGGCTGGATACGGTTGTCGCCAAGCTGACCGCCGAAGTGCTGCATTGCCCGTTGTCTGACGTACAGGTCATTTCCGGTGATACGGATAGCGCACTGTTCGATAAAGGCGCTTATGCCTCTTCAGGAACCTGTTTCTCTGGCAACGCGGCGCGCAAAGCGGCGGAAAACCTGCGCGATAAAATCCTGTTCCATGGCGCAGAAATGCTCAAGGAACCGTTAGCCGACGTCATCATTGCGGCACCAGGTGTCGTTCGTGGTAAGAGAGGTGAAGTGAGCTTTGGTGATATTGCTCATCTGGGGGAAACCGGTACGGGCTTCGGCGCTCTGTCTGCCACTGCCTGCTACATCACGCCTGACTTTGCCTTCCCCTATGGCGCAAACTTTGTCGAACTCGGAGTGAATACCCGTACCGGTGAAATTCGCCTTGATAAGTTTTATGCCTTACTCGACTGCGGCACCCCGGTTAACCCGGAACTGGCGCTGGGGCAAATCTACGGCGCCACCATGCGCGCCATCGGCCACAGCATGAGTGAAGAGATTATCTATGATGCCCACGGCCATCCCCTCACCCGCGACCTGCGGACCTACGGCGCACCGAAAATCGGCGATATCCCTCGCGATTTCCGTGCGGTATTGGTACCCAGCGATGATAAGGTCGGTCCCTTCGGCGCGAAATCAATTTCCGAAATTGGCGTTAACGGCGCAGCACCGGCTATCGCCACCGCAATTCACGATGCCTGCGGCGTTTGGTTGCGCGAGTGGCACTTCAGCGCAGAAAAAATACTGCGTGCTTTAGGAAATATATAACGACAATGGGCCGTTTCGACGGCCCGTTTACACCCCACCGGTTTAGCAGGATGACGTGTATAGCGAATTGAGATAACGCATTCTCAGGGTCTTCTACGCCCAAAATTCGCCAATGCTTTCCTCAAAATCAGATGATCAAATTTGCTTTAGAAGGAGTAAAGGGATGTCTGATATAACTCGCACGAATGCCGACCTGATATATGAACTGGAGGATAAGCCACCATTTTACCAGGCTATTATTGGCGCGATTACACATTTATTAGCGATATTTGTGCCGATGGTAACACCAGCCTTAATCGTTAGCGCGGCATTACAACTCTCTACCGAGACCACTGCGTATCTGGTCTCAATGGCGATGATAGCCTCGGGTGTCGGTACCTGGCTCCAGGTAAACCGATACGGAATCGTGGGCTCCGGCCTGCTATCAATTCAGTCGGTTAATTTTTCTTTCGTGACCGTGATGATTGCGTTGGGTAGCAGCATGAAGAGCGACGGTTTTCATGAAGAACTTATCATGTCGTCACTGCTCGGGATTTCGTTTGTGGGCGCATTTTTGGTCGTCGGCGCTTCATTTATTCTGCCTTATTTACGCCGGGTCATTACGCCTACCGTCAGCGGCATTGTGGTTCTGATGATTGGCCTGAGCTTAATCAAAGTCGGCATTATTGATTTTGGCGGCGGTTTTGCGGCGAAAAGCAGCGGCACCTTCGGCAGCTATCAGCATATTGGCGTGGGCCTGCTGGTCTTAATTGTGGTTATTGCCTTCAACTGTTGCCGTAGCCCTCTGTTACGTATGGGCGGTATCGCGATTGGATTATTTGTTGGCTATATTGTTTCATTATGTCTGGGTATGGTCGACTTCAGTGGTTTGCAAAACTTACCGCTCATCACCATTCCTGTACCGTTCAAATACGGTTTTCATTTCAGCTTTCATCATTTTCTGGTCGTCGGTACCATTTATTTACTCAGCGTGCTGGAAGCCGTCGGGGATATTACGGCTACCGCCATGGTCTCTAACCGCCCGATTCAGGGGGAAGAATATCAGTCACGCCTAAAAGGCGGTGTGCTGGCCGATGGTATCGTTTCGGTCATTGCTTCAGCCGTTGGTTCATTACCACTCACTACTTTTGCCCAAAACAATGGCGTCATTCAGATGACCGGCGTGGCCTCCCGTCATATCGGCCGGATGATTGCCGTTATGCTGGTCATTCTTGGGCTATTCCCAGCCATCGGCGGTTTCTTCACCACCATTCCATCGGCTGTTCTGGGCGGTGCCATGACGCTGATGTTCTCCATGATAGCGATAGCCGGAATACGCATCATTATTACCAACGGTTTAAAACGTCGCGACACCTTAATTGTTGCCACTTCCTTAGGCTTAGGGCTGGGTGTTTCTTACGACCCTGAGATTTTCAAAATATTGCCAGCATCGATTTATGTCTTAGTGGAAAACCCTATTTGCGCGGGTGGATTAACGGCTATCGTTCTGAATTTAATTCTCCCGGGCGGTTATCGACCAGAAGAAATTTTGCCAGCCACCGCATCCGCAAAGGATACGCATTAAATAAGAAAGGAATTTATCATGCCCGAAGAAAAGAAGTTCAAAGCGGTTCGCGGAAGCTTTATTGACATCACGCGAACGATTACGCATCCGGAAGAGATAGAGTCGGCGCTGCGTTTCATTGAAGATGGTTTACTGTTAATTCGTAACGGTAAAGTTGAATGGTTTGGTCAATGGGAAGAGGGAAAACACCTGATTCCAGACTCAATCCGTATTCGCGATTACCGCGGCAAATTAATTGTTCCAGGGTTTGTCGATACGCATATTCACTATCCGCAAAGTGAAATGGTGGGGGCCTATGGCGAGCAGCTGTTGGAATGGCTAAATAAACACACCTTTCCCACAGAGCGGCGCTATCAGGATCTCGATTACGCCCGGGAAATGTCGGCCTTTTTCATTAAACAACTGCTGCGTAACGGTACCACTACGGCATTAGTTTTTGGTACCGTTCATCCGCAATCGGTCGATGCCCTGTTCGAAGCGGCAAGCCATATTAATATGCGTATGATCGCCGGTAAGGTGATGATGGATCGCAACGCCCCTGAATATCTCCTTGATAATGCGCAAAGCAGCTATCAGCAAAGCAAAGAGCTGATCGAGCGCTGGCATAAAAATGGCCGTCTTTTATATGCCATCACCCCTCGCTTCGCCCCAACGTCATCACCTGAACAACTGGCAATGGCGCAGCGGCTGCGCGAAGAATATCCCGACACCTGGGTACATACTCACCTTTGCGAAAATAAGGATGAAATCGCATGGGTCAAAGAACTTTACCCTAATCACGATGGTTACCTCGATGTCTATCACCAGTTCGGTTTGACGGGTAAAAACTGCGTCTTTGCCCACTGCGTGCATCTTGAAGACAAAGAATGGGATCGCCTGAGCGAAACGCATTCCAGCATCGCTTTTTGCCCAACCTCCAACCTGTATCTCGGCAGCGGGTTATTTAACCTGCAAAAAGCATGGCACAAAAAAGTTAACGTTGGCATGGGCACCGATATTGGCGCCGGCACGACATTCAACATGCTGCAGACCCTGAATGAAGCCTACAAAGTCGTGCAACTCCAGGGCTATCGACTTTCCGCATTTGAAGCCTTTTATCTCGCCACGCTAGGCGGCGCGAAGGCATTGGGGCTGGATAATTTGATTGGCAATTTCAATCTGGGTAAAGAAGCCGATTTCGTGGTGCTCGAACCCACCGCTACGCCATTGCAGCAACTTCGCTATGACAACTCCATTTCTCTGGCTGACAAGCTGTTTGTGATGATGACGCTGGGGGATGACCGCTCCATCTACCGTACCTATATCGATGGCCGGTTGGTATATGAACGTAGCTAATTCATTTTAAACACAAAACTCACACTCTTTGAGGGCACCATTATGTCTGGAGAAATGCAACAAACTCCCGCTTCCTCATCCTTGCACGGTGCGTTGGATAATTATTTCCACATTTCAGCGCGCGGCAGCAGCGTTCGCCGGGAGATCCTCGCCGGGCTCACCACGTTTTTAGCCATGGTGTATTCGGTCATTGTGGTACCGGGAATGTTAGGCAAAGCCGGTTTCCCACCCGGGGCGGTATTCGTCGCCACCTGTCTGGTCGCGGGCTTCGGCTCGTTGCTGATGGGGCTGTGGGCAAATCTGCCGATGGCTATCGGCTGCGCCATTTCGCTAACTGCATTTACCGCTTTTAGTCTGGTTCTCGGGCAACATATCAGCGTGCCTGTCGCTCTGGGCGCTGTTTTCCTGATGGGGGTCATCTTCACGGCCATTTCCGTTACCGGCATACGCACCTGGATTCTACGCAATTTGCCGATGGGCATTGCGCATGGTACCGGTATCGGCATTGGGTTATTTCTGCTGTTGATCGCGGCTAACGGCGTGGGAATGGTGATTAAAAACCCGCTGGAAGGCCTACCTGTTGCCCTCGGTGCCTTTGATTCCTTTCCCGTCATCATGAGTTTGCTCGGCCTGGCCGTCATTTTTGGCCTGGAGAAGTGCCGGGTTCCCGGTGGGATCCTGCTGGTCATTATCGTTATCTCGATTATCGGCCTCATTTTTGACCCTGAAGTGCAATATCATGGCCTGGTCGCGATACCCAGCCTCAGCGGGCCAGACGGTAAATCATTGATCTTTAGCCTGGATATTATGGGGGCACTCAAACCTACGGTGTTACCCAGCGTATTGGCTCTGGTGATGACGGCGGTATTTGACGCAACCGGCACCATTCGCGCCGTTGCGGGCCAGGCGAACCTTCTGGATAAAGACAACCAGATAATTAATGGCGGTAAAGCACTGACCAGTGACTCCATCAGTTCCGTCTTCTCGGGCCTGGTAGGCGCGGCACCAGCGGCCGTTTATATTGAATCGGCCGCTGGGACCGCCGCAGGCGGAAAAACCGGCCTGACCGCTGCCGTGGTCGGCTGCCTGTTCCTGGTTATTCTCTTCCTCTCGCCGCTCTCATTCCTGATCCCTGGCTATGCCACTGCACCTGCATTGATGTACGTCGGCCTATTAATGCTGAGCAACGTATCAAAACTTGATTTCAATGATTTCATCGATGCGATGTCGGGGTTGGTTTGCGCAGTCTTTATTGTTCTGACCTGTAATATCGTTACCGGCATCATGCTCGGTTTTGTCACTCTGGTTATTGGTCGGCTGGCGGCGCGTGAGTGGCAAAAACTCAATATTGGCACGGTGATTATCGCGGTTGCGCTGGTGGCATTCTACGCGGGAGGGTGGGCAATCTAACGTCTATTCCACTCCACGCTTTATGGCGTGGAGTGGATGGAGTTTGTTAGCGCTTATCTTGCGCCAGCAGCGGCGGAATACTCGGTACCATTGGCGCATTATCGATATCTTTCTGCGTCATGCGGAAGGCCTCCGGATAATGCTCGCGGCTGGTACGGCGTAGCGGTTCGGTATCGCGCCAGGTGTACAGGCAGTGCTGGCACTGATAAACCGTCCAGATATCTTTTACGGGTGACTTCGCCATCACTTCAATACGTTCATCAGCGCAACGTGGACAAATCATCTTTTCCTCCTTACTTACGGTTAGCCAACATAGCGGTCAGTTTTTCAGCCCAGGCTTTGGTTTCAGGCAGGTCCTGTACCGGCTGGCTGTAGTGGCCACGATTGTCCGGCGCAACCGGCGTGGTCGCATCGATAATCATCTTATCGGTGATCCCCGCCGGGCTTGAGCCAGGGTCGAGTTCCAGTACCGACATGTTCGGCAACTGGACCAAATCGCCCGCTGGGTTAACCTTCGACGACAGCGCCCACATCACCTGCGGCAGGTTGAACGGGTCAACGTCTTCATCAACCATAATCACCATTTTCACGTAGCCCAGGCCGTGCGGCGTGGTCATGGCACGCAGCCCTACCGCGCGGGCAAAGCCGCCATAGCGTTTTTTGGTCGAGATAATGGCCAGCAGGCCGTGGGTATACATCGCATTGACCGCCTGCACTTCGGGGAATTCAGCTTTCAACTGCTGGTACAGCGGCACGCAGGTGGCCGGGCCCATCAGATAATCAATTTCGGTCCACGGCATGCCAAGGTAGAGAGATTCAAAAATGGGTTTGGTGCGGTAAGAAACTTTGTCGATGCGCACCACCGTCATGTTACGACCGCCGGAATAGTGCCCGGTGAATTCGCCGAATGGCCCCTCAATCTCACGCTTACGGCTTTCAATCACCCCTTCGAGGATCACTTCAGAGCCCCACGGCACATCAAAACCAGTCAGCGGCGCGGTAGCGATTGGGTATGGGCTTTCGCGCAGCGCTCCGGCCATCTCATATTCTGATTGGTCATATTTCAGCGGGGTGGCGCCCATCAGAGTGATGATAGGGTCGTTACCAAGGGTAATAGCGATCGGCAGATCTTCCCCGCGCTCTTCGGCTTTATGCAAATGCAGCGCGATATCGTGCATCGGGATAGGCTGTAGACCAAGCTTACGCTTGCCCTTCACTTCCATTCGGTAGATACCGACGTTTTGCTTACCGAAGTTATCAGGATCAAGCGGATCGCGTGACACCACACAGGCTTTATCGAGATAAAAACCGCCATCGCCGTCGTTCAGACGAAACAGCGGCAAAATATCGAACAGGTTAATTTCTTCGCCATCGACGGTATTTTCAGCCCAAGCGGGATTCGCACGGCGTTCAGGTGACACGGGAAATTTATCCCAGCGGCGGATAAATTCATCAATCTGCTTTCTGACTGGCGTATTGATCGGCAGCCCCATGGATATCGCATGGTTTTGCCACGAGCCGATAGTATTGAGCGCCACGCGCGCGTCGGTAAAGCCGCGAATATTATCAAACCACAGCGCTGGCGCACCGTCGCCAATACGGCCTGTCGCGTTGGCAGCAGCCGCCAAATCCGGCTCGGCATTTACCTCTTCACTAATTTTTAGCAGTTGCCCCTGGTCTTCCAGCGCCTGCAAAAAACTGCGTAAATCATCAAAAGCCATTATGCATTCTCCTGTGAAAAATTCTCTGCCCGTAACCCGCCCCAGCGGCGTGCTTGACGATGTTCAAGGCCAAACTGATCCAGCACCCGCGTCACGACATGATGGGTAACATCATCAATGGTTTGCGGATGGTTGTAGTACGCTGGCATAGGCGGCACCATCGCCACGCCCATGCGCGACAGCGCCAGCATGTTTTCTAAGTGAATGGTGCTGAGCGGCATTTCACGCGGCACCAGTACCAGCTTGCGCCCCTCTTTGAGCACCACATCGGCGGCGCGACCAACCAGACCATCGGCATAACCAGCACGGATCCCCGCCAGCGTTTTCATACTGCAAGGGATGACAATCATGCCGTCGGTACGAAAAGAGCCTGATGAGATAACGGCGGCTTGATCGGCGGGACTATGGGCGAAGTCGGCCAGTTCAGCCACGTCACGCGCACTGTACGGTGTCTCGAGTTCAATAGTGGTTTTGGCCCATTTCGACATCACCAGATGGGTTTCCACATCAGGCATGTCGCGCAATGCCTGGAGCAGAGCAATACCAAGAGGGGCCCCGGTGGCGCCAGTCATTCCAACAATCAGTCTCATTCATTACCTCAATATTTTGTTCGTACACGAACATTTTTCATAAAATTACTCCAGAAAAAACGGAGTGGCAATATTGTTCGTACACGATCGCACTTACAGCTTAAAGATAGAGGATTAAAAAAGCCCACAGGAGCGGCTATCATGGAGGATACGCATTTTTAAGATGGGGTTTTCATGGAGTTAAGAAACGAAGCATTTCACCTGCTACGCCAGCTTTTCCAACAGCACACGGCACGCTGGCAGCACGAATTGCCGGAGCTGACCAAGCCCCAGTACGCGGTCATGCGTTCGATTGCCGAGCATCCTGGTATCGAACAGGTCGAACTCACCGAGGTCGCCGTCAGTACGAAAGCCACGCTGGCAGAAATGCTGAGCCGGATGGAAAGCCGCAATCTGGTGAAACGCGAGCCCGATCCTGCCGATAAACGCCGGCGATTTGTGTTCCTCACACCGGAAGGCGAAGCATTGTTAAACGCCAGAAAACCAATCGGCAACGGCGTTGATGAGGAATTTTTGGGTAGGCTGAGCGATGAAGAGCGCGCGATGTTTACCAAACTGGTGCGAAAAATGATGGGCTAAAAGATGCTTTTTTTGTCGGCTGCCAAAGCCATATGGCACTCAGCAATCTCTCGCTACAAAAGAAAAAGGCCAGTCACAGACTGGCCTTTTTGACGAATGTTCACTTACTCGCGGAACAGTGCTTCGATGTTAAGCCCCTGACCCTGCAGGATTTCCCGCAGACGGCGCAGACCTTCAACCTGAATCTGACGTACGCGTTCGCGGGTCAGACCGATTTCACGGCCCACATCTTCAAGCGTTGCCGCTTCATAGCCCAGCAGGCCAAAACGACGAGCCAGCACTTCACGCTGCTTGGCGTTCAGTTCGAACAGCCATTTGACGATGCTTTGTTTCATATCATCGTCCTGCGTGGTGTCTTCCGGGCCGTTTTCATTTTCATCGGCCAGGATATCCAGCAGCGCTTTTTCAGAATCCCCACCCAGTGGCGTATCAACTGAAGTGATGCGTTCATTGAGACGCAGCATCCGGCTAACGTCATCAACGGGCTTATCCAACTGTTCTGCTATCTCTTCGGCGCTCGGCTCGTGATCCAGTTTATGTGACAGTTCACGCGCGGTACGCAGATAGACGTTCAGTTCTTTAACGATATGGATTGGCAGACGGATTGTTCGGGTTTGGTTCATGATAGCCCGTTCAATAGTCTGACGGATCCACCACGTGGCATAGGTCGAAAAGCGGAACCCACGCTCCGGGTCGAACTTCTCTACGGCACGAATCAGCCCCAGATTGCCCTCTTCGATAAGATCCAGCAGCGCCAGACCACGATTGCCATAACGGCGAGCAATTTTCACTACCAGACGGAGGTTGCTTTCAATCATCCGGCGGCGTGAGGCGACATCGCCACGCAGAGCACGGCGAGCAAAGTAGACTTCTTCTTCTGCGGTTAATAATGGAGAATAACCGATCTCTCCCAGATAGAGCTGAGTCGCATCGAGTACACGTTGAGTGGCACCCTGCGATAAAAGCTCCTCTTCGGCGAGTTCGCTGTCACTGGGTTCCTCTTCATTCAGGACTTTTTCATCAAAAGTCTCTGCTCCATTCTCATCAAACTCCGCATCTTCATTTAAATCATGAACTTTCAGCGTATTCTGACTCATTAAGGTGGCTCCTACCCGTGATCCCCAGGCAATGCACCTTATCATGTCACTTTTCAGGTAGCCCCTGCGGCTGCCGACGCCACCTGAAAGCGTTCATGTGAAGTACTTTGCCGAATTATCGCTGCGGTAAATACTGCAGCGGGTTGACGGATTTCCCCTTGTAACGAATTTCAAAATGCAAACGTGTCGAACTTGTGCCTGTGCTACCCATGGTAGCGATTTTCTGCCCCGCCTTGATATCTTGTTGCTCTTTTACCAGCATCGTATCGTTATGAGCGTAAGCACTCAGGTAATCATCGTTGTGTTTGATGATAATAAGATTACCGTAACCGCGCAGTGCGTTACCGGCATAGACGACGCGCCCATCGGCGGTTGCGACGATTGCCTGTCCTTTACTGCCCGCAATATCGATACCTTTGTTGCCACCGTCGGTGCCGCTAAAGTTTTCGATAATCTTGCCGTCAGTTGGCCAGCGCCAGGAAGAGATTGGCGAACTGGTTGATGTACTGCTGGCAGTCGCTACGGTTGTGCTCGTAGTAGGTGCTGTTACAGGCGTTGTGACGGTAGTCGTCGCAGGCTTGTTATTAGGCAACATTTTATTAGCACTTTGTTCACCTGAATCCTCAGAATACGTAATTGTGGTAGTCGACGCAACAGCTCCGGTTGAATTTTGTGCAGGTTTTGAGACTAATCCGGTATTTCCGCTACTGTTCTGCGCACTCGCTATCGCTACCGGGTTATTACCGGTAATAGGCTGACCGGACGCATTGCCTACCTGCAGTACCTGGCCTACGTTCAACGCATAAGGTGCGGCAACATTGTTACGCTGCGCAAGATCGCGGAAGTCGTTGCCGGTCACCCAGGCAATATAGAACAGCGTGTCGCCGTGCTTCACCGTATAGGTGCTGCCACCTGCGTAGCTGCCTTTTGGAATATCACCGTACTTACGGTTGTAGACGATATGACCATTTTCCATCTGTACCGGCTGCTGCGCGACGGGTTGCGTAACGCGCTGCTGGGTTTGAACGGGCTGTGTCTGAATCGGCTTTATTGGTTGGATCTGAGGTGTGGACTGCGCCGTGCTGCCCATTTTTGGCGGCGGTGTAATCAGCATGCCGGAGCTCGTGCTGCCAGAGCCGTTGCTGTTGACGGTGCTAACGGGCGCTGGCGCATTATTCGATGAAGAACAACCGGCCAGCCAAAGTGAAATCAGTGACAATGCCACTACACGATTAACGGTAAATTTAGGGCTTCCCGCGCTCATTTATCCCCCAGGAATAGGTTAACTGCCAGTGACTTAATACCGCGCAACGCACGTCATGAACACTGGAAAACGTGTTCACCATACGCTGAATTAGGCTGAAAACCCTCAGAAAAATCCGGGTCTCAGGCCAGTTCCCCCTTCACCAGAGGAACAAAGCGAACGGCCTCTACGGTATCAATAATAAATTCGCCTCCCCGCCGATGAACGCGTTTCAAATACTGCTGATCATCGCCCACGGGTAACACGAGAATGCCGTCGTCATCCAGCTGCGACATTAACGCAACCGGAATTTCCGGCGGAGCCGCCGTCACGATGATGGCGTCAAACGGGGCACGCGCCTGCCACCCCAGCCAGCCATCGCCATGACGGGTAGATACATTGTGTAAATCAAGTTGCTTAAGGCGACGCCGGGCGTGCCACTGCAAACTTTTTATCCGCTCAACGGAGCAAACATGATGAACCAGATGCGCCAGAATCGCCGTCTGATAGCCCGAGCCGGTGCCGATTTCCAACACTCGGGACTCAGGCGTCAGCTCCAGCAACTCGGTCATTCGCGCCACCATATACGGTTGAGAAATGGTTTGCCCCATACCAATCGGCAGCGCCACGTTATCCCACGCACTGTGTTCAAATGCTTCATCGATAAATTTTTCACGTGGTACCTGCGCCAGCGCATCAAGCACCCGCTCATCGCGGATGCCAAGCTGATGAAGCTGGTTCAACAGACTCTGAATGCGTTTGCTGACTACCATTGCGCGTCGACCCTCGCCTGATCCAGCCAATCGGCTACCACGTCCTGCGCACCGTAGGCCGTGAGATCCACATGCAGCGGGGTCACAGAAACGTAGCCGGCGTCAACGGCGGCAAAATCAGTATCCGGGCCCGCATCACATTGAGCCCCAGGAGGGCCAATCCAGTAAAGCGTGTTACCGCGCGGATCCTGCTGCGGAATGACTTTATCCGCTGGATGACGACTACCGCAGCGGGTCACACGAATACCTTTGATTTGGTCGAGCGGCAGATCGGGAACGTTGACGTTCAAAATGCGCCCGGTGCGTAGCGGCTCGCGAGCAAGCGCACGCAATAGCGAACAGGTGACCGCAGCCGCGGTCTCATAATGCTGATGACCGTTTAGCGATACGGCAAGTGCGGGAAAACCTAAATGACGGCCTTCCATTGCAGCCGCCACCGTGCCGGAATAGATAACATCATCGCCCAAATTTGGCCCGGCGTTAATCCCAGAAACCACGATGTCCGGACGCGGACGCATCAGCGCATTGACGCCAAGATAGACGCAATCCGTCGGAGTGCCCATCTGCACGGCAATGTCGCCATTATCAAAATTGAAGGTGCGAAGCGAGGACTCCAGGGTCAGCGAGTTGGATGCGCCACTGCGGTTACGATCGGGTGCAACTACCTGAACCTCGGCAAACTCCCGTAAGGCTCTGGCCAGCGTCTGAATGCCTGGCGCATGGATCCCGTCATCGTTACTCAGCAATATTCGCATAATCACCTGTTGTATTGATAAGTTCCCTTACCACGCTGGTTGCAAAGCTGCCGGCGGGAAGCCAGAAACGCAGTTCGACGGTGACGTCGTCCCACCAGTTCCAGCTCATCTGCTGCGGATACAGCAGCATGGCACGGCGAGCGGCCTCGACTTTTTCACGCTCCAGCAGCGACTGCAGCGCGGTCTCTTCAGCCAGCACGGTGTGTTCAAATGCCAGAGCGTCGCGCTGGGTTCCCCAATCGCCGCTACCCGGCAGCGCTGCGGTAATCATCAATTCACGCGCATCAACGCGAGCCTGCAAGGTTGCCTGCTCTTCAACGCTGGCAACAAACCAGCTGCCACGCCCGGATAATTGTAGCGCATCGCCGTCAACAACTTGATTAAAGTCCGGTTTTTTTAGGCGTTCACTCACAATCTGATTAAACAACGCACTACGGGCCGCCGACAACCAAAAACTGCGTTTATTACGATCGCGTACCGGAGCCCCGCTTTCTGCCCAGCGCAGTGCACCCTGCAGGTTGCTACCGCCAATCCCGAAGCGCTGAGAGCCAAAGTAGTTAGGCACGCCGCGGTCAACAATCGCCTGCAAACGGGCTTCAACTTCGTCGCGCCCTTTGACTTCGCGCAGCACCAGCGTGAACTGGTTGCCTTTCAGCGCCCCTAAACGCAGCTTACGCTTATGGCGCGCATATTCCAGTACCTGGCAGCCTTCCAGCTGAAACTGGGTTAAATCGGGCATCTCTTTGCCCGGCACGCGCGCGCACAGCCACTGTTCGGTGACTGCATGTTTATCTTTTTGCCCGGCAAAGCTCACTTCCCGAGCGTGTATTTTAAGGAATTTAGCGAGCGCATCGGCAACAAAGCGGGTATTGCAGCCATTTTTCAGAATGCGGACCAGAATATGCTCGCCTTCACCATCCGGCTCAAAGCCCAAGTCTTCAACCACCAGAAAATCTTCCGGATTGGCCTTCAGAAGCCCCGAACTCTGCGGCTTATCGTGCAACCAGGTCAATTCATCAAACGCTATCATGACTTCGCCTTATTCAGCAGAGCAACCGCTTCGCAGGCAATGCCTTCCCCACGCCCAGTGAAGCCGAGCTTCTCGGTAGTGGTTGCTTTGACGTTGACATCATCCATATGGCAGCCGAGGTCTTCGGCAATAAACACGCGCATTTGCGGGATATGCGGCAGCATTTTCGGCGCCTGAGCGATGATCGTCACGTCGACGTTGCCCAGGGTGTAGCCTTTTGCCTGCACGCGTTTCCATGCCTCGCGCAGCAATGCGCGGCTGTCGGCACCTTTGAAGGCCGGATCGGTATCCGGGAACAACTTGCCGATATCACCCAGCGCCGCAGCGCCAAGCAGTGCATCGGTCAGGGCGTGCAGCGCGACGTCACCGTCGGAGTGCGCCAGCAGGCCTTTTTCATACGGGATACGCACGCCGCCAATGATAATCGGGCCAACGCCTCCAAAGGCGTGTACGTCAAAACCGTGTCCAATTCGCATTATGCTTTCTCCGGGTTATCCGAGCGGGTGAGGTAAAATTCAGCGAGCGCCAGGTCTTCCGGGCGAGTTACTTTAATGTTATCAGCGCGTCCGGCAATCAATTCGGGGTGAAAGCCGCAATACTCTATGGCTGACGCTTCATCGGTAATCGTCGCCCCTTCGTTCAATGCACGAGTCAGGCAATCAAGCAGCAGTTCGCGTGGGAAAAACTGTGGCGTCAGCGCGTGCCACAAATCGTTACGATCGACCGTGTGGGCAATCGCTGTTTTTCCTGGTTCAGCACGTTTCATCGTGTCACGAACCGGTGCGGCGAGAATTCCACCAACGCGGCTGGTTTCACTCAGGCTAAGCAAGCGCGCTAAATCATCCTGATGCAGGCACGGGCGCGCGGCGTCATGTACCAGCACCCATTGCGCATCTCCGGCGGCACGCAGGCCAGCCAGAACGGAGTCAGCACGTTCGGCACCGCCATCAACGACGGTAATCTGTGGGTGTTGAGCAAGAGGGAGCTGCTGGAAGCGTTCGTCTCCGGGAGAGACGGCGATAATCACCCGCTGGACGCGGGCATTAGCCAGCAGCGCGTCTACCGAGTGTTCAAGAATCGTTTTGTTACCGATTGAGAGATATTGTTTTGGGCAATCCGTTTGCATGCGGCGGCCAAATCCGGCTGCCGGCACCACGGCGCATACGCCCGGAAAAGTTACGGCCATGTCGTCATCCTGGGACTGATTATCGATTAGTTTGCGTTTGCCCCGCGCTCTGGTTGCGCCTGGACGCATCCGGCACCAGACGATAAAACGTTTCGCCCGGACGGGTCATGCTCAGTTCGTTACGTGCACGTTCTTCGATAGCTTCTTGCCCACCATTAAGGTCATCAATTTCGGCGAAAAGCTGATCGTTGCGCGCTTTTAATTTTGCGTTGGTATCTTGTTGTACAGATACATCGTCGTTGACCCGGCTAAAGTCATGAAGACCATTTTTACCGAACCATAAGGAATATTGTAGCCAGACCAGCAAAGCCAGTAATAGCAGCGTTAATTTACCCATCCTGCCCCCTGAAAAACGGCACTATCATCCCATAACTTGCCGTCGGACTCCACTCCGGCCGCAGGTGATACTGCATATCGCCGGAAATGTACCACATTTCACGCGCGCAAAGGCATGTCTTGTCCCGGTCAATCAGGCGCCTGACGTCTAATGCAAACGCTTTAACTCATAATCCACATGAATAACAAACCACACAGTAAGGCAACCGTTGCCAGGGTTGTCACAATGGTATAACGCAGCCTGCCCTTCACCAGGGAGTGAAAAGCCACACCGATAACTACCGCTACGGGCATCAGTGCCAGGAAAAAAGGCCATGTGTACAGAAAGAAGAATAGCGTGTTATTGCCATAGTGCAGATAGGGGATCCCCAGCGCCATCAACCACGCGACGAAGCCGACAAACGCCCCTGACAGAGACCAGGTGGTTTCATCATAGGTGGGGGCGAGTGGCTCTGTTTGGGCCACGTTGAGGTTCTGAGTATTACGCATAATTAATCCTGTTAGGCCGGAGTCAGCAAACTCCGGTACCTTTTCAGGATCTGATAATATCGCTCTGCCTCAGTAGATCTAATAATTGCGCAACCAAATTTGTTACTAATTGTTCACCATCAAGATGAATAGCAGGCTGCTCTGGAGATTCATATGCTGAATCAATCCCGGTGAAATTCCGCAGTTCACCGGCACGCGCTTTTTTGTACAATCCTTTAGGATCGCGCGCCTCACAGGTCGCCAGTGAGGTATCGACAAAGACTTCAAAGAAACGGTCGTCCCCTACCCGCTCGCGTACCATCTGACGCTCAGCACGGTGCGGCGAAATAAAGGCGGTTAGAACCACTAGTCCCGCATCCACCATCAGTTTCGCCACTTCACCAACGCGGCGAATATTCTCTTTACGACAGCTGTCGGTAAACCCGAGATCGCTGCACAGGCCATGGCGTACGTTATCACCATCCAGCAGGTAGGTACTCACGCCAAGCTGATGCAGCGCTTCCTCCAGCGCTCCGGCGACGGTCGATTTCCCCGAGCCCGAAAGCCCGGTGAACCACAGCACAACCCCACGATGACCGTGGAGTTGTTCACGCTGCTGCGCGGTGACGGGATGGGCGTGCCAGACGACGTTTTCGTCATGCTGAGCCATTATTTCCCTCCCAGCAAATCGCGCGCGCCCCAGTGTGGGAAGTGCTTGCGAACCAGCGCGTTAAGTTCCAGCTCAAAAGCGCTGAACTCAGACGCCACGCCAGTTACCTCGGTATTTGGCTCACGAACCATACCGGCACCGACGGTAACATTAGTTAAGCGGTCGATAAAGATCAGACCACCGGTCACCGGATTCTCCTGATATTTGTCGAGCACCAGCGGCTCATCAAAAGTGAGATCGACCAGGCCAATGCCGTTCAGCGGCAGCGCGTCAACGTCACGCTGAGTCAGGTTGTTGATATCCACCTGATATTGAATACCGTCCACGCGAGCGCGGGTTTTCTTGCCAGCAACTTTAATGTCGTAGCTTTGCCCGGCGGCCAGCGGCTGTTCAGCCATCCACACCACATCGACGGAGGCGCGTTGTACCGATGGCAGCGTGTCCTGCGCATCGAGCAGCAGGTCGCCGCGGCTAATATCGATTTCATCTTTGAGCACTAGCGTTACAGCTTCACCCGCCCCAGCCTCTTGCAGGTCGCCGTCAAAGGTAACAATGCGCGCAATGCTGGACTCAACGCCCGATGGCAGCACTTTAATACGTTGCCCCACCTTCACGCAGCCGGAAGCAATGGTGCCGGAGAATCCACGGAAATCGAGGTTTGGACGGTTGACGTACTGCACCGGGAAACGCATTGGTTGAGTATCTACCGTGCGGCGAATCGCCACGGTTTCCAGCACTTCCAGCAGCGTTGGGCCGCTGTACCATGGGATATTCGCGCTTTGGCTCGCCACGTTATCGCCTTCCAGTGCAGAAAGCGGTACGAAGCGGATATCCAGATTCCCCGGCAGCTGTTCTGCAAAGGTTAAATACTCTTCGCGAATGCGGTTAAAGGTCTCTTCGCTATAACCGACGAGGTCCATTTTGTTAATCGCCACCACCAGGTGTTTGATACCCAGCAGCGTCGAAATAAAGCTGTGGCGACGAGTCTGGTCAAGCACGCCTTTGCGCGCATCAATCAGCAGGATTGCCAGGTCACAGGTGGATGCACCGGTCGCCATGTTACGGGTGTACTGCTCATGCCCCGGGGTATCGGCGATGATAAATTTGCGTTTTTCGGTGGAGAAATAGCGATAAGCCACGTCAATGGTAATACCCTGCTCGCGCTCGGCCTGGAGACCATCCACCAGCAGCGCCAGGTCGAGTTTCTCACCCTGAGTCCCGTGACGCTTGCTGTCGTTGTGCAGCGATGACAGCTGATCTTCATAAATCTGTCGAGTGTCGTGCAGCAGGCGGCCAATCAGCGTACTTTTACCGTCATCCACGCTGCCGCAGGTCAGAAAGCGCAGCAGGCTTTTGTGCTGCTGGGCATGCAGATACGCTTCAACCCCGCCTTCATCGGCAATTTGTTGTGCAATAGTGGTGTTCATGGCGGCTCCTTAGAAATAACCCTGACGTTTTTTAAGCTCCATGGAGCCAGCCTGGTCGCGGTCAATCATGCGCCCCTGACGTTCACTGGTGGTCGAGACCAGCATCTCTTCGATGATTTCCGGCAGCGTCTGCGCGTCAGACTCTACCGCGCCGGTCAGCGGCCAGCAGCCCAGGGTACGGAAACGCACCATCTGTTTTTTGATAACTTCACCCGGCTGCAGATCGATCCGGTCGTCATCGATCATCATCAGCATGCCGTCACGTTCCAGTACCGGGCGCTCGGCGGCCAGATACAGTGGAACGATCTCAATATTTTCCAGGTAGATGTACTGCCAAATATCCAGCTCGGTCCAGTTAGAAAGCGGGAAGACGCGGATACTTTCCCCTTTGTTAATCTGGCCGTTGTAGTTATGCCACAGCTCCGGGCGCTGGTTTTTTGGGTCCCAGCGGTGGAAACGGTCGCGGAATGAGTAAATACGTTCTTTGGCTCGTGATTTTTCTTCATCACGGCGTGCGCCGCCGAAGGCTGCGTCAAAACCGTATTTATTCAGCGCCTGCTTCAGCCCTTCGGTTTTCATGATATCGGTATGTTTGGCGCTACCGTGGACAAACGGGTTGATCCCCATCGCCACCCCTTCCGGGTTTTTGTGCACCAGTAACTCACAGCCGTAGGCTTTGGCGGTGCGGTCACGGAATTCGTACATCTCGCGGAATTTCCAGCCGGTATCCACGTGCAGCAGCGGGAACGGCAACGAGCCTGGGTAAAACGCCTTGCGCGCCAGATGCAGCATTACGCTGGAATCTTTACCGATGGAGTACATCATCACCGGATTAGAGAATTCGGCGGCCACCTCACGGATGATATGGATGCTTTCCGCCTCCAGTTGCCGCAGGTGAGTAAGTCGTTTTTGGTCCATAACCATTCCTTAAGCCTGATTCATCGCATGTCTGTTGTGTGTTGGGGCTTGCTAGCGTCGTTCGCACGGTTTGTTTGTTATTGCGGGTGGGTGCTACAACTCGCTAACAATCAGCAATAGAGGGACTATAGGGGGAGGCTAAGACCAAATGAAATTACGAAAAGGAATGAGTTGTTACTGAAAGGAATAACGGGATAGAAAAGCAAATGTCAAAAAGTGCTTAACACGCTATTTTTCCGGCATTTAAGAGCATTTGAAATTGTGTAATGAAAACCACGGTTTCATACTAGGCGCGTCTATCTTTTTGCTCTGTTGTAAGGATTACCTATGTTCTCCGCACTGCGCCACTGCATGGCAGCCCTGGCGCTCGGCGTATGTATTACTCTCCCGGCGCACGCGGCAACCGCCCCGCTGGGCACCATCGCCAATACTCAGGCTCGTTATATCGCCACCTATTTCCCTGGCCGAATCACCGGTACACCCGCTGAGATGCTCTCTGCGGACTACATTCGCCAGCAGTTCGCCCAAATGGGCTACCAGAGCGATATCCGCACCTTCAGCAGCCGCTACATCTATACCAGCAAAGACAACCGTAAAAACTGGCATAACATAACGGGGAGTACCGTTATCGCGGCGCATGAAGGCAAATCCAGCCAGCAAATTATCGTGATGGCACATCTCGACACCTATGCACCCCACAGCGACAGCGACGTAGAGAAAAATCTCGGCGGCCTAACGCTTCAGGGTATCGACGACAATGCGATGGGCCTTGGCGTGATGCTGGAACTGGCTGAACGCTTTAAAAACATTCCCACGCAATATGGGATCCGCTTTATCGCTACCAGCGGTGAAGAGGAAGGAAAACTCGGTGCCGAGAATCTGTTAAAGCGCATGAGCAGCGGCGAGAAGAAAAATACGCTGCTGGTGATTAACCTCGATAACCTCGTCGTGGGCGACAAAATCTATTTTAACAGCGGCGTAAAAACCCCGGCCTCGGTACGTAAACTGACCCGCGACCGCGCGCTGACGATTGCTCACAGCCGCGGTATTGCCGCAGCAACGAACCCCGGGCTAAATCCCCAGTATCCACAAGGAACTGGCTGCTGTAATGATGCCGACGTGTTTGATAAAGCGGGGATCCCGGTGCTTTCCGTTGAGGCCACCAACTGGTCGCTGGGCAAAAAAGACGGCTTCCAGCAGCGGGCAAAAAGCGCCAGTTTCCCGGATGGCACCAGCTGGCATAACGCCCATCTCGATAACCAGCAATATCTTGATAAAGCGCTACCGGGACGAATTGAACGCCGTAGCCGCGAGGTGGTACGGGTAATGATGCCGCTAATGCGCGAACTGGCAAAGGCGGAGAAACGCAGCTAGTACGGATGGGTGCTGAGGATAAAGCTCAACAGTCAATACGCGGGGATTTCTCCCCGCGTGATTGCTACTTCTTCGGTTCGTAAGCGAGAATAGCCTTAAACTCCATACCCCGCTCCCGGATACTCAATTCGCACAGCGAATCGCGCACCATCAGCGTGAATCCTAATGCCGTTGCGCACAGCACAATGATTGCCACCAGGGCGTACTTTGTCAGCATATCTTGCCTCCCTGCAAAGAAGAGGCTAACATTTGAACTGTCTGGGTTCATACGCTGGCCTCAGGTTGATAGAAATATCGCCTGGGGCTTTCGTCTTTCTGGAACCCTGAAAAATGCCCAAAGCCCAAAAAGCCTCAAGCACCCGGTGAGATTCTATAACCATCCCGCAGGGCCTCATGTAGCCTGACGTCGAAACTGGAAGCATGCTCGCACAGTAAAAAAAACGCCCCCGGCGATAAAGCAGGAGGCGCTGAATTTTTACAGTTTGGCTTAACCTTCGTGTAGACCACACTCGCGTTTTAAGCCAAAGAAGCGTGTTTCTTCCTCAGCCATCCCCGGCTCCCATTTACGGGTAGTATGGGTATCGCCTACCGACAGGTAGCCCTGATCCCACAGCGGGTGATATTTCAGGCCGTGTTTTTGCAGGTACTGGTAGACCGTCCGGTTATCCCAGTCGATGATCGGCAGCACCTTAAACACCCCACGCTGGATAGCCAGCACCGGCAGCGTCGCACGGCTGCCGGACTGTTCGCGGCGAAGACCGGCAAACCAGGTTTGCCCATTCAGCTGTTCCAGCGCCCGATTCATCGGCTCAACTTTGTTGATGTCATTGTATTTCTCAATGCCTTCAACGCCCTGCTCCCACAGCTTGCCGTAGCGCGCCTCTTGCCAGGCGGCGCTCTCTTTCGCGCGGAAGACCTGCAGGTTGAGTTTGAGTTTGTCCGTTAACTCATCGATAAACTGATAGGTCTCCGGGAACAAATAGCCGGTATCGGTAAGGATAACCGGGATATCCGGGCGAATCTGATTCACCAGATGCAGACTCACCGCAGCCTGAATCCCAAAGCTGGAAGAGAGTACATATTCGCCGGGCAGGTTTTCCAGCGCCCAGGCCACACGCTCTTCGGCACTCAGCTTTTCCAGCTGCGCGTTGGTTTCCGCCAGCGCCAAAACGCGGTCGACTTTAGGCATTTCGTTTAGCGCGTGTAGATCGAGTTTGGACATAGCTTCCTCACTGTTTGCCTTGCCTGATGGCGCTTCGCTTATCCGGCCTACGCAGAGAGTAGTCCGGATAAGAAATTCATGCCGCCATCCGGCAATTCAGGTTATTCCCAGAAATCTCGCGCTGGATCGAGCACCGGGCGAATGATGCCCGCACGCACCGTAAAGTCGCCGAAGCCTTCACCCGCTTCGCGCTCTTTCGCCCAGCGCCCAACCAGTTCGTCAATCGAACCAAGGATTTCTGGCTCGGTAATATTTTCCCGATACATACGCGGAATTCGTGACCCGCTGCGGTTGCCACCAAGATGCAGGTTGTAGCGACCCGGCGCTTTCCCCACCAGACCAATTTCCGCCAACATCGCACGGCCACAGCCGTTCGGGCAGCCGGTCACGCGCATCACGATATGCTCGTCAGGAATGCCGTGTTTTTCCAGCACCGCTTCCACTTTGTCGGTGAATGACGGCAGGAAACGTTCAGCTTCCGCCATCGCCAAAGGACAGGTCGGGAAGGACACGCAGGCCATCGAGTTTTCACGCTGCGGTTTCACCGCATCCATCAGCCCGTGGTCACGCGCCAGCTTCTCGATTGCCGCCTTCTGGCTTTCCGGTACGCTGGCGATAATTAGGTTCTGGTTGGCGGTAATACGGAAATCGCCTTTGTGGATTTTGGCAATCTCAAGCAGCCCGGTTTTCAGCGGGCGGCCTGGGTAATCCAGAATACGGCCGTTTTCAATGAACAGCGTCAGGTGCCAGTTTTTGTCGATCCCTTTAACCCAGCCGATTCTGTCGCCACGGCTGGTGAATTCGTACGGGCGAATCGGCTCAAACTTGATCCCCGCACGGCGCTCCACTTCCTCTTTGAAGGTGTCGACGCCAACGCGCTCAAGGGTATATTTGGTTTTGGCGTTTTTACGATCGGTACGATTACCCCAATCGCGCTGAGTGGTCACCACCGCTTCCGCCACCGCCAGGGTGTGCTCCAGCGGCAGGAAGCCAAACTCACTCGCCGTCCGGGCGTAGGTTTTCTTGTTACCGTGCTCGATAGATAAACCGCCGCCCACCAGCAGGTTAAAGCCTATCAGCTTGCCGTTTTCCGCGATTGCCACGAAGTTCATGTCGTTGGCATGCAGATCGATATCGTTCTGCGGCGGGATCACCACGGTAGTTTTAAACTTACGCGGCAAATAGGTCGCACCAAGGATAGGCTCTTCGTCGGTAGTTGCCACTTTCTTCTGATCGAGCCAGATCTCCGCATAAGCGCGGGTACGCGGCAACAGGTGTTCAGAGATCTTCTTCGCCCAGTCGTAGGCTTCAGCGTGCAGCTGAGACTCGTACGGGTTGGAGGTACAGAGCACGTTACGGTTCATGTCGTTCGCGGTCGCCAACGCATCAAGACCGACCGAGTGCAGCATTTGGTGCACCGGCTTAACGTTCTTTTTCAGAATACCGTGGAACTGGAACGTCTGACGGTTAGTCAGGCGGATGCTACCGTAGATGGTGTTATCGGCAGCAAATTTATCAATCGCCTTCCATTGGGTCGGCGTAATAACCCCGCCCGGCAGGCGGCAGCGCAGCAGCATCGCGTGGCGCGGCTCCAGCTTCTGTGCGGCACGTTCAGCGCGGATATCACGATCATCCTGTTGGTACATGCCGTGGAAACGGATCAGCAGGAAGTTGTCGCCGTGGAAGCCGCCGGTCAGACCATCGTTAAGATCTTCCGCGATGGTGCCGCGCAGGAAGTTACTCTCACGCTTCATGCGCTCGGCGTCAGTCAATTTGCCTTCGACCACTAAAGGCCCTGGGTATTTTTCGCTCATTAGTAGACATCTCGCTGATAACGGCGCTCAACGCGCAGCTCACTTAAAAATTCATCTGCCGTTTCGATGTCCATTGCACCGAATTCAGCAATCACTTCCAGCAATACCTGCTCAACGTCTTTCGCCATGCGATTGGCGTCGCCGCAGACATAAATGTGGGCACCATCATTAATCCAGCGCCACAGCTCTGCACCCTGTTCGCGCAGTTTGTCTTGTACGTAGACTTTTTCTTTTTGATCGCGAGACCAGGCCATATCAATACGGCTCAGTACGCCTTCTTTCACGTAACGCTGCCACTCAACCTGATAAAGGAAATCTTCGGTGAAGTGAGGGTTGCCAAAGAACAGCCAGTTTTTACCTTCCGCGCCATCGGCAGCACGCTGCTGCATAAAGGCACGGAACGGTGCGATGCCGGTACCTGGGCCAATCATAATCACCGGCGTTTGTGGGTTGGCGGGCAGACGGAAGTTGTCGTTGTGCTCGATAAACACGCGCACTTCGCCCTCTTCTTCCACACGGTCGGCGAGGAAGCTGGAAGCGCCACCTGCACGGGTGCGTCCTTCGATATCATAGCGAACCACGCCAACGGTGACGTGCACTTCGCTCTCTACTTCCGCCTGTGCAGAAGCAATAGAGTACAGGCGAGGCGTCAATGGACGCAGCAGGCCAATTAACGCTTCGGCATCCAACTGTGCCGGGGAGAAACGCACCATATCGACGATTGGCGTCGTTGCCGCATACTGCTGCAGCTGCGCCTTATCGCCCACTAGCGGCAGCAGCGATTCACTGCGGGTCAGCGTGGCGTAGTTTTCTACGATATTGGCGGTGTTCACCGTCAGTTCGAAGTGCCACTGCAGCGCTTCAGCGAGCGGCAGAGTTTTCCCCTCGACCGTGACGGACTCATCACCCTTCAGCCACAGCAGCTCAACCAGTTCTTTGACCAGCTCAGGATCATTCTGGTACCACACGCCCAGCGCATCGCCCGGCTGATAGCGCAGACCGGAATCACCGAGATCGATTTCAATATGGCGAACGTCTTTTTCTGAATCGCGGCCGGTAATTTTCTGGTTTACCGACAATGACGCGGTCAGCGGCGCTTCTTTGGTATACGGGCTGCTATGAATGTCATTCACTGCGCCGCTTGCCGCGACGGCAACCGACGGCGCTGCCGGAGCGCGAGCTTTCAGTACCTCGACCAGACGCGCGCGCCATTCGGCTGCCGCAGGCTGGAATTCCACATCGGCATCCACACGGTCGAGAAGGCGCTCACCCCCTAACTCGGCCAGCTTGCTGTCGAAGTCCTTACCGGCCTGGCAGAAGAATTCATAAGAGGTATCGCCAAGGCCCAGCACCGCAAAGGCGGTACCGTTGAGCTTCGGCGCTTTTTTCGAGAACAAGAACTTATGCAGTGCAACGGCTTCTTCCGGCGCTTCCCCTTCACCCTGTGTGGAAGCCACGATAACCAGCAGTTTTTCTGACGCGATTTGTTTGAATTTATAATCCCCGGCGTTCACCAGGTTCACGTTCAGTTTTTCTGCCAGCAGGTCATCACGCAGCGCTTCGGCAACCCGGCGGGCGTTGCCCGTTTGCGAGGCGGAGATAAGCGTAATGGCCGGCGCTTCAACAGCGGTCGGCGTCGGGGTTAACGCCGCGGCACCTGGCTGCTGATTAAGCACGCCCCAAAAGTAGCCGGAAACCCAGGCAAGCTGGGTTGGTGATAAATCAGTGGTTGCCGCCTGTAGGCGAGCCAGCTGTTCCGTATTAAGCGGAAGCAAAGCTGAAGGGGGAGACTGTGTTGTCATGCGTTGTTATGTTCCAGTAGCAAAGCGGTTTTCTAAACAAGAAAAACGAAACCCTAAATTATTCGGATTGCAGAAAGGCGGCGAGGGAGAGAATCCCCGGGAGCGTACAAAAGTACGTGACTGGGGTGAACGAACGCGGCCAACGCATCTGCAATCTGAAGAACTACGGATAAACTGAATGTAAGGTTAACGACGACGATAATAACAATTAAAGAAGGGATAGAAATATCAAATAACCAAATGGACTAACCTGTTTTTCTGGTAGTTTATAACGATAAAACAGGTTGAATAACTTATTGATATAGTTAAAAAATAATTGTCATTGCGCGTGAATTTTGTACTCGTTGCCTATTTGGCCGTTTTAGTTAATGCAGAAAAATGTGCTTTCCGGTACTATGCGGCGTTTTTTTCCGCAAGACTGAGAGTTCATGATGTCCACTACACTGTTTAAAGATTTCACCTTCGAAGCCGCCCACCACCTGCCGCACGTACCGGAAGGACATAAGTGCGGGCGTTTGCATGGGCACTCGTTTATGGTGCGTCTTGAGATCACCGGTGAAGTCGATCCGCATACTGGCTGGATCATGGATTTCGCCGAACTGAAGGCGGCATTTAAGCCGACCTACGATCGTCTGGATCACTATTATCTGAACGATATTCCGGGCCTTGAGAATCCGACCAGCGAAGTGCTGTCCCGCTGGATTTGGGAACAGGTAAAACCGGTTGTGCCGTTGCTGAGCGCAGTGATGGTAAAAGAAACCTGCACAGCAGGCTGCGTCTATCGCGGCGAATGATTTCGCCCGCGCGCGGGGAGCCCATTCGCGACTCCCCCGCCCCTTCCTTCCTTTCGCTATCACATTCATTTATCTAATTTTTCATTATGCGGCACGTGACCCGGAAAAAGGGTGAAGTTGTGCCAGACTCATTGGGTTGGTCAATACATAATGAGGAAATAGGGATGAAGAAAACGTTTCTTGCCGCGATAGTGCCCGCTCTGTTATTCGTTTCTGCCGCAGCCCAGGCACAGACACAGACACCACCGGATGGCTACCAACTCCAGCAAGTTCTCATGATGAGTCGCCATAACCTTCGTGCACCGTTGGCGACCAACGGCAGCGTGCTTCAGCAGTCCACGCCAAAAAGCTGGCCAGAATGGGAAGTCCCCGGTGGCCAGTTGACCACCAAAGGCGGCGTGCTGGAGGTCTATATGGGCCATTATATGCGCGAGTGGCTGGCGCAGCAGGGGTTAGTGACTAGCGGTGAATGCCCAGCCCCCGAGACGGTTTACACCTACGCCAATAGTCTGCAACGTACCGTCGCCACCGCCCAATTCTTTATCAATGGCGCTTTCCCTGGCTGTGACATCGTCGTTCATCACCAGGATAAAATGGGTACCATGGACCCGACCTTTAACCCGGTCATCACCGATGAGTCCGCAACCTTCCGCGAAAGCGCGGTCCAGGCGATGGAAAAAGAGCGCCAAAGCCTGAAGCTTGATGAGAGCTACAAGCTGCTGTCGCAGATTACGGATTACCAAAACTCACCGGCCTGCAAAGAAAAACAAGCGTGTTCGTTGAGCGATGCTAAAGATAGCTTTAGCGCCAACTACCAAAAAGAGCCCGGGGTGAAAGGCCCGCTGGCCATCGGCAACTCGCTGGTTGACGCCTTTACATTGCAATATTACGAAGGATTCCCGCTTGATCAGGTAGCGTGGGGTGAAATTAAAACCGACCAACAATGGCGCGTGTTGTCGCAACTGAAAAACGGCTATCAGGATAGCCTGTTTACCTCTGCGGAAGTCGCGCGAAATGTGGCAAAGCCACTGGTGAAATACATTGATAATGCGCTGGTGACCGATGCCGCAAAAACGCCAAAAATCACCGTTCTTGTCGGACATGACTCCAATATCGCGTCATTGTTAACTGCGCTGAATTTCGATACCTATACGCTGCCGGGACAATATGAGCGTACACCTATCGGTGGGAAAATTGTTTTCCAGCGCTGGCATGATACGAAAGATAACCGTGAGCTGATGAAAATTGAGTACGTCTATCAAAGCGCGGATCAGCTACGTAACACCGAGAAACTGACGCTGAAAACCCCACCGCAGCGCGTCACGCTGGCACTGAAAGGCTGCCCGGTTGATGCCAACGGTTTCTGCCCGATGGATACGTTCTCAAAAGTGATGAACGATGCTGCGAAATAGTATGTGAATGATATGGTTCCCGAAGTCGACACAATATGCCGACTTCGGGCAACTATCATCAGGCGATATTCAAATACTTGTGCGTCTGCATCGACAGTCGCCAGTTGCGTGCAATACAGGTTTCAATACACAGACGGGTGGCATCTTCTTTCTGGCTGATAGGCTGCAGCGCAATGATGCGTGGCTTATCGTCGGAGAGCGTTTCCAGCAGTTCGTCCAGCGCTTCAATATCACGCACGCGGCCAACCGGATGCTTGATTTCATCGGCACGGAGCAGCGCCTGCGACAGCACATCATAACCACCGCGCATATTGACCTTCGGCGACACGGTCACCCAGGTATTATGGCTGCAGCGCACTTCATGGGTGCCGCTGGTTTCAATCTGGCAGCTATAGCCGTTTTGCTCGAATAGCTCCGTTAACGGGGTTAAATCGTGGATGCAAGGCTCACCACCGGTGATCACCACGTGGCGCGCGGTCCAGCCCTGACGGCCAATAATCGCCAGCAGATCTTCACTGCTCGCCGCGCCCCATTTATCGCTCTCTTTGGTTTTCGCCAGAATACTGAACAGAGACACTTCCCGATCGCTTAGCTTTTCCCAGGTATGTTTGGTATCACACCAGGCACAGCCCACTGGGCATCCCTGTAGACGAATAAAAATGGCGGGGACGCCGGTAAAATAGCCTTCACCCTGCAGGGTCTGGAACATTTCGTTAATCGGGTACTGCATCATCAACTCTTCAGTAGTAGTAAACCGTTATTATTGCATACTTCGCGCCAACGATCCCTCGCACTTCTTGCGCAACGGGCTGACAATGTTCTATGAGTCGCATTCCGGACTCTTGCTCCCAGCTATATCCATTAAAAATAGCTTTATCACTCTGGGGCTTTCAAAATTAACAACTCCGTTGTCGGTCTGTTGATTGTTTTATTACTCAACTTAATAAATTAAATCAGCATAAACACTTCACATCTTTAATTCATGTTTTTTCAGCCATAAAAAATCCATTTCAAAAACGAAAACCCAATGTCTTTGATGTAACAAAGAATGTTTGTTTTTACACTTTTGAAATAACAATAAAGATTGTAAAAATCAATAAAAACAACGATATAAATTTACATTGAATCTTTTGAGATAATTAACTGTCGAATGTAATCCAGATAACAAGCCAATCTTAAAATAAGCTTAAGACTCCCCTTAAATCTCCCGCTATTTATTTAATCGCCGTTTACTTTTCTCATCCTAGAATCCGCAAACCAACCATGATGAGAAAATACTCATGAATACATTATTAATCACAGGCGTTACCGGTTTTCTGGGTGGAGCGGTGCTGGAAGAAATCATCAATAGCATGGATGGCGTTAACCTGCTGCTATTAGTACGCGCACATGACGGTGACGCTGCGGTTAAGCGGGTTAAGGAGAACATGCGTAAATTCAACGTCGATGAGGCTAAACTGGCGCAATTAGGCACACAGAATATCCTGCTCGGCGATCTGGCCTCTCCAGAAGACTTTCTGACTGACCCACGCCTCGAGCAGGTCACTCATGTACTTAATTGCGCAGCCGTGGCCTCATTTGGCAATAATCCACTGATCTGGAAAGTGAATGTCGAAGGCACGCTGCTGTTTGCCCAGCGAATGGCGAAGGTAGATGGGCTACAGCGCTTTTTACACGTCGGTACGGCAATGTCCTGCTCGCCACAGCCAGATACTCTGGTGGCAGAAAATGCGGTACTTCGCGAACGCGCAGAGCATCTTGTCGAGTACACCCACTCCAAATCCACCATTGAGCAGTTGATGCGACAACGCTGCCCGACGCTGCCGCTGGTGATTGCTCGGCCATCGATTGTGGTGGGTCATACTCACCACGGTTGCCAGCCCTCCAGCAGTATTTTTTGGGTTTTCAGCATGGGGCTGATGCTGCAAAAATTCATGTGCTCCATGGAAGACCGGATCGATGTCATTCCAGTGGATTACTGTGCCAGCGCGCTGTTGATGCTGCTTAACGCCCCCATCGCTCGGGGGGAAGTGGTGCATATTTCCGCCGGGGAAGAAAACAGCGTCAGGTTTGGTGATATCGACAATGCCATGGCCGCTGCGCTGGAGCAGGCGCCGGTTGGTGATAAATATGCGCAGGTGAGCTATGAAACGCTGGTAAAAATGCGCCGCGAGCTGAAAACCATTTTTGGCCCCTGCAACGAGCGGTTGATGCTCAAAGCCATGCGCCTGTACGGCGCGTTTGCCACGCTCAACGTCCGCTTTAGCAATGATAAGCTACTGAGCATGGGAATGCCCAAGCCGCCTCGCTTTACCGACTACATTGGTCGCTGCGTGCAGACCACTCGTGGGCTGTCGATTCCACAGCAGATGGCCGTCGATTTTAAATAAAAAAAATGCCAGCCCGAGGGCTGGCATTTTCACATCAGAGAAAGAGCAGGCTTATGCCTGACCTTTGATCTCTTTGCGACCGTTGTACGGAGCGTGTTCACCCAGAGCTTCTTCGATACGAATCAGCTGGTTGTATTTAGCAACGCGGTCAGAACGGCTCATAGAACCAGTTTTGATCTGGCCTGCAGCGGTACCAACAGCCAGGTCAGCGATGGTAGCGTCTTCAGTTTCGCCAGAACGGTGAGAGATGACAGCGGTGTAGCCAGCGTCTTTCGCCATTTTGATCGCAGCCAGAGTTTCGGTCAGGGAACCGATCTGGTTGAATTTGATCAGGATGGAGTTAACGATGCCTTTTTCGATGCCTTCTTTCAGGATCTTGGTGTTGGTTACGAACAGATCGTCACCAACCAGCTGGATTTTGTCGCCCAGTACTTTGGTCTGGTATGCGAAACCATCCCAGTCAGATTCGTCCAGGCCATCTTCGATGGAGACGATTGGGTACTGTTTGGTCAGGTCTTCCAGGAAGTGAGTGAATTCTTCGGAGGTGAAAGCTTTGTTGCCTTCGCCAGCCAGAACGTATTTACCGTCTTTGTAGAATTCAGATGCTGCACAGTCCATCGCCAGAGTGATGTCCGTGCCCAGGGTGTAACCAGCAGCTTTAACAGCTTCAGCGATAACAGCCAGAGCTTCAGCGTTGGAACCCAGGTTTGGCGCATAGCCACCTTCGTCACCAACTGCAGTGTTCATACCTTTAGCTTTCAGAACTTTAGCCAGGTTGTGGAACACTTCGGAACCCATACGTACGGCTTCTTTCAGGGATTTAGCGCCAACTGGCTGAATCATAAATTCCTGGATGTCGACGTTGTTGTCAGCGTGCTCACCGCCGTTGATGATGTTCATCATCGGAACCGGCATGGAGTATTTGCCCGGAGTACCGTTCAGTTCAGCGATGTGTGCGTACAGTGGCAGGCCTTTGGCAGCTGCTGCTGCTTTGGCGTTAGCCAGGGACACAGCCAGAATGGCGTTAGCACCGAAGTTGGATTTGTTTTCAGTACCGTCCAGGTCGATCATGATCTTGTCGATGCCGGCCTGGTCTTTCGCGTCTTTACCCAGCAGAGCCTGAGCAATTGGGCCGTTTACCGCGCCAACTGCTTTCAGTACGCCTTTACCCATGAAACGGGATTTGTCACCATCGCGCAGTTCCAGTGCTTCACGGGAACCAGTAGAAGCACCTGACGGGGCTGCTGCCATACCGACGAAACCACCTTCCAGGTGAACTTCTGCTTCAACAGTCGGGTTACCACGGGAGTCGATGATTTCACGACCGATGATTTTAACGATTTTGGACATTAGGTTTTCCTCAGTACAAGTTAAACTAAAACTCCAGACAAACAACGCCCCTCATGGGGCGCTGCCGTTCTAACTTTTCTTACTTCGCTTGACGCTTCTGGTACTCGCCAGCGGCTTTCACAAAGCCAGCAAACAGCGGGTGCCCATCACGCGGCGTGGAAGTAAACTCCGGATGGAACTGACAAGCAACGAACCACGGGTGATTCGGTACTTCGATGATCTCGACCAACTGATCATCACCGGAACGGCCCGCAACGCGCAGACCTGCAGCTTCAATAGGTTTCAACAACATGTTGTTGACTTCATAGCGGTGACGGTGACGTTCAACAATGGTTGGTTCGCCGTACAGCTGGCGTACCAGGCTGTCATCGCCAAGCTGGCACTGCTGCGCGCCGAGGCGCATTGTGCCGCCGAGGTCGCTTTTATCAGTACGAACTTCGACATTGCCTTCTTCATCACGCCATTCAGTAATGAGCGCCACAACCGGGTACTTACAGTCTGGCACAAATTCCGTCGAGTTGGCGTTGTCCATCCCCGCAACGTTGCGCGCAAACTCAATCAGCGCAACCTGCATACCCAGGCAGATGCCCAGATAAGGAATTTTGTTTTCACGCGCATAGCGTGCGGTAGCGATTTTACCTTCAACACCACGGTAGCCGAAGCCGCCAGGGATCAGGATAGCATCCAAATCTTTCAGAATTTCGACACCACGCGTTTCCACATCCTGCGAGTCAATCAGCTTGATGTTTACGGTTACGCGGTTTTTCAGGCCACCGTGTTTCAGCGCTTCAATCACCGATTTGTAGGCATCTGGCAGTTCAATGTACTTGCCGACCATACCAATGGTGACTTCACCTGCCGGGTTTGCTTCTTCGTAGATAACCTGTTCCCATTCGGCCAGG
Organism: Kluyvera huaxiensis; assembly: GCF_040149365.1. Lineage (NCBI taxonomy): Bacteria > Pseudomonadati > Pseudomonadota > Gammaproteobacteria > Enterobacterales > Enterobacteriaceae > Kluyvera > Kluyvera huaxiensis. The sequence continues at coordinate 104,421 of NZ_JBEFLV010000008.1, forward strand.
TTTGCTTCCGGGCAGTTCAAGCTGAATCGTTTACAAATATAATCGTCCAGACCCTGAGATTTCAACAGGCCTGGAATTTTATAAATGGAATCGACATCTTTCATCGAAATAACGGCTTTTTCTGGCACGTTACAGAACAATGCAATTTTTGCACGTTCGTTGGCCGGAATCGCACGGTCGGAGCGGCAAACCAGGATGTCAGGCTGAATACCGATAGACAGCAGCTCTTTTACAGAGTGCTGAGTCGGTTTAGTTTTGACTTCACCAGCCGCTGCCAGATAAGGCACCAGGGTCAGGTGCATGAACAGCGCGTGTTCACGACCGATATCTACCGCCAGTTGGCGAATAGCTTCAAGGAATGGTAAGGATTCGATATCACCGACGGTGCCGCCGATTTCAACCAGCACCACGTCGTGACCTTCGCCACCGGCCAGTACGCGCTCTTTAATCGCGTTAGTGATGTGCGGAATAACCTGTACCGTCGCGCCCAGATAGTCGCCACGGCGCTCTTTGCGTAGGACTTCCGAGTAAATACGACCGGTAGTGAAGTTATTGCGGCGAGTCATTTTGGTGCGGATGAAGCGCTCATAGTGACCCAGGTCCAGGTCGGTTTCAGCGCCGTCTTCAGTAACGAACACTTCCCCGTGTTGGATCGGGCTCATGGTGCCAGGATCGACGTTAATATACGGATCCAGTTTCATCATGGTCACGTTGAGGCCACGGGCTTCAAGAATGGCTGCCAGGGATGCTGCGGCAATGCCTTTACCCAGAGAGGATACGACCCCGCCGGTCACAAAAATATAGTTCGTTGTCATGCTGGACCTGAGAAGTTAGGGTGAAACGATGGAATAACCAAGACGGGAAAGTAGTATACCCGAACATGGCGAGCGCCACAAACTTTCATTCTCGCTCCTCAATCGCCGCAGAAACAAACATGGGGAGTGAGAAAATAGCCCCTTTTGGGTAAATGTTTTTGACGTAAATCAAGCGCTTGTCATTTAAGATTTCGCACTTTTCGCCCTTCCCCACAAAAATTCTTTAGAGATCAGATTCCTGCCGTTTTACCTGCTGCCAAACTTCTTCCATGACATCCAGGTCTACACCGGTCATTTCCAGGCCCCGCGCGGCGACAATCCGTTCAACTTCGCGGAAACGACGCTCAAATTTTTCATTGGCCTTTTGTAATGCGGTCTCGGCTTTTACCCCTAAATGACGCGATAAATTGACCGTCGCGAACAGCAGGTCACCAACCTCCTCCTCCAGTTTAGCTTCATCAATCACTGCCTGCCTGGCTTCGTCCATAACTTCATCAATTTCTTCGTACACTTTGTCGAGTACCGGCCCCAGCGTTGTCCAGTCAAAGCCAACGGCCGAGCAGCGCTTCTGGATTTTGTGCGCCCGCATTAGCGCAGGGAAAGCACGGGGAATGTCATCCAGCGCCGAATGCTGCGCTTTTTCCGCGCGCTCGACGGTTTTAATCTGCTCCCAGCGCGTCAGGACTTCCTGACTATTCCTGGCGCTGGCATCACCAAAGATATGCGGATGACGGCGTTCCAGCTTGTCGCTGATGGCGGCACAGATATCGTTAAAATCGAAGCGCCCTTCTTCCTGGGCCATCTGCGCGTAAAACACCACCTGGAACAGCAGGTCGCCAAGCTCACCGCGCAGATCGTCAAAATCCTCACGCGCAATGGCATCGAGCACTTCGTAAGTTTCTTCGAGGGTGTAAGGCGCGATGGAGCTAAACGTCTGCTCTTTGTCCCACGGGCAGCCGTTTTCCGGGTCACGCAGGCGCTGCATAATCCCGAGCAGTCGGTCGATTTGATTCATGGTTACATCCTGTTGAAATGGAGGCGTAGTCCCGGCAAGCAGCGCGCTGCCGGGGAAATTGTCGGGTGACGGCTACGCCTTACCCGACCTACGATATTGAGATTAACCGCCGTGCAGACGACGAGCGTCGATAACGTCAGGCACCTGATTCAGCTTGCCAAGCACACGGCCCAGCACCTGTAGGTTGTAGATTTCGATAGTCATATCGATTGTCGCCATCTGCTGCCGGGTATCGCTGCGGCTGGCCACGCCCAGCACGTTCACCTTCTCGTTGGCGAGGATAGTGGTGATGTCGCGCAACAGCCCGCTGCGATCGTTCGCCTGGACACGAACCACCAGCGAGTAGCCCGCCGAGTAGCTTTCACCCCAGACCGCATCCACGATACGTTCCGGCGCATGTGATTGCAGCTCCGCAAGCTGGTCGCAGTCCGCCCGGTGCACCGAAATACCGCGTCCCTGGGTGATAAAACCGACAATTTCATCACCCGGAATAGGCTGGCAGCAGCGCGCGATATGGTGCATCAGGTTACCGACCCCTTCGACCACCACGCGGCCGTTATCTTTGCTGCGATTGTTCTGCGGCGTGTAACTTTTCTGCTGCAGCTGTTTGAGCGCTGCGGCATCCTGTTCGGCGGCGCTTGGCTTGTTAAACTGTGCCTGCAGGAAGTTAACCATCTGGTTGAGACGAATATCGCCGCCGCCGATGGCCGCCAGCAGCTCCTCAACTTCATTGAAGTTGTAACGTGGCAGCAGGTGTTTTTCCGCTTCCTTGAGACTGATGCCCAGGTGCTCCAGCTCATCGTCGAGAATTTGACGCCCAGCCAGCACGTTCTTGTCTTTGTCCTGCTTGCGGAACCAGGCATGAATTTTCGAGCGCCCACGGCTGGTCGTGACATAACCCAGGTTCGGGTTTAACCAATCGCGGCTAGGGTTCGGCTGTTTCTGGGTGATGATTTCAATCTGATCGCCCATCTGCAGCTGGTAGGTGAACGGTACGATACGCCCGCCAATCTTCGCCCCAATGCAACGATGCCCAACGTCGCTGTGAATGTGGTAGGCAAAATCCAGCGGCGTGGAGCCCGCTGGCAAATCAACCACATCGCCTTTTGGCGTAAACACATACACCCGGTCGTCGAAGACCTGGCTACGTACTTCATCCAGCATTTCGCCAGAGTCCGCCATCTCTTCCTGCCACGCGATAAGCTTACGCAGCCAGGCGATACGGTCTTCATAGCCTGAACGCAGCCCCGTGGCGGTGCCTTCTTTGTATTTCCAGTGCGCGGCAACGCCCAGTTCGGCGTCCTCATGCATCTGTTTGGTGCGGATCTGGATTTCAATCGTTTTGCCGTTCGGCCCCAGCACCACGGTGTGGATAGACTGGTAGCCGTTTGGTTTAGGGTTCGCAACGTAGTCGTCGAACTCATCCGGCAGGTGGCGATAGTGAGTATGTACTATCCCAAGCGCGGCGTAGCAGTCCTGTAAACGCTCGGCCACAATGCGCACTGCTCGCACATCAAACAGCTCATCAAAAGCGAGGTGCTTTTTCTGCATTTTGCGCCAGATGCTGTAGATGTGTTTTGGTCGACCGTAAACTTCGGCTTTCACCCCTTCGGTTTTCATTTCACTGCGCAGATGGCCAACAAAATCGTTGATGTAGGATTCGCGGTCAATTCGGCGTTCGTGCAGCAGTTTGGCAATACGCTTGTACTCTGCCGGATGCAGATAGCGGAAGCAGTAATCTTCCAGCTCCCATTTGAGCTGGCCGATGCCCAGACGGTTGGCGAGCGGCGCATAGATGTTGGTACATTCTTTGGCCGCCAGTACGCGTTCATCTTCCGGCGCATCTTTCACTTCGCGCAGATGGGCGATACGTTCGGCAAGTTTGATAACCACGCAGCGGAAGTCGTCGACCATGGCCAGCAGCATCCGCCGTACGTTGTCCACCTGCTCAGAAGAGACGGCATCGGTATGCGTAGCTTTAAGCTGACGAATAGCAGCCATGTCACGCACGCCGTGAATAAGGGTGACGACCGACTGCCCGGCGCTTTCACTCAGCACCTCTTCGCTCACCACGTTAGCATCGACTAACGGAAACAGCAGCGCCGCGCGCAGCGTATCGTTATCCATGCTCAGCGTTGACAGGATTTCGACCATCTCCACGCCGCGCCACAGCATCAATTCGGCATCAGCACGCCCCACGGTCTGGCGACGACAATAATCCCAGGTTTCGGCTAAGCGCTCACACGACTGCTGGCTGGAAATTCCCAGACTGGTGATCCATTTCTGTGGGTCAAATTCGCCAGCTTTATTTAAATGTGCACTTCTTACCGCAACCATTGTCCTCTCCTTTCAGGGACAGGCCTGCCGAAGTCGGCAAGCCAAGTTATTACTTACGCTCAAACAGCACCATCGATTCCTGGTGCCCAGTGTGCGGGAACATATCAAGCATTGCCAGACGCTGAATTTGGTACCCTGCACTCAGCAATGCTTCGCTGTCACGCGCCAGTGTTGCCGGGTTACAGGACACATACACCACCCGCGTCGGCGCTAATTTTATAACATGCTGCATCACGCCCGGCGCGCCAGCACGGGCAGGATCGAGTAAAACTTTGTCAAAACCGTGCTTCGCCCAATCCTGCAGCGTGACGTCCTCTTCCAGATTCTCGTGGAAGAAAGTGACATTCTGGAGATGGTTCTGCACGGCGTTTTCACGGCCTTTCGCCACCAGCGCCGGCACACCTTCAACACCCACAACGCTGGCAGCCCGTTTCGCGAGCGGCAGCGTGAAGTTACCCATCCCACAAAACAGATCGAGCACCCGGTCAGTTGGCTGGACATCCAGCCACGCCAGCGCGGTAGTCACCATCTGCTGATTGACGCCGTCATTGACCTGAATAAAATCGCGCGGACTGAAGGTTAAGCGTAGCCCGTCTGAGGAATACCAGGGGGATTCACCCGTAACGCGTTCAAGTATCTCGCTTTCCGGCGCCAGATAAAGCGCAACGCCCGAAGAATGCGAAAAGCGTTCCAGTTTTTCTTTATCCTCGACGGTTAATGCCGCAGTGTGGCGCAACACCATCAACGGACCGTTGTCGGCGCTCACTAACTCCACGTGGCCCAACTGACGCTTGCCTTTCAGGCTGGTCAAACATTCGCGTATCGCCGGCAAAAGCGCCTCAAGATCGGGCACCAAAATGGGGCACTGCACCACATCGATGATTTCGTTCGAATTGGCTTTGCGAAAACCCATCTGCAATTGTTGGGTTTTTGGCTGATAATTCAAGCTCAGCCGCGCACGACGACGGTATCCCCAGGGTTCACCGGCAATCACCGCGTCAACTTCATGCTTCATTAAACGATTCAGCGCCGAACGTTTACTGCGCTGTTGCAGTGCAACCGAGGCATGCTGTTGCTGGCAGCCGCCGCAAACGCCAAAATGCGGGCAACGCGGGGTTTCGCGCTCTGAACTGCTGCTCAAACGGCGTTTAACCTGCCCGCGCGCGTACTGTTTTTTATCTTCCGTGATGGTGATTTCCGCGCTTTCTTCCGGAAGTAACCCATTGATGAATAATGCTTTACCGTTGTGGCGCGCCACACCTTGCCCGAAGGGATCAAGATCGTTGACTGTCACGGTTATGATCTGACGCGTCGTCACGCGCCGTTTTGCAGAGTAGAATTGCGCCATCGTAGAGATTTTTCTCAATCAAATATATTGCCCTGATTCTCCCACAACGGACCTCCATGACCAACTACAGCCTTCGTGCAAGAATGATGATTTTGATCCTGGCACCCACCGTGTTAATCGGTTTGCTGCTCAGCATCTTCTTCGTCGTACACCGCTACAACGACCTGCAGCGTCAACTGGAAGACGCCGGCGCCAGCATCATTGAGCCGCTTGCCGTCTCCAGCGAATACGGTATGAATTTACAAAATCGTGAATCGATTGGTCAGTTGATAAGCGTATTGCATCGCCGTCACTCCGATATCGTACGGGCGATTTCCGTTTATGATGAACATAACAAACTGTTCGTCACCTCAAACTACCAGTTGGATCCGGGAGAACTTCAGCTACCGCGTGGGATGCCGTTCCCCAGGCGGCTAAGCGTGACGCGTCATGGCGATATTATGATCCTGCGAACGCCGATTATTTCGGAGCATTACTCACCGGATGAATCCCCCCAGTCGGATGCGAAAACGCCGGTGAATATGCTCGGCTACGTGGCACTGGAGCTGGATCTCAAGTCGGTGCGCCTGCAGCAATACAAAGAGATTTTTATTTCCAGCATCATGATGCTGTTCTGTATCGGTATTGCGCTGATCTTCGGCTGGCGACTGATGCGAGATGTCACCGGGCCGATACGCAATATGGTCAACACCGTTGACCGCATTCGACGCGGCCAGCTTGATAGCCGCGTTGAGGGCTTCATGCTCGGCGAACTGGATATGCTGAAAAATGGCATTAACTCGATGGCGATGTCGCTGGCCGCCTACCACGAAGAGATGCAGCACAACGTCGATCAGGCGACGTCAGACTTACGCGAGACGCTCGAACAAATGGAGATCCAAAACGTCGAGTTGGATCTCGCCAAAAAGCGCGCTCAGGAAGCCGCGCGTATCAAATCCGAGTTCCTCGCCAATATGTCGCACGAGTTGCGTACGCCGCTTAATGGGGTAATTGGTTTTACTCGCCTGACGCTGAAAACCGAGCTCAATCCGACCCAGCGTGATCATCTCAGTACCATCGAACGTTCAGCAAACAACCTGCTGGCTATCATCAATGACGTCCTCGATTTCTCGAAGCTGGAAGCCGGTAAACTGTTGCTGGAAAGCATTCCGTTCCCGCTGCGCAATTCCCTTGATGAAGTGGTGACGCTGCTTGCGCACTCGGCCCATGATAAAGGGCTGGAATTAACGCTTAGCATTAAAAACGACGTCCCGGATAACGTCATTGGCGATCCGCTGCGCCTGCAGCAGGTGGTGACCAACCTGGTGGGCAACGCCATTAAGTTCACCGAGAACGGCAACATTGATGTGCTGATTGAACAACGGGCGATCAGTAATAACAAAGTGCAGATAGAGGTACAGATCCGCGATACCGGGATTGGTATTCCTGAGCGCGATCAATCTCGCCTGTTCCAGGCCTTCCGTCAGGCTGATGCCAGCATTTCCCGCCGCCACGGAGGTACCGGGCTGGGGCTGGTTATCACCCAAAAACTGGTGCGCGAAATGGGCGGCGATATCTCCTTCCACAGCCAGCCAAATCGGGGCTCAACCTTCTGGTTTAATATCAATCTCGATCTGAACCCCAACGTGGTGTCCGACGGGCCGGATACCAGTAGCCTGAAAGGCAAGCGCATCGCCTATGTGGAAGCCAACGCAGCGGCGGCTCAGGCCACGCTGGATATGCTGGCTTCTACACCGCTGGATGTCGTTTACGCAGTCAGTATTGCCGCCCTTCCCGTCGAGTTTTACGACATTGTGCTGGTAGCCGTCCCGGTCTCGATGCGCGACCTCAGCATGCACCAGGAAAAGCTAAACGCCGCATTGGGGATGACTGAACTTCTGGTGCTGGCACTGCCGTGCCACGCCCATGTCTATGCTGAATCACTGAAGAAAAACGGCGCAGCGGCCTGTCTGCTGAAACCGCTGACGATCACCCGACTGCTGCCGGTGCTGTTAGAGTTCAGCCGCAGTGCGCCGTCATTAATTACCCTGCCCAACATCGAACATCGCCTGCCGATGACGGTCATGGCGGTTGATGACAACCCTGCTAACCTCAAGCTCATTGGCGCATTGCTGGACGATCAGGTGCAGCACGTTGAACTGTGTGAAAGTGGTCAACAGGCAATTGAATGTGCAAAACAGATGAAGTTTGATCTGATTTTGATGGATATTCAGATGCCGGATATCGACGGCATACGCGCCTGCGAGCTGATTCGTCAGCTTCCGCATCAGCAACAAACGCCGGTAATAGCCGTAACCGCTCACGCTCTCGCTGAACAAAGAGAGAAACTGCTGGCCGCGGGGATGAACGACTATCTGGCCAAGCCGATTGAAGAGAGCCGGTTACACGATTTACTGCTGCGCTATAAACCCGGCGTTAATACTCCGCCACGTCCTTCTGAGCCTGAACCAATAGAACCACCGGTTGATCTTAACGCTACGCTCGACTGGCAGCTGGCGCTGCGCCAGGCCGCCTATAAGCCTGACCTGGCGCGCGAAATGCTGCAAATGCTGGTCGCTTTCTTGCCGGAGATCCGCAACAAAGTGGAAGAGCAACTGGTAGGTGAAGAACCAGAAAATCTGGCCGATGCCATTCATAAACTGCACGGTAGCTGCGGCTACAGCGGCGTACCGCGGTTAAAACATTTGTGTCAGTTGATTGAGGGACAGCTGCGTAGCGGTACCCCGGCGGAGGATCTGGAACCAGAGCTGCTGGAACTGCTGGATGAGATGGATAATGTCACCCGGGAAACCCGCAAGATACTGGGGTAGACAGTATTCCAGGCGACAGAATATAGGCCGGAACGGGCAAAACCTCCGTCCGGCCAGAAAATCCTACAGCGTTTGCCCTATCTTCACCACCGCAGCAATATTGCGTGCTGCCATACGCACGTTGTCCCCCGCCTGGGCTAAGGCGTCATTTAGCGAACAAATGCGATAGAGAACGCTAAACACCGCATCCACCCCATGCTGATGCACTACACCAACATCTGCCGTCAGGCTGCCGGCAATACCGATGACGGGAATGTGATAGCGTTTGGCGACTCGCGCCACGCCCACCGGCACTTTACCGTGAATCGTCTGGCTATCCATCCGACCTTCACCGGTTATTACCAGAGAGGCATCCGCCACCAGCGCATCCAGATGCAGCGCTTCGGTCACGATATCAATACCCGGTCGCAGCGTTGCCCCGCAGAAGGCGTACAGCGCCGCGCCCATTCCGCCTGCCGCGCCGCCGCCTTCCAGCGTCAGCACATTAATCGCTAAATCCTGCTCAATACGCCGGGCATAATGCGCCAGCGCGCCGTCAAGCTGCACGACCATTTCCGCCGTCGCCCCTTTCTGCGGAGCAAACACCGCCGACGCGCCTTCCGCGCCGGTTAGCGGATTTGTCACATCGCAGGCCACATCAATCTGGCAGTGCGCCAGACGGCTATCCAGCTCGCTGATATCAATCTTTGCCAGCGTTTCCAGTCCAGCCCCGCCGTACGGGATTTGCTGATTATCTGCCGTCAGCAGTTTTGCCCCCAGCGCCTGAACCATCCCCGCCCCACCATCATTGGTAGCACTGCCGCCCAAACCGATGATTATGCGCTTCACGCCCAGATCGAGCGCATGATGAATCAGCTCCCCCGTGCCCCATGAGGTGGTTTTTAGAGGGTTACGTTGCTCCGGGGATAAGAGTTCCAGCCCACTTGCCGCCGCCATTTCAATAAACGCACACCGTTCGTCGCCCGACACACCGTAAAACCCAGCCACAGGTTCCCCCAACGGGCCGGTCACATTAACCGAAATCACCCGCCCCTGGGTCGCCGCGACCATTGCATCTACCGTTCCTTCGCCGCCATCGGCTACCGGCAGTTTTACATACTCGGCATCGGGATAAATCTCCCGAAACCCTGATTCAATGGCGCTGGCGACATCAGCCGCGCTCAGGCTTTCCTTGTAAGAATCCGGGGCAATAACAATTTTCATAGGCTGTCCTTAAGCGGGTTGGCGGCAGAGTTCTGCACACCATGATGTGCAGAACTCTGCCGGCTCCTTGCGGAACCGGCATTAATTTTAGCGCACCATGCACGGACGTTTATTGTCAAACGTCCAGTTTGGGATCAGATACTGCATACTCATCGCATCGTCACGCGCACCAAGACCATATTTTTTATACAGTTCATTGGCTAGCATAAGCTGGTCCATATCCAGTTCCACACCCAACCCCGGTTTATTCGGCACCTGCACCATCCCACCTTTAATCTCGAACGGTTCTTTGGTCAGGCGTTGATTACCCTCCTGCCAAATCCAGTGGGTATCGATAGCGGTGATTTTACCCGGTGCGGCGGCCGCAACGTGAGTGAACATCGCCAGCGAAATATCAAAGTGGTTGTTGGAGTGAGAGCCCCAGGTCAGACCAAATTCATGACACATTTGCGCCACGCGAACGGAACCCTGCATCGTCCAGAAGTGCGGATCGGCCAGCGGAATATCCACCGACTGTAGCGCCAGCGTATGTCCCATCTGACGCCAGTCGGTAGCAATCATATTCGTTGCGGTCGGCAGCCCTGTCGCCCGGCGGAATTCCGCCATCACTTCACGCCCGGAGAAGCCTTGCTCTGCGCCGCACGGATCTTCCGCATAGGCCAACGATCCTTTCAGGTATTTGCCGATTTTGATCGCCTCATCCAGCGACCACGCACCGTTTGGATCAAGCGTAACTCGGGCTTGAGGGAAGCGTTTCGCCAACGCCACAATAGACTCGGCCTCTTCATCTCCGGCCAGAACCCCACCTTTGAGTTTGAAATCGTTGAAGCCATATTTTTCATATGCCGCTTCCGCCAGACGTACCACCGCATCCGGCGTCATTGCCTCTTCGTGACGCAGACGATACCAGTCGCAGCTCTCATTAGGTTGACTCTGATATGGCAGCGGCGTCGCCTGGCGATTACCCACGAAGAACAAGTAACCCAACATTTCGACCTCACTGCGCTGCTGGCCTTCGCCCAGCAAAGAAGCCACGTTCACGCCCAGATGCTGCCCCAGCAGATCGAGCATAGCCGCTTCAATACCGGTCACTACGTGAATCGTGGTACGCAGGTCGAACGTTTGCAGCCCGCGACCGCTGGCATCTCTGTCGGCAAACGCCGTGCGTATCGTATTCAGCACGTTTTTATAATGACCGAGCGATTTTCCGACCACAAAGGGAACGGCCTCTTCAAGCGTGGCGCGTATTTTCTCTCCGCCGGGAATTTCCCCCACGCCCGTATGACCCGCATTATCTTTAATAATCACAATATTACGGGTGAAAAAAGGCGCATGGGCTCCGCTTAAGTTCATCAGCATACTGTCACGTCCGGCGACCGGAATAACCTGCATGGCCGTCACGACGGGCGTTGAAGAGTGAATAGTCATCGCGTGATCCTTATTAACTGAAACGATTGCCGCAGGCGGGCGAACGTCTTCAGTGCCCTGGCCCGTCGGCTAGAAGCAGTATAAGAAGCAATGGAGGGCAGCTCATCGTGCACATGCACAATATTGAAAGAGATTATTGTTGATGGATGTGGCTAACAAACAAATAGCAACCGGTACAAACCTGTTGTACCGGTGACAGGCGGATAATTTTTATTTAAGCAATGTTGCCCACTGCTCAACCCACGGATTAGAGACGCTTTCCGGTTCCGGGTCTTCAGAGGCGTCAATCATCAGCATATCGCCAATGCGCTGCGCGCTCTGTTCTTGTAGCAGCGCATCAAATCGTTTACCGCCGCCGCAGAAATTAGCGTAGGAACTGTCTCCCAGTGCAATAATGCCGTAGCGCAGATGCGGCTGGTACATATCCTGGAGGTCGTTAAACAGCGGCACTATGCTGTCAGGTAAATCGCCCTGTCCGGTTGTAGAGGTCACAACCAGAACGTACTTCCCGGTGTAACTTTCCCAATCAGCCACCATAGGGTCTTCAAAGACCTTTGCCTGATGGCCCAGACCGGTAAGGATGGTTTCCGCTTCTTCCGCCACCAGTAGCGAATTACCGTACATGGTGCCTACAAAAATCCCGACTTCTGCCATGATTTAACTCCCTGTTTACTTCTGGATAGCTTCATCCTGACCGCAGTCGGCGACAAACTCAACCCTTTCATTCTCAGGGAGAAGTCCGCGCCAGCCGAAATGTGATAAAGCCTGCATCCAGACATCATCCAGCCCGGCACGAATGACCAACGGTTCGCCGGTAAACGGATGGGTTAGCGACAGCTGGCTAGCATGCAGCATCAGTCGATTACAGCCAAAATGCTCAAGTGCACTGCGGTTTTGGCGCAAATCACCGTGCTTGCTGTCGCCGATCATTGGGTGACGAAGATGAGACATATGGCGGCGCAGCTGATGCTTACGGCCCGTTTTCGGATCCAGCTCCACCAGCCCATAGCGCGTGGTCGGATAACGTCCGGTGGCCACCGGCATTTCGACCGTCGCCAGGCCGCGATAGTGGGTCACCGCGGGCTGCGGATCTTTATTCTCGCGAGCAAACTTATCGGCGATTTTATCCAGCTCTTCCACTAACGGGTAGTCGAGCACGGCTTCATCGGTCAGCCAGCCACGTACAATCGCGTGATAGCGCTTTTGAATCAGATGCTGCTCAAACTGCTGGGACAAACGGCGGCCCGCTTCGCTGGAAAGCCCCATCAGCAGTACGCCGGAAGTGGGCCTGTCGAGCCGATGGGCGGTAAAGACATGCTGACCAATTTGATCGCGCACGGTCTGCATCACCACCACTTTCTCATCGCGATCGAGCCAGCTGCGATGAACCAACCAACCGGAAGGCTTGTTGACTGCTACCAGCCATTCATCCTGATAAATAATTTCCAGCATCAGCTCGCGTCGCCCGCGAAGAAGGTATCCAGTTCACTCAGCGGAGGCAGGATAATCTCGCGCAGCGGATGAGCAGCGTCGAGCGCCATTTCATAGTATGGCGCGATGGCAAAATCTTTCGGCAGCGGCATTCCGCTATCCAGCAACTGATGCATACGCGGGATCAGTACCCATTGCAGCCACTCGAGCGGCTCCAGCGTATCCATGCAAAAAGGTTGATCGCTGGCGAAAGCGCTGTCATGCGGCGCGGTTTCTTGCCAGTGCTGATGCTGACGAAGCAGGGTTTCAATAAGCAGGAGTTGGTCGCGTAGGCTGTCGTGGCGTGTCATGGAAACCTCAGAGGAAACAAAATCGGGCGCAGGATACCATTAGTGGCTGGCGAGGAACAAAAAAAAGGGAGCACTGTAAAAACAGTGCTCCCGGTTCGTTTCGCAGCAATCCAGCTACTTTTGGTGCTCCCTGCTCGTCCGTGACAACTTTTCCTATGGTCTCCTGACCTGTTCGTCCATAAACGGCTGCTTCCTGCATCACACCACCCCGATGTGATTTCACCCAATCCTTGAGTGTGTCCCGATCTTCCTGATCCACCAGATATCCTGTCTGGCTCTCATTCTCCGTCCTGGAGGTGTCCTTTAACGCGTTCCTGCGTGATCCTGCGCTTCATCCTGAAGCCTTTCCTTGTATCACCTTCCCGGTGTGTCCTATGAAGTGTCATCATCCTGATGTTCACTTCATTGTGCGACTCCCTGTCGACGTAGATAGAATCCCCTATTCCGCCTCGTCTTACAAGTGGCTCTCAGGAAAACACTTAAGGCTTACACGATAAGAAATCAGCAAAATAAAACGCTAGCCTGTTGATATATAAAAAATTAAGCAAACTTAAGGGATGAGTATCCTACTCACATTCTGGCGATCTCTTACAATGCGTGTAAGAGATCTCTCACAAAGTGATGGGCAAACTGTCTTACAGAATTGGATGAAGTTGAGTCAGGAAACTCGCAAGGGAGGAGGCTAGCGGCAGGCGTTTACGCGTTCCGAGGGTCTCTTTGACCACTTCGCCGGTCACGTTACACACGGAAATCACGTCCAGTTCACTGTCCAGCGTCGCAATAAATAGAGTTGGTGAAAGCTTCAGACGTTTCTGCGTAACCAGATGACCAATCAGGTTTTCCTGTACACGTAAGAAATCGTCGGGGCTCCATGCCTGCAGCAACGTTAGGGTTTCCCCCATGAACAGCGCTTGCATATCACCCGCATACTGGGTGGTATAATAACTGTGAATGGGTTGTTGTACCACGATACCCATAGCTCGCTCAACGCCATTTACATTTTGCTCGCCGTCGAACGGCTGCGGCTGCCAGAATACTGCGTCATCAGTGGTCGATACCTGACACGGCGACGGGATGCCATAGAGCTCCTCGCTGCGTGGCAGGCTATTGTGGTCGCGCTGCCACGCATCGCAATAGCGTTGGGTAAAGGCATGTAATGCTTCTGCAGTCTGCTGATCCACGAATTTCTCTCTTCAGGTTAGCCAGGATACACTAGATACCATAGTGTACCTGCTTTATAACGGTGAAACATGTCTTCTTATGAGAACCATCAGGCCCTCTCTGGCCTGACGCTGGGTAAAACCACAGATTACCGCGATGTCTATGACGCCAGCCTGCTTCAGGGCGTGCCGCGTAGCTTAAACCGCGATCCACTTGGCCTGCATGCCGACTCGCTGCCTTTCCATGGCGCCGATATCTGGACGTTGTACGAACTCTCCTGGCTCAACGCCAAAGGGTTGCCGCAGGTTGCCGTAGGCCACGTCGAGTTAAGCCATGAAACGGTGAATCTCGTCGAGTCAAAAAGCTTTAAGCTCTATCTCAACAGCTTTAACCAGACGCGCTTTGCCAACTGGGAAGCGGTACAGGAGACGCTGGAGCGCGATCTCAGCGCCTGCGCGCAGGGCAAAGTAACCGTCGCGCTGTATCGCCTCGACGAAGTCGAAGGCCAGCCAATTGCCCACTTCCACGGGAGCTGCATCGACAACCAGGACATTGAAATTGAGAGCTATCAATTCAATGCCGACTATCTCGACGGTGCCGCCGGTAAGAAAGTGGTGCAGGAAACGCTGGTCAGCCATCTGCTGAAATCCAACTGCCTGATAACCCACCAGCCAGACTGGGGTTCGGTGCAAATTCAGTATCGTGGTCCACAAATCGACCGCGAAAAGCTGCTGCGCTATTTAGTCTCTTTCCGCCACCACAACGAATTCCACGAACAGTGCGTCGAGCGCATCTTCAATGACATTCTGCGTTTCTGCGCGCCGGAAAGCCTAAGCGTTTATGCGCGCTACACCCGTCGCGGGGGGCTGGACATTAACCCGTGGCGTTCCAATACCGATTTCGTTCCGGCCATTGGACGTCTGGTACGCCAGTAATCTGAACAATTTCTCAATATTGCGCACATTGTTCCGCGCCTGAGGTTGTCGTAACCGGGCCTGCGAGGCTATTGTAATCATTAAGGAAGACGATTTTCGTCCCGTAAGGAGTTCCCTTGATTACACATATTAGCCCGCTAGGCTCGATGGATATGTTGTCACAGCTGGAAGTGGACATGCTTAAGCGCACGGCCAGCAGTGACTTGTACCAACTGTTCCGCAACTGTTCATTGGCCGTACTGAATTCAGGCAGCCTGACCGATAACAGCAAAGAGCTGCTATCCCGCTTTGAAAGTTTTGATATCAACGTGCTGCGCCGCGAGCGCGGCGTCAAACTTGAATTGATCAATCCGCCGGAAGAGGCTTTCGTTGACGGTCGCATCATTCGCTCGCTGCAGGCCAACCTGTTTGCCGTCCTGCGCGATATCCTGTTTGTTTACGGACAAATCCATAATTCTGTCCGTTTCCCGAATCTCGATTTAGAAAGCTCGACCCATATCACCAACCTCGTGTTCTCGATCCTGCGTAACGCCCGCGCGCTGCACGTTGGTGAAGCACCGAGCATGGTGGTGTGCTGGGGTGGCCACTCGATCAACGAAAACGAATACCTGTACGCCCGTCGCGTCGGGAATCAGCTAGGTTTACGTGAGCTAAATATCTGCACCGGCTGTGGTCCAGGAGCGATGGAAGCGCCAATGAAGGGAGCGGCGGTCGGCCACGCGCAGCAGCGCTACAAAGAAGGCCGTTTTATCGGCATGACCGAACCCTCCATCATTGCCGCTGAGCCGCCTAACCCGCTGGTAAACGAACTTATCATCATGCCAGACATCGAAAAGCGTCTGGAAGCGTTCGTACGTATTGCCCACGGTATTATCATCTTCCCAGGCGGCGTGGGCACGGCGGAGGAGCTGCTGTACCTGCTGGGTATTTTGATGAACCCGGCGAATAAAGACCAGGTACTGCCGCTCATTCTTACCGGCCCGAAAGAGAGCGCCGACTACTTCCGCGTACTGGATGAGTTCGTGGTACATACGCTGGGCGAAGGCGCACGTCGTCACTACAAAATCATCATTGATGATGAAGTGGAAGTGGCGCGGCAGATGAAAAAAGCCATGCCGCTGGTGAAAGAGAACCGCCGTGATACCGGGGATGCGTACAGTTTCAACTGGTCGATTCGGATTGCGCCCGATCTGCAGATGCCGTTTGAACCGTCGCACGAAAACATGGCAAATCTGAAGCTCTATCCAGACCAGCCGGTCGAAGTACTGGCCGCCGATCTGCGCCGCGCCTTCTCTGGTATTGTGGCAGGCAACGTAAAAGAGATGGGGATTCGTGCTATTGAAGAGTTCGGGCCTTATAAAATTCACGGCGATAAAGAGATGATGCGCCGGATGGACGAACTTTTGCAGGGCTTCGTAGCCCAGCACCGCATGAAATTACCGGGTTCCGCCTACATTCCTTGCTACGAAATCTGTGCCTAAGCAGCACGCTTAGCGTTTTTCACTCCCTTCCCGGCGATATTCTTCGCCGGGATTTCCAAAACATACCGAAAAAAATCCACTTTCATTCACCGTAGCCAATCGTTTGCGTACAATGACTCACCGCACATTATCAGTGATAGTTATGATTAGGCGCTAAAAAACGCCGCTTTCTCCATTTTTATCAGCAAAAACATCGTATTTACCCCCTTCCCCATTTACCGCTCATACTGCGAATGCTAGCCTTCGCGACCATAAATTTTCGTGTAAAAGCTAATCACAGGGTAAAGACCTGCAATAACTCACATCAAAAGTGGATTATTACATTTGCGATCATGATCACTGATACATTTACCAGTTAAATGTACATTTGCGCTCGCCAAAAACGGCGTTGGGTAAAAATCATAAAAAAACCAACGCATACGAAATTTAATATTGTGTTTATCGTTATTTTTATTTTATTTGACTAAAAAATTAGCACTTTTCCTTCCTCCAGGAGATACAGATGGAAAACACTCAAACCAGCACTATCGTCACAGCAGAATCTGCTAGCGGATGGCGCAAGACAGATACAATGTGGATGCTGGGTCTTTACGGCACTGCAATCGGTGCAGGCGTACTGTTCCTGCCGATTAACGCCGGCGTAGGCGGTATGATCCCGCTTATCATTATGGCTATCCTCGCGTTCCCGATGACCTTCTTTGCACACCGCGGTCTGACCCGCTTCGTGCTGTCCGGCAAAAACCCGGGCGAAGACATCACTGAAGTTGTTGAAGAACACTTCGGCGTTGGCGCAGGTAAACTGATTACCCTGCTCTACTTCTTCGCTATCTACCCAATTCTGTTGGTTTACAGCGTAGCAATCACCAATACCGTTGAAAGCTTCCTGGCGCACCAGCTGCATATGACGCCGCCACCACGTGCGCTTCTGTCGCTGATTCTGATCGTCGGCATGATGACCATCGTTCGCTTCGGTGAGCAGATGATTGTGAAAGCGATGAGCATTCTGGTATTCCCGTTTGTTATCGCACTGATGGTGCTGGCCCTGTACCTGATTCCTCAGTGGAGCGGTGCGGCGCTGGAAACGCTGTCCTTTAGCAGCGCAGCCTCTACCGGTAAAGGTCTGTGGATGACTCTGTGGCTAGCAATCCCAGTGATGGTGTTCTCCTTCAACCACTCACCAATCATCTCTTCCTTCGCGGTTGCTAAGCGTGAAGAGTACGGCCAGGGCGCAGAGAAAAAATGCTCCTCCATTCTGGCTCGCGCTCACATCATGATGGTACTGACCGTAATGTTCTTCGTCTTCAGCTGCGTACTGAGCCTGTCTCCAGCAGACCTGGCAGCGGCGAAAGAGCAGAACATCTCTATCCTGTCTTACCTGGCGAACCACTTTAACGCGCCGGTTATCGCATGGATGGCACCAATCATCGCGATTATCGCTATCACCAAATCCTTCCTCGGCCACTACCTGGGCGCTCGTGAAGGCTTTAACGGGATGGTTATCAAGTCTCTGCGTGGCAAAGGCAAAACTATCGAAATCAACAAGCTGAACAAAATCACTGCAGTGTTCATGCTGGTCACCACCTGGATCGTGGCGACGCTGAACCCAAGCATCCTCGGTATGATTGAGACCCTGGGCGGCCCAATCATCGCGATGATTCTGTTCCTGATGCCGATGTATGCAATTCAGAAAGTACCGGCAATGCGTAAATACAGCGGTCACATCAGCAACGTCTTCGTTGTCCTGATGGGTCTTATCGCTATCTCCGCAATCTCCTACTCTCTGTTTAGTTAATCCCCTGCGCCGCCCTCGGGCGGCGCACCTCGTTATACAATGGACGCCTCATGATTAGCGTATTCGATATTTTCAAAATCGGCATTGGTCCTTCCAGCTCACACACCGTCGGGCCAATGAAAGCAGGCAAACAATTCACGGACGACTTGATTGCGCGTGGGATCCTCACTGATATCACTCGCGTAGTCGTCGATGTTTACGGCTCACTCTCTTTGACCGGTAAAGGTCACCATACCGATATCGCCATCATTATGGGTCTGGCAGGAAACCTGCCGGATACGGTCGATATCGATGCCATCCCGGCGTTTATCCAGGATGTGAACACCCACGGTCGTCTGCTGCTGGCTAACGGTCAGCACGAAGTAGAATTCCCGGTTGACCAGTGCATGAACTTCCATACTGACAACCTGTCTCTGCACGAAAACGGCATGCGCATCACCGCGCTGGCGGGCGACAAAGCGGTTTACAGCAAAACCTATTATTCCATCGGCGGTGGCTTTATTGTCGATGAAGAGCACTTTGGTCAGCAGTCTGAAGCGCCGGTAGCCGTACCGTATCCGTACAAAAACGCCGCAGATCTGCAGCGCCATTGTCAGGAAACCGGGCTGTCGCTGTCTGGCCTGATGATGCAAAACGAACTCGCACTGCACAGCAAAGAAGAGCTGGAAAAGCACTTCGCCGACGTCTGGGCAGTGATGAAAGGGGGTATCGATCACGGTACCACCACCGAAGGCGTACTGCCGGGCAAACTGCGCGTACCGCGCCGTGCCGCCGCGCTGCGTCGTATGCTGGTTAGCCAGGACAAAGTGAACAGCGACCCGATGGCGGTGGTTGACTGGATCAACATGTTCGCGCTGGCGGTCAACGAAGAAAACGCCGCTGGCGGACGCGTTGTTACCGCACCAACCAACGGTGCCTGCGGTATCGTTCCAGCGGTACTGGCCTACTACGACAAGTTTATCCGTGAAGTGAATGCCAACTCACTGGCACGCTATATGCTGGTTGCCAGCGCTATTGGCTCACTGTACAAGATGAACGCCTCTATCTCTGGCGCAGAAGTCGGCTGTCAGGGTGAAGTCGGCGTCGCCTGCTCGATGGCTGCAGCCGGTCTGGCTGAGCTTCTGGGCGGCAGCCCGGCACAGGTCTGTATCGCTGCGGAAATTGGCATGGAACACAACCTCGGTCTGACCTGCGACCCGGTAGCCGGTCAGGTTCAGGTACCGTGTATCGAACGTAACGCGATCGCTTCCGTAAAAGCGGTGAACGCGGCACGTATGGCGCTGCGCCGCACCAGCGAGCCGCGCGTCTGCCTCGATAAAGTTATCGAAACCATGTACGAAACCGGCAAAGACATGAACGCTAAATACCGCGAAACATCTCGCGGCGGTTTAGCGATGAAAGTCTCCTGCGACTAAGTACTCCCCCAGAGGCCTCGTTTTGCGAGGCCTCTTCCCGTTTTATCCCCCATCAATAGCCTCACCAGGCCGTGAATGTTACCCTTAGCATCCGTTCAGTTAAGGAGAACACAGCGTGGCCGTTCATTTGCTCATCGTTGACGCGCTAAACTTAATCCGCCGTATTCACGCCGTCCAGGGTTCGCCCTGCGTGGAGACCTGCCAGCACGCGTTAGATCTGCTGATTGTTCACAGTCAGCCGACGCATGCGGTGGCGGTATTCGACGATGAAGCCCGCAACAGCGGCTGGCGACACCAGCGACTTCCGGACTATAAAGCTGGGCGCTCGCCCATGCCTGACGAGCTACATGCGGAAATGCCCGCCCTGCGCACGGCGTTCGAACAGCGCGGCGTGCAATGCTGGGTTTCAACCGGAAATGAAGCCGATGATTTAGCCGCCACGCTGGCGGTAAAGGTGACTCAAGCGGGGCATCAGGCAACCATCGTTTCCACTGACAAAGGCTACTGCCAACTACTGTCGCCCACGCTACAGATTCGCGACTATTTTCAAAAGCGCTGGCTGGATTCGCCGTTTATTGAGAAGGAATTTGGCGTGCTTGCGCAGCAGCTCCCCGACTTCTGGGGGCTGGCGGGAATAAGCAGTTCAAAAGTACCGGGCGTAGCAGGCATCGGTGCCAAAAGTGCCACCCAGCTGTTGGTGCAGTTTGGTACGCTGGAAGAACTGTATGCGCGTTTGGATGAGGTACCCGAGAAGTGGCGTAAGAAACTCGAAGAACATCGGGAAATGGCATTTTTATGCCGGGATATCGCCCGCCTGCAAACCGATTTACACATCGACGGCAATTTGCAGCAGCTGCGGCTGGCTCGCTAAACTCAAACACCTGATAAACAAAGCGCCATCAGATTAACTGATGGCGCTATGCGGTCGGATGGTGATGATAGCAACTATCAAGACGTACTCACCTAACATCGTCGCGTTAAGCGCAGCGACAATGCCAAACGAATTAACGCTCGTCGCGACGGCCGCCTACCGCCGCCCACAGGCGACGAACGTGAACGGTCACTTCTTCCCGGTCGTGATACAGCTGACGCGCCTGGATCTGCGCGTTAATGCCGTGCTCGTCAAGCTTTTCCTGGATGTATGCAAGGTTATGCGACAGTTCTTCATAACGCTTTTTCATCGGCAGCTTAAGGTTAAAGATGGTTTCACGGCACCAACCGTTGACCAGCCATTCAGCCATCAGCGCAGCCACTTTCGCTGGACGCTCAACCATATCGCACACCATCCACGAGATGTTGTTGCGGGTTGGACGGTAGCGGAAACCATCTTCACGCAGCCAGGTGACCTGCCCGGTGTCCATCAGGCTTTGCGCCATCGGGCCGTTATCGACGGAAGAGACCCACATGTTGCGTTTGACCAGCTGATAGGTCCAACCGCCAGGACAGGCACCCAGATCGACCGCGTACATCCCGTTAGCCAAACGCTCATCCCACTCATCGGCAGGAATAAAGACGTGGAACGCCTCTTCCAACTTGAGCGTCGAGCGGCTTGGCGCGTCGGATGGGAACTTCAGACGCGGGATCCCCATATAGAACGGCGAGTTGTTGGTGCTGTAGGAATAACCGGTGTAGCAGCAGCCCGGAGCAATAAAGAACACATGCACAACCGGGCGTTTTGTCGTCTCGTACGCGGCCAGCACCTTCACTTCACGCAGCGCTGAGCGCAGCGGCACGGTGAGCTTACGGCAGAACTTCATCAGCTCTTTGCTTTCGTTGGTGTCAGCCACTTCGACACGCAGATCGCCGCCCTTCTCCACCACGCCTTGCAGCATGCCGACGATAGGCGTCACGCGGTCTTCCGGCGGCAGATCTTTTAACAGCTCGCCCACCACAATCATCTGACGAGCAAACACCAGCGAACTGAACGGCAGTTCACGCGCCAGCTTGTCGGCATCGCCTTCCTGGTAGCATTCGAAAATCACGTAGCCCGAGTTATCTTTGACGCGCGCAAAGCCAAACACCTCACGACGCCCGGCTTTGTCGGTAATCTCCGCTGCGCACTCTTTCTCAAACCCAGGGCGGCAATACAGCGCAACCTTATTCATGAACAACACCCTTACGTTTAAGTCGAATAGCACCAATCAACATCAAAACCCAACCGGCGAGGAAGCTCACGCCACCAACCGGAGTAACAAACGCCCACAGGCGTAAATGAGAGAGCGCCAGGCAGTACAGGCTACCGCTAAACAGTACGGTACCCAGCGCCATAAACACGCTGCTCCAGTAGAACCAAATGCTAATGCGACGCTGCATAGCAACGGCAAGGCCAAAAATCGCCAGCGTGTGAAATGCCTGGTACTCCAGACCGGTCTGGATCCACCCCATCTCAACGACGCCTAACGTTTTGCTCAGCACGTGCGCGCCAAATGCGCCCAGAGCAACAAAAATAAAGCCACTGATTGCGGCGAATATCAGCATAAAACGGCTGGTCATGGTATTACCCTAAATTCATTTATTGATCGTAACGAAAACGAAAAGTTTCTTGCTCATGAGCCGCTTTCGACAGAATCCACTGACGAAAGGCCGCTATTTTACCCAGTTCTGCCTGACTGTCATGACAAACCAGATAAAAAGCATTTTTGCTAACGAGGACATCATTGAACGGGCATACCAGCCGGCCCGCTTCAATTTCAGATTGCGCCATGACGTTATTCGCCAGTGCAACGCCCTGTCCATGGATGGCAGCCTGTAGCACCATTGCGCTATGGCTGAAAATAGGTCCCTGCTGTACGTTGATGTGGGCAAGCCCGAGCTGGCGCGTATACGTTTGCCAGTCGCGGCGAGAAGCATCGTGCAGCAGCGTATGCTTCGCCAAATCAGCGGGCGTTTTCAACGCTTTTTCACCGGTGAGTAGCAGCGGAGAACAGACGGGGAGTAAATACTCTGCGTACAGTTTTTCCACTCGCAGCCCCGGCCAGTTGCCGCGGCCATAAAAAATGGCAACGTCGACATCGTCCGCGAGCTTGTCTTCCTGACGGTCAACGGCCTGGATTCTGACGTCAATTCCCGGATAAGCTGAGTTAAAGCTTGAGAGGCGCGGCACCAGCCACTGGATAGCAAAACTGGGTAATAAACTCACGGTCAACGCCCCTTTCGCGCTCCGTGCCTGTAGTTTACGCGTAGCCTCAGTTAATTGCGAAAAGATCTCTTTAATATCCTGAAAATAGCTCTGTCCCTCTTCCGTTAAAAGCAGGGATCGGTTACGCCGCCGAAACAGCTTTAACCCCAGAAAATCCTCAAGAGACTTGATTTGGTGGCTTACTGCGGCCTGCGTCACAAAAAGCTCATCGGCCGCGCGCGTGAAGCTTAAATGGCGTGCGGCTGCATCAAATACACGTAATGCATTAAGAGGTGGCAAACGCTTTGACATAGTCCCAGAACCCAATTGTTAATTGATTTTAACAAACAGGCAACACTAGTTAACCTATTAGTTTTTTTTATCTGAGACATTATAATTTGTCCGTTGAGCTTCTACCAGCAAATACCTATCATGGCGGCACTTCCTGAGCCGGAACGAAAAGCTTTTTTCGGAATGCGTGTTCTGAACTGCTTTTGGCTTACGGTTGTGATGTTGTGTTGTTGTGTTTGCAATTGGTCTGCAATTCAGATCACGGTAGCAAGGCTACCCTTTTTCACTTCCTGTACATTTACCCTGTCTGTCCATAGTGATTAATGTAGCACCGCCAACTTGCGGTGCTTTTTTTTGCCCCGATCTCTCCCCTCATTCATCGTCGAAGTTGAAAGCCAACGAAAATTGCGCGACGATCTCCTTATCGACATGAGGAATTCCATGAACGCGTTCTCCCCCGCGCAGTTTCGCGCACAGTTTCCCGCCCTGCACGATGCTGGGGTTTACCTTGATAGCGCTGCCACCGCGTTAAAACCGCAGGCGGTTATCGAGGCGACAAATCACTTTTACTCACTCAGCGCGGGTAACGTTCACCGCAGCCAGTTCGCCGAGGCGCAGCGCTTAACCGAGCGGTATGAAGCCGCGCGTGACCAGGTCGCACGTTTACTCAATGCACCGAGCGGGAAAGATATCGTCTGGACGCGCGGCACGACCGAAGCCATCAATATGGTGGCGCAGTGCTACGCCCGTCCGCGGCTACATCCGGGCGATGAGATTATCGTCAGCGTTGCCGAGCACCACGCTAACCTGGTTCCGTGGCTGATGGTCGCCGAGCAAACCGGGGCAAAAATCGTCCAGCTACCGCTCGGTGCGGACCATCTGCCTGACGTTGCGCAACTCACCACGCTGATAACCCCACGTAGCCGCATACTGGCGCTAGGACAAATGTCCAACGTCACCGGCGGATGTCCGGATCTGGATTATGCCATTACCCTTGCCCATCAGGCAGGCATGGTGGTCATGGTCGACGGTGCGCAGGGCGCGGTCCATTTCCCAGCGGACGTTCAGGCGCTGGATATCGATTTTTACGCTTTCTCCGGCCATAAACTCTATGGGCCAACCGGCATCGGCGCGCTGTACGGCAAAAGCGAACTGCTGGACGCCATGACCCCGTGGCTCGGCGGTGGGAAGATGATCAGTGAAGTGACGTTTGACGGTTTTACCACCCAGCCTGTGCCGTATCGCCTGGAGGCCGGTACGCCGAACGTGGCCGGAGTGATTGGCCTGAGCGCAGCGCTGGAATGGCTGGCGGAGATCGATATCCAGCAAGCCGAATCCTGGAGCCGGGGGCTGGCGACGCTGGCAGAAGACGAGCTGGCGAAACGCCCAGGCTTCCGTTCATTCCGCTGCCAGGACTCAAGCCTGCTGGCCTTCGATTTTGCCGGGGTACACCACAGCGATATGGTGACGCTACTAGCAGAATACGGTATTGCCCTGCGCGCCGGTCAACACTGCGCGCAGCCTCTGCTGGCGGCATTAGGCGTGAGCGGCACGCTGCGCGCCTCATTCGCACCTTATAATACGCAGGACGATGTCTACGCGCTGGTCAACGCCGTCGACCGTGCGCTCGAACTTCTGGTGGATTGATGACAACAACGTTAAAAGCCGAACATCCGTTTGGCACCGTGATAACGCCTGAAGCGTTGCGCCAACAGTTTGCCGCGCTTTCGCAATGGGAAGATAAATACCGCCAGCTAATCCTGCTCGGTAAAAAGTTGCCGTCGCTGACGGATGAGCTTAAAGCACAGGCGCAGGAAATTCCGGGCTGTGAAAACCGCGTCTGGCTGGGGTATACGCTGGAAGCAAACGGTGCGCTGCACTTCTTTGGCGATAGCGAAGGAAGGATTGTCCGCGGACTGCTGGCGGTGCTACTGACCGCGGTGGAAGGCAAGCAACCAGCGGAGATTCTGGCAGCCGAACCGCTGGCGCTGTTTGATGAGCTGGGGCTTCGCGGTCAGCTTAGCGCCTCGCGCAGTCAGGGCCTGGCGGCCCTGAGCGAAGCAATGACGGAAGCTGCCCGTCAGGCGCTGGCCTGACGATCCGCTTTTGCCAGCATCTTTTTCAATGCATGGGATACCGCGACAAAACCGAAAGTCGCGGTGACCATCGTCGCCGCACCAAAACCAGACGCACAGTCCATACGTTTCGGCCCTTCAGCCGTACTCTTCATCGCGCACACCGAACCGTCAGATTGCGGATACACCAGCGCTTCAGTGGAAAATACACAATCCACGCCCAGCTTACCTTTGCTGTTCTTCACCACGCCGAAGTCGCTTTTCAGTCGCTCGCGCAGCTTCGCCGCTAACGGGTCCTGAATGGTCTTCGCCAGGTCACTGACCTGAATCTGCGTCGGATCAATTTGCCCCCCCGCGCCGCCGGTAGTAATCAACGGCACTTTATAGCGACGGCAGTAGGCAATCAGCGCCGCTTTCGGACGCACGCTATCAATTGCATCAACCACATAGCTGTAGCCGACACCCATATATTCAGCCACGTTATCAGGCGTAACGAAATCGTCGATCACCGTGACGCGGCATTCAGGGTTGATCAGTCGGATACGATCCGCCATCACCTCGGCTTTCGCTAACCCGACGTTGCCGCCCAAGGCATGAACCTGGCGGTTGGTATTGGTGACACACACGTCGTCCATATCAATCAGCGTGATTGCACCGATACCGGTACGCGCCAGCGCTTCCGCCGCCCAACTGCCGACGCCGCCAATTCCTACCACGCAAACATGCGCCTCGGCAAAAACCTGGAGAGCTTTTTCACCGTATAAACGCGCCGTGCCGCCAAAACGCTGACGCCAGGCGTCACTGATAACAGACATAACACCTCAAATTCTTCATTTATAGCTCCCCGGCGTCGGCATCAATGCCTCAGCCGGGGAAATCACGGACTTAGCCGCTAAAAACATTACCCGCGTTGCCGGCTGATTTCAGCACCCACACGCGTCCGTAGTGATTATACCAGCCCGCGCGATGCCCGGCATCCGCACCGATACCCTGGTAGATATCAAAGTGCTGGCCCTTAATCGCACCGCCCACGTCCAGTGCCACCATCAGGCGAAGTTCATACTGGCCGTTAAACTTACCGTTATTATCCAACTGCGGCACTTCCGCTAACAGCGTGGTCCCCGGTGGGATAATGCTGCGGTCGGAAGCCACCGACGCGCGGCCAATCAGCGGCACCGCACTGGCGCCTTTAACCGGCGCGAAAGACTGCGGTTTAAAGAAGACGAATGACGGGTTCTGCTCCAGCAGCTCACGGACTTCCGCTTCGCTGTGGGTTTCGCCCCAGTGGCGAATCGCCTGCATCGACATATCTTCACGCTTCACTTCGCCGCGATCGATAAGCACTTTACCGATGCTTTTATATGCCCAACCGTTTTTCCCGGCATAGCTAAAGAAGTTCAGCGGTGAACCATCACCAAAATCAATGTATCCACTGCCCTGCACATCCATGATGAAGTTATCCATCAGCGAGTTGCTGTAGGCCAGCACGTAGTTATCGCTCAGCTCACCGGCATAAATCCCGGCTCGAGATGGCAGCTTGCCGCGCTTCGGCGGCATGCGGTAAAGCGGGTACTGGAATTCGCCCTGGCGGGTATGGCGCGCTTGCACAACCGGCGTGTAGTAGCCGGTGAACTGGACGTTACCGTAGTTATCGGTACCTTCCATCTGCCAGGCATCAAGGCCGTATTGGCGCATCGTGCGCGTGTCGCCACCGGCAAGCAGCCACTGCTGCACCGCGTTATAAAGGTTGCTCTGGTTGCCGTAAAGGCGCGGAGAGGCGTTACGAATCTGGTTCACCTGCTCGGCAAAGTCGCCCGCATTAATCGGCGCGCCGACTGCATCAGGTTGATTGACCAGTGAGAAAGGCTGGGTGAATTTCCCGTCTTTATACTGTTGACCGCGATCGGTCGGTTTTGACGAACAGGCTGCCAGCATCGCCAGCATCGCCCCTGTTGCTACATACTTAACCCAACGTCCTTTCATGGTGTCTTCTATTTTCCGCATAATCGAAAGTGCACGCTGAAGATAACAAACCGCCAGGGGTATTGAAATGCGATTACGCCCGCTTGCAATAATTTTGTACAAAAAATAAACCATTCGTGTCATAGACATAGGTGCTATAAAAAAATGAGTGATTTATCGCAAAAATGAGTTGCAACAAAAGCTCAGCAGAGTATAGTGCGCATCCACGGACGCGGGGTGGAGCAGCCTGGTAGCTCGTCGGGCTCATAACCCGAAGGTCGTCGGTTCAAATCCGGCCCCCGCAACCAATTAAAAGAAGTGAAAATCAGAAGCAACGTTACTCGATGGAAGAGTAATGACGGACGCGGGGTGGAGCAGCCTGGTAGCTCGTCGGGCTCATAACCCGAAGGTCGTCGGTTCAAATCCGGCCCCCGCAACCAATTACAATCTGATGCAAGTTTACTCGATGGAAGAGTAAAGACGGACGCGGGGTGGAGCAGCCTGGTAGCTCGTCGGGCTCATAACCCGAAGGTCGTCGGTTCAAATCCGGCCCCCGCAACCAATTAAAATGACACCCACTTGGGTGTTTTTTTTTGCCTGTAATAAACCGCTAGCGCCACTCCAGAGAATGGCGCGTCATCGCCGCTACGGCTCCTGATGTTCCCGCATAATCGTATAAATCTTTTCAATATCAATATGCTGGCGCATAGACTCCGCCAGGATATCAAACTGCTGCGCCTTGTAGTGCGCATAGTGGAAGTCGCTATCCAGCGCCGCTAGCCCTTTGCGTTCGCGCAGGCCGTTGACCAGCGCGCGGGTAAACGCATCGCTATCAAACAGGCCGTGGAGATAGGTGCCAAATACCAGGCCATTTTCACTGACTGCGCCATCTGCGGTGTACTGCCCATTCTTACAAAGCTGCATCAACGGGCGAACGCCGTCCAGCAGCGTCGTCTCCCCCATATGAATTTCATATCCGCATAGCGCCATCCCGGACGCAGCTGCCAGCCAGCCCGGCAGCGCATCAGCCAGCGTAGCCGTCGCCTGGGTGGTCGTTTTATGCGGTGCAAAGCGGGTCACGGTGTTGAGTAGGCCCAATCCAGGCAGCGTACCCAGCCCGGATTCCACCTCATCTATCAACGTATCGCCCAGCATTTGATAACCGCCGCAAATACCAAGAACCGGCACGCCCTGCCGCTGGGCCTGCAAAATACCGTGCGCTAATGCACTCTCCTGTAACCACAGCAGATCGCCGAGGGTATTTTTGCTGCCCGGCAGGATAATCATATCGGCCCCGGCCAGAGCGTCGGCGTGGCGGACATAGCGCACGCGAACATCCGGCTGCGCGGCTAAAGCGTTAAAATCGGTGAAATTGGAAATATGCGGCAGCTGCACCACGGCAATATCGACCTCACGCTGGCTTGCGCCACGGTATTTGCCTTTTTGCAGCGCCACGCCATCCTCATCTTCAAGGTCGACCTCCAGCCACGGCATCACCCCCAGCACCGGCACGCCGGTTAAGGCCTCTATTTGTTCGATGCCGGAATAGAGCAGCGCTACATCGCCGCGAAACTTATTGATGATAACGCCTTTTACCCGCGACTTTTCATGGTCGTGAAGCAGCGCCAGCGTGCCGTAGATGGATGCGAAAACACCGCCGCGATCGATATCCGCCACCAGAATCACCGGGCATTGCGCCATCTCGGCCATGCCCATATTGACGATATCGCGGTCGCGCAGGTTGATTTCCGCCGGGCTACCCGCCCCTTCCAGCACCAGCATATCGTACTCATGCGCCAGGCTTTGGTAGACCTCAAGGATCTGTTCACGCAGCCGCGGCTTATATTCGTGATAGCTGACGGCGTCCATGTTGGTGGCCACCTCGCCCATCAATACAATCTGCGCTTTACGGTCGCTGGTTGGTTTGAGCAGAATCGGGTTCATGCGCACATCAGGCGTAATTCCGGCGGCCTCGGCCTGAAAGATTTGCGCCCGCCCCATCTCTTTGCCATCCGGGGTAATTCCGGAGTTGAGCGCCATATTCTGCGATTTAAACGGCGCGGTGCGCAGACCATCCTGATAAAAAATCCGGCACAGCCCCGCCACCAGCATACTTTTGCCGACGTCGGATGCGGTGCCTTGCAACATAATGGCCTGGGTCATACGGTTCCTTTTTCACGCATACGGCGGAAAAAATCCGCCTCGGTTTTACACAGCGGCAGCCCAAGCTCCGCATGCAGCTTGACCAGCCACGGCTGGCTCAAGCCTGCCTGTTCAATCAACTCGCGCTGGGCAAAAACCTCGCCCGGCGTCCCCGCCGCCAGCACTTCGCCCCGACGCAGCACGTAGACCGCGTCGCTGACTTCATAAATCAAATCAATATCGTGGCTGGAAATTACCACATGATTGCCCTGCGCGACGATACGCTTGATGATGTCAATCATCTGCGTCCGCCCGGAAGGGTCCAGCCCGGCGGTCGGTTCATCAAGCAGCAGATAGCGCGCTCGCAGCACCAGCGCCCCGGCAATCGCCACGCGTTTTTTCTGCCCGTGGCTCAGGCATTGAATCGGCTGCTGGCGAAAATGCTGGGCATCGACCAGCGTCAAAGCATCATCGATGCGCCGCGCGATCTCATCCTCGGCCACGCCCAGATTGCGCAGGCTAAAGGCGATATCGCTATCAATATCAGTGTAAAAGATTTGCTGATCCGGGTCCTGAAACACCGTCGTCACCTGCTGACGTAGCGCCAGCAGCCCGCGTTTGCTGTAGTCCAACGGTTTTCCCTGCCACAGCACCGCACCCTGCTGCGGCCGCAGCAGCCCGCTGAGATTCATAAACAGCGTCGATTTCCCGCAGCCGTTGGCCCCCACCAGCCCGGTGACAGCCTGTTGGGAAAAATCCAGCGTCAGCCCTTTGAGCGTGGGTTCGTCCTGGTAACGAAACCAGAGATCGCGAGTCGCCAGCATGGTAGTCCTTACAGGTGAAAATCACCCTGATACAGTTTGATATCAAGCGCCGTGCCCATCTGTTGGTAACGGATAAGCACACGGGTAAACAGCAGCCCCACCAGCATCGACAACGAGTGGTAGCCCAGGCGGACATTGCGGTAGCCAAAACGCAGCGTTTGCGCCCGGTGAATGGCCATCGCCTCATCAAGCAGAATAAAAATAAAGCGCCAGGTCAGCAGGATCTGTTCGGTGAGCAGGCGCGGCACGCGCGCCCGTTTGAGCAGTACGATAAGCTGCGGAAACGGCAGGTTCAACACCAGCCAAAAAGTAGCCGACAGCGCCGCGAGGCTGCGCCAAAAGGTCTCGTTGGCGGTGGTCAGCCCAACTTGAGTGATACCCAGGTGAAACCCGCCGAGCGACACGCTCGCCAGCAGCGTATGCGCATCCCGGCTGACGCTAAACACGATGGTCAGCACGCCCACCAGCAGAAAACCCAGCGGCAGCGCCATCCAGCGGCACCAGCGCCAAAAAGAGATACGCAGCAGCCAGCAGGTCAGCGCCGCCGTTATCGCCATCAGCAGCGCCTGCCCCAACGGTGGCAGGCTGAACGCCAGAATCATCAGCAGCAGCCAGAACAGAAATTTCCGTTCCGGTGCGACGTGGAACCAACGGCTCTGGTAGCTGAGTCGGTCAAGCCCGGTCATCATTGCGCTGACGGCCTTTGTAGTAGCCCAGAATATAGAAAATCACCGCCGCGCCCAGCGATCCCTGCAGGGTAAACAGCAGGCTTTCAATTTCTCCACTCGCCGGTTCATATAGCGGCTGGAACCACGGTTCATAGTGCGGCGCAACCGCCTGGATCTGGTTTTCCGCTTCGCCGTCGGAGCCGCCGTATTCACCGCCGTGATTGATAAAGAACGGCAGGATAACCAGGCCAATCACCATCGCCAGCAGGATCAGTGTCTTTTTCATCTTAATGCCCTCGTGCAGGGATCAGCTGACGCTTGGTCAACTGGTCGTAGATCATCACCGTCAGCAGCCCTTCGGCAATGGCGATCGGGATCTGCGTCAGGCAGAAGATCCCCATAAATTTCAGACTCGATCCGGCAAACCCGCTTTGCGGATCCGGGAAAGCGGCCCCCAACTGGAGCGAGGTGACAAAATAGGTGGCCAGATCCGCCAGCATGGCGCAGAGGAATACCGACACATCGCGACGAAATCCGGCCTTACAGGCCATTTTCCACACCAAATAGCCGACGATAGGCCCAATAACTGCCATCGACATACCGTTAGCGCCTAGCGTCGTTAATCCGCCGTGCGCCAGCAGCAGCGCCTGGAATAACAGTACGATGGCTCCGAGGATCGCCACCACGCCCGGTCCAAACAGAATCACTGCCAGCCCTACACCCGTCGGATGCGAGCAGCTTCCGGTGACTGAAGGGATCTTCAACGCCGAGAGGACAAAAATAAATGCCCCGCACAGCGCCAACAGTACCTTCTGGTTGCTATCGTCCTGCACGATACGACGCAGACGCACCAGCCCGTACCACAGGCACGGCAGAAACAGCAGCCACCACGCCAGCGCCCACATTGGCGGCAAAAAGCCCTCCATAATGTGCATCGCAAAGGCCTGCTCCGGCGCCACCAGCAGAAGCAGCGCTGCCGCCGCGCCGCTCAACGAAAGCTTTTTAAGCTGTTGTTCAATATTCACTGTCCCTGCCCCCACTGTTTATTCACCAGAATGGTTGAGAAATAAGGCAGCGGCTGGTCGTCGCTCACCTCCGCCAGATTTCGCCAACACTGTTCACCAGGCAGCGTCGCCTCGGCCATCAGCAGCGCGTTGTCCAGCAGCCCTGCATTAGCCAGCAGCGCTTTGATACGCGGGAAACGTCCGTATACCTTCATCAACACCAGGCTGTCGTGCTGCGCCAGCGCGCGTTCAATTTCTGCCTCCGGTGCGGTACAGGCGACCACGGCCAGCGACTGCTGCTCCATGGCCAGCGGCATCTGCGCGCGGGCGGCAATCGCCGCAAACGAAGTCACTCCAGGCACAATCTCCAGCCACTGCGGGCTGCCGATGCGCTGCAACAAGAAGACCCAGGTGCTGAATAACATCGCATCACCGAGGGTGATAAATCCCACCTGTTTACCCGCTTCGACTTCGCGCACCAGCGCACGCGAAACGTCATCCCACACCGCCTCTTTTTCCGCGCTATCGGCGCTCATCGGGAAGTGGCAGCAGCGCACTTCGGTGTGCTCGCCTAAATATTCACGCACGATGGAGAGCGCGAGGCTGTCGCCGCCTTTGCGTCCCGCCGGGGCATAAAGAATATCGAGCGAACCCAGAATGCGTGCCGCGCGCACGGTAATCAGATCTGCAGCGCCAGGCCCGGTGCTCAGGGCATACAGTTTTCCGCTCATGCCACCTCCAGCGACTGTTGCAAATGTTCTACAAACATCGCCCGCACCGCCGGGTTCTCACCCAGCCCTTGCAGCCACGGCGTTGCCGGGATACCTGCGGCGATAAACAGCGTTTTCCACGAGTCCTCTTCATCGGAGGCCATGTCATTAATTGCATGGTCCCCCGCCACCAGCATCAGCGGCATCAGGTGCACACCGCGCACGCCTTCCTGATTCAGGCTTTCAATCAACACTTCAACTTCCGGGTAGCTCTCAACCGCGCCAACCCGCGCCGGGAAGCGCTGGACGCTCATCATATGGTCAAGGCAGGCGTAGGCGGCAAAAGCGTGGTGGCTGGCACCGTGGCCCATAAACACCACTTTTTCGTCAGTCTTAAGCGCGGGCATCTGCTGCTCCAGCGCCTGCATTAAACGCACATAGTCGTCATGGCCGCTCAACAGCGGCGTGCCGATGGTCAGACGGCGAAACAGCGGGCGCAGGCTTTGCACTTCGCGGGCGATCTTCTCGAATTCATCACCGTTGATAATGTGCAGCGACTGTACCGCCACGTCTTCATAGCCCTGCTCGGCCAGCTTTTGCAGCGCCTCCAGCGGCGTGTCGGTTTCGATGCCGTCACGCTGTTTTAGCTTGCGAATAATCATGCCGGAGGTGAAGGCGCGGAACAGGTCGCGGTCGGGGCAGCTTGCCGCCAGTTCGCGTTCGCAGGCGACGATGTTCTTCTCACAGGTATCGTGATAGCTGGTGCCGAAGCTCACCACTAAAAGGGCTTTTTTCATTGTTGTTTCCTTGATTCCGTGGCCTGCCAGCGCGCTAAACGCTCGGCAAACGCAGTCAAACTATCCAGTCGTTCGTCGCCGGTCACCAGCGGTGCCGGGCGGGTAATCACCACGCAGGGAATGCCAGCATCGAGGCAAGGCTGAACCTTTTCCCGATAGCCGCCTTCCGCACCGGAAGCCTTGGTGACCATCACATCGGCGCGGCAGTGGCGGTAGAACGCGGCGTTAAACTCGGCGCTAAACGGCGCGCAGATGGCAAAAATTTCCCCGACGCCAAAACCTAAAGCCGCACACTGCTGGACTACCTCAGGAACCGGCAGCACGCGGGCAAGCAGCGTTTTTTCCGGCAGCCCTGCGCGCCACAGCGCCAGGTCTTTACTGCCGGTCGTCAGCAAGACGCGATCGCCCATTCCGCGAATCAACGCGCAGGCGTCGCCGATATTAGCCACGTAGTGCAGCAGCGGATGCGTCAGCGAGTCGAGCTGCTCCGGGCGCTGATAGCGGCTGAGCAG
Source organism: Kluyvera huaxiensis (assembly GCF_040149365.1). Classification (NCBI taxonomy): domain Bacteria; kingdom Pseudomonadati; phylum Pseudomonadota; class Gammaproteobacteria; order Enterobacterales; family Enterobacteriaceae; genus Kluyvera; species Kluyvera huaxiensis. The sequence continues at coordinate 138,045 of NZ_JBEFLV010000008.1, forward strand.
CACGCCGGTCTGCGCGCAGGCCGCCTGCACATTGCGGCTTACCACCTCGGCGTACGGGTGCGAAGCGTCAATCACCCAGCGAGTTTGCTGCTCACGCAGCCAGGCGACCATTTCCGCCAGTTCCAGTCGCCCACAGCGCACCTGACCGGCAATATCACCGGCCAGCGCGGCACCGGTTGGCGTGGCGACCGACACGGTGTATTGCACCTGCGCGGCATCCAGTAGCTGGCAAATCGCCCGCGCATCGCTGGTGCCGCCCACCACCAGAACATCGCCGTAATTCACAGCACGTAGCCTCTTGGGGTGATCATCAGCCCGTCCTGCACGTAGGTGGTTTTGTTGCCGACAATCACCAGGCTGGTCATATCTACCGGCGCAAAATCCATCTCGCCCAGCGTGGTCAGCCATTTCTCCTGTTTCTTCCGCCCGGCGGATTTCACCACCCCCACCGGCGTATCGGCGCTTTTACTGGCAGCGAGCAGTTCAAAGGCCCGCGCCAGATGCCCTTCGCGGCCGCGGCTGCGCGGGTTGTAGAAACAGATAACGAAATCCGCTTCCCCGGCGGCGATAATGCGTTTTTCAATCACCGGCCACGGCGTCAACAGGTCGCTGAGACTGATATGGCAAAAATCGTGCATCAACGGCGCGCCCAGAAGCGACGCGGCGGCAATGCTGGCGGTCATGCCAGGGATCAGGCGCACTTCTACGTCCAGCTTCTGCTTGCTGACCAGTTCCAGCACCAGCCCCGCCATGCCGTAAATCCCGGCGTCGCCACTGCTGATAAGCGCAACGTTGTGCCCCGCCTGCGCCAGCTCAATTGCCGCCTGGCAGCGCTCAATCTCTTTGCACATCCCGGTTTTGATAACCTGCTTGTCGCCGGTAAAGGCCTTCACCAGGTGGGTATAGGTTTTGTAGCCGACGACGATTTCTGCGGCCTGCAAGGCTTCGACGGCCTCCATGGTCATCATCGCCTGCGAGCCAGGGCCGATTCCAATTACGCTTAACATCAGTGTGTAACTCCCAAAGTGATAGTGACGCCCTGTTCTCGCAGGTTCTCGCCAATAAGATGTCCGTTGCTCAGCAGCCACGCCGCCGGGCCAGATACGCTGCCAACCCCCACCGTTTGCTTCACAAACAGCGAGGCGGGAAAGCGGTGTTCGTGCTCGCTAAGCGCGGCCACGCTAAAAACTTTAAACGGCACGTCAAAGTCGCTCGCCAGCTGGATTAGTCCTAGTTCATCCTGCTTCACCACGATGCTGCCGATGGCTTTCAGGGATAGCGGGTCCAGCCGCTGAGCCGCTAGCTGGCGCAACAGCAGACCGGTAATAACGCCGCAGTCGGTGCCGCGTCGGCAGCCAATACCGGCGACGATGCGTCGCGGTACCAGCTTCCAGTGGGGAAGCGGCAGCTCAGGTAATTCATCGCGCAGCGTGATACATACCAGCGCGTCAAGTTCCGGCAGCTGCTGAAGATCGGTGACGGTGATAAAGCCGCGACGATCGCAGCGGCTCACCTCTTCGGCCAGCGGCTCATCCCACCACAGCCCAACCCGCTTCTGGCTCACCAGCATCTGGTTAACGGTTTTCACCGCCAGGCGAAAACCCGCCATTCGTGCATCAAGCTGGCAGGCCAGGGTATCGAGCGCCGCCACCTCGTTGACGTCGGTGGCGGTAGTGATCACCGGGTCAACGCCGAGAAGGCCCGCCAGATGACGCGCCAGCGCGTTGGCGCCGCCAATGTGACCGGAGAGCAGGCTGATAACGTGCTGGCCGCGCTCGTCGATAACCACCACCGCCGGGTCGTGGAATTTATCCACCAGTAACGGTGCCAATACCCGAACAGCAATCCCGGTCGCACCAATAAAAATCAGCGCCGAATAGCGCGCAAACGCCTGCTGCACGCTGTGGGCAAAGCTGCCGTCAAACGCCACGAAACCGTCTTCAACCAGCGCTTCGCGGGTCAGACAGGTCATCGGCAGCGCCGAGCTCAGCCGTTTGGCCAGCGCCACGCCGCCGGGCGTCAGGCAGAACAGCGCAATGTCGTCAGGCTTTACGGTATTCATGGCTGAAATCCGCCGCGTACAGCCGCGAGTAGTGGTATTCATCGCCCAGGAAATTGCCGACCAGAATCAGCGCCGTTTTGCGGATGTTGGCGTCACGCACTTTGTCGGCGATATCCGCCAGCGTGCCGCGCACCGTCTGGCTTTCCGGCCAGGTCGCCTTGTAGATAACCGCCACCGGCGTGGTTGCAGGATAGCCACCGTCAATCAGTCGCTCCGCCACTTTATGGATGCGCTGTACCGAGAGGTAAATCGCCATTGAAGTTTGGTGCTGAGCAAAAGATTCCAGCTGTTCGCGCTCGGGCACAGGCGTGCGACCTTCAAGACGCGTGATGATCAGGCTCTGCGACACTTCCGGAACGGTGTACTCGACGCCCAGCTCTGCCGCCGCGCCAAGAAACGCGCTCACGCCCGGCACCACCTGATAAGGGATGCCGCGACGGGTCAGCTCTTCGCCTTGCTCACGCACCGAACCGTACAGCGAGACATCGCCGGTTTGCAGGCGCACCACCGTTTTCCCCGCCTTCACACCCTCTTCCATCAGCGTGAGGATCTGCTCCAGATGCAGTTCGGCGCTGTCGTGGCACTCCGCCTCCGCCGGGCAGTAGTCCAGCAGTTCGGTGTTAATCAACGACCCGGCGTAAATCACCACCTGCGCCTGTTGCAGCAGGCGATAGCCCTTGAGGGTAATCAGGTCGCGGTCGCCGGGCCCGGCACCAACGAACCAGACACAACGTGAGTCAAAGGCTTCAGCCATGGTTTTCTTCCTTCTGGCAGGCAATAACAAAAACGGGGTTATGCGATTTGAAATAGTGGCCGCTGCCCAGCGTAGTCAGCGCCGAGACGTTGAGCTGCTGGCAGTCCACGTTGCTGATGCCCGACTGACGCAAATGGTCGAGGGCACAGTGAAGGTTTTCCTGCAGGATAAAGGTCATCACCAGCCGCCCACCGGGACGCAACTGGCGCAAAGACCAGTCAATCAGTTCACAAAGGTGGCCGCCGCTGCCGCCCATAAATACCGCGTCGGCGGCTTCTTCAACGGCCAGCGGGGCCTCGCCCTCCACGATGCGTACGTTATCGCAGGCAAAATGCTGGCAATTTTCTGCCAGCAGGCGCAGCGCCGCTGGGTTGCGCTCGATGGCAGTCACCACAAGCGTTGGGTTTTGCAGCGCCGCTTCAATGGAGACGCTGCCGGTTCCAGCACCGATATCAATCAGGTGACGCGCCTGATGCAGCTCAAGCTTTGACAGCGCCAGCGCCCGCACGGCTTCTTTGGTCATTGGCACCTTTTCGCCGCGCAAAAACAGCTCATCTTTCATCGAGGATCACCACCGTGTTCATTTCATAGTCATGATCCACCGCGCTGACCGGCAGCCAGTGGATCCGTTCGTCGTCCTGCGCCAGATTCTCGCCAATCACCATCCAGCGATGCCCCTTGCCGCGCGCCACCAGTTCAGCGGCAATGGCTTTCGGCCCGCAGCGTTTGTCAGTCACCATCGCCACTTTGCGATGCGCGGCGAGGGCGTCAAAGTCGACTTCGCGCCCGTGGCTGCTGGTGAGCCACATGTCGTTCATGTCGACGCCCGCCCGCGCGCACAGGTACTGCACGGCGCTAACGCCGGGGATCACCTGCACATTGTCGCGGCCAAAATGGGCAATAAGCCGCGTGCCGATGCCGTAAAACAGCGGATCACCGGACGCCAGTACCACCACGCTTTGCCCCTGGCGCTCGCTAATCCACGCCAGTACCTCGGCGATATTGGCACCCAGCGCACAGCGTTCGCCGGAAAACTCCGCGAACTGCGCCAGATGGCGGGCGCCGCCCACCAGGGCATCGGCGCGTTGTACCGCTTCTTTGGCCAGCGGCGTCATCAGCTGTACGCCCGCCGGGCCCATCCCCACCACCGTCAGCATTGCATCGCCTCCACAATCTCATTCACCGGGCGGTTGCTGCCGAGGATCTGGTTATCAAACGAGAACATAATGGCGTCGCAGACCGGCGGCGTTTTGGTAAAGCGCAGGCGCTGCATCACGCGCTGGCAAATACGTTCGGCGAGGTGGTTGTAGATACGCTGGAAGCCAAACGCATCGATGTGCTCCATCGCGGCTTCGGTGGTGTCGCAGTCGCTGACCAGCGTCAGCAGCTCCAGCGGCGCGCCAAGCAGCGCCAGATGGGCAACCAGCGTTTCCATACGTGCATCGGCAATATGGCTATGAGTGTGGAAAATCCCGGCGGCGATTTTAATCAGCTTGCCCGGGTGCCCAATCAGCACAATCTGGCGGAAGCCAAGACGCACGGACTCTTCAATCATGTAGCCCACGAAGTTGCTCATGGTGACCACCACCTGCGAGTCGATGCCCATCTGTTCGCGCACAAAGCGTTCGCCATGGTTGCCGGGGACCAGTACCACGCGCTCCAGCCCCGCCGCGCGTTTCATCTCCAGCTCCAGCGCCAGCGAGCGTTTCCAGCTCTCTTCCGACATCGGCGTGACGATACCGGTGGTGCCGATTATCGAAATGCCGCCAAGAATACCGAGCCGCGAGTTATAGGTTTTCTGCGCCCGTTCTTCCCCTTCCGGGGCAAAGATTTCCACCTCCGCGCCGCGCGCCGGGCCAATGGCCTCGCGGACGGCGGTTTCGATAGTGTGGCGCGGAGTGCGGTTAATGGCCGAACTCCCAATTGGCAAGCCGATGCCTTTGCGGGTGACGGTGCCCACCCCCTCGCCGCCGCGCAGCGTAATCTCACCGCTGTCGGTTAAGGTCACGCGGGCGAAAATCAGCATTCCGTGGGTCGCATCGACATCGTCACCGCCGTCTTTACGAATCGCGGCAATCCCCTGCTGCCCCTCGACGTGCGGCGATTCAACGTTCAGGTTCAGCGTCACGCCGGAAGGGGTAACGATCGACACCTGGTGAATCAAATGCTGGCGCATCACCATCAGCGCGGCGACTTTAGCCGCCGCCGTGGCGCAGGAGCCAGTGGTGTAGCCTTTGCGCAGCGCTTTGCCGTTATGCCACACCGGGGCGTCAAAGGAGGGTTCACTCATTGGCCGGCCTGCAGCTGATAAAGTATGGCGTTGACGATGGCCGCCGCGACGTTGCTGCCGCCTTTACGCCCCAGCGCGGCAATGCCCGGCAGGCCGCTGTGGCTCAGCGCCTCTTTCGACTCTGCCGCGCCGACAAAACCGACCGGCACGCCAATCACGCCGCCGACTTCCAGTTCTTTGTGCTCCAGCAGGCGGAACAGCGCCGTCGGCGCATTGCCGAAGACAAACACCTTATCGCCTTCCTCTTTCGCGGCGATATCCACCGCCGCCATCGAACGGGTAATGCCCTGGGCTTTGGCCTCGCGCACCACGCGCGGGTCGCTGATATAACAGCGGCATTCGCCGCCAAAGGTCGCCAGCAGATTTTTATTGATCCCGGAGAGCGCCATCGTGGTGTCGGTATACAGCGTGCACGGGCGGCTTAACGACGCACTCAGACGGGTTAAGGCATCCGGAGCGAACCACAGAATATCCAGCCATTCAAAGTCGGCGGTGGTGTGGATCACCCGTTTGATAATGGCCTCGTGCAGCGGGCTGTCGAAGCGGTACTCCGGGCGAGTTTCCGCGATAATCTCGCTGATGATTTCAAAGCTTTTGCGCTCAATCGCCTGCGGTTGCTGGATATAGTTCATTACTGCTCTCCTCAGGCTGCGCCAATCAGCCAGAACCTGACTGCCATAAACAGCAGCAGGGCCAGCGTTGACGCCACCCACATCAGTCGAATCGTTCGGGAAATATCATCAATGGCGATATCGCGTCGGGCGTCGCCGATCCACGGCTTGTCCACGCGCTGGCCAAAATAGTCGTTCGGGCCGCCAAGGCGGATCCCCAACGCACCGGCCACCGCCGCCTCTGACCAGGCGCAGTTGGGGCTGCTGTGGTTATAGCGGTCGCGCCAGCCGATACGCAGCGCACGCGCGGCATCGAGGCGGCAAAGCCAGGCGGCAGCGCTTAATAGCAGCCAGCTCAGCCGGGCGGGAATAAAGTTAGCGGCATCATCCAGGCGGGCGCTGACCATGCCGATGGCGCGGTATTTTTCGTGCTTGTAGCCGACCATCGAATCGAGGGTATTCACCGCTTTATAGGCCATCGCCAGCGGCGCGCCGCCAAGCAGCAGGAAGAACAGCGGCGCGATAATGCCGTCGACGGTGTTTTCGGCGACCGTTTCCACCACCGCGCGGTTGATCTGCTCGGGCTGAAGCGCGGAGGTATCGCGCCCCACAATCCATGACAGCTTGATGCGGCTTTCGGCCAGGTCGTTTTCCCGCAGCGGACGCGCCACATCTTGGGCAGAACGCGCCAGGCAGCGCCCGGCGAGCACGGTGAAAATCATCCACACTTCAACGCCCCACCCCAGCCACGGATGCACCCATGCAGCAAGTCTGAGTACACCCCAGGCCACGCTATACGTCAGTCCCACCACCGCCAGCCACATCACGCCACCGCCGATACGCAGCGCGCGATCGCTATGGCACAGGCGGCGTACAGCACGCTGTACGGCGTTAATCAGATTGCCCATCCAGCGCACCGGATGCGGCCAGTTTTGCGGGTCACCGATCATAAAATCGAGCAACCACGCCAGACACCAGGCGAGCAGCGTCATTGCGCGCTCCTTGCGGCAGCAAACCAGTGGTTGAGCATGGCGGGACGCTGGGAAAAATGTAGGTGCAGGTAGCTGGCGAAGGTATTTCCTATCTGCCAACCGCCCTGCCATTGCTGGAGAACCGCGCCGTCGCGGGTTTTACGGCAGGCCATCGTCGCCGGAAGCTGGGCGCTAAAATCGGAGTAGTGGAATTCATGCCCGCGCAGTATCTCACCGGGCGCGGCCAGCAGGGTCTGGCGCTCAGCCTGCGCTTCGCAGTAGCCAAAACGGGTCAACCGTTTGCCCATTTTGCTCGCACCGGGAAGAATATCGGCCATCGCGTGGATGTCGCCCTGAGCGTCCTCAAGCGTGCTGCCGAGGTACATCAACCCACCGCATTCCGCGTAAATTGCCACGCCACGCCGATGCGCAGCTCGCAGTTGTTCCAGCATCGGCGTATTAACCGCCAGCGCGCGGGCGTGCAGTTCCGGATAGCCGCCGCCCAGCCACAGCATCTGACAATCCGGCAGCACGCTATCGTGCAGTGGGCTAAAGCGAACAATCGTTACCCCGGCTCGTTCCAGCAGCGCCAGATTGTCCGGGTAGTAGAAATTGAAGGCTTCGTCATCGGCCAGCCCCAGCGTTAAACCCTCACCGCTCAGCGGGGTTGAGGGCCATTCACCTGCCGGCAGCTCCGCCAGCTCGCTCAGCGCCAACAGTCTGTCGATATCAAGCGTACGTTCAAGACCGGCGGCAAAATCCAGCCACGGCTGGCTATCCAGCGTCGATTCGCGGGCGGTGACCAGCCCCAGATGGCGTTCAGGCAACGACACCCCTTCAGCGCGCGGAACGTAGCCCAACACCGGCAGGGCACAGTAACGCTCGATGGCGCTTTTCAGCAGCTGAAAATGGCTGTCGCTGTTGACGCGATTGACGATGACACCGGCGATATTGAGGCTCGGGTCAAAGTGCTGAAATCCCATCACCGTGGCGGCAATTGAGGTAGAAACGGCTTTACCATCCACCAGCAAAATCACCGGGCAGCCCAGCTGTTTCGCCATCGCCGCGCTGCTGCAATAGTTTGGGTCGGTGCCGTAGCCGTCATACAGGCCCATCACGCCTTCAATGACGGCGATATCAGCCTGCTGCATATGTTCGCAGAACAGCGCATTGAGAATAGGGGGAGGCAGCATAAAGCTGTCGAGGTTACGTGAAGGGACGCCGCACAGCGCGGTATGCCAGCCGGTATCGAGGTAGTCAGGACCAACCTTGTACGGCTGAACCCGCAGCCCGCGCTGCTGGAGCAGTTTGAGCAGACCGAGCGTGACCGTGGTTTTACCACAGCCGCTGCCGGTACCTGCGAGAACAAATGCGTGCTGCCTGGCTGCCATACCCTGACCCTTTTCAGGCGGGATTGGATATAGCCGTACGTCTGCCCGGTCAAATGACCGTGCAGCGCAAAGCAACCCACTTCCCACCGAAGTTGTTGTTAATGGCCAACAGGCAGGTCTTCTGGCTTAGCGTCATCCTCGCCCGCCCTTCCCGATCTGGCGATCAGTGGTGTTTACGGGGTCGTCAGCATCACAGCAGCGGGGGCTGCGGAGGATTTATACACGGGTGTATTCACCTCCTTCCCTGGCACATAATATGCCAAACCTGTTGGTTGCAGATTTATGCCGGCACAATGCCCGCATAAAATAAAAGCACTTTACTCTAGCGCCGCGCGTGAATGATTTCGTTGCGCTATGACAATACCGGTATATTTATTTACGGTAGTTATACTTCGTTCGGTAAGACAAGGATAATCATGAGCGTGGCACGCTGTCCCGGCTCCTGCGGGGAACTCATTCAGGGCTGGATTCTGGGCAGTGAAAAGCTCGTCTCCTGCCCGATAGATTGGTACAGCACGGTTGAAGTGTGTGACGGCATCCCGAGGGCCGATGAGCGTCCGCTCACCCGAGCGATGGTTGAAGCGCTGCTCGCCCACTTCGGTTTTCCGCAGGCGCTAAGCCCGACGCTGCGCATTGAGGTCGATTCGACGCTGCCGATTGCCAAAGGGATGGCCAGCAGCACCGCCGATATCGCCGCCACCGCAGTGGCCGCCGCCCACCACCTCGGCCATTCGCTGGATGAAACCACGCTCGCCGCGCTGTGCGTGGCGCTGGAGCCTACCGACAGTACGCTGTTTCGTCAGTTGACGCTGTTCGATCACCATCACGCCGGCACGCAGATTGCCTGTGCGTCCGCCCCGCATTTTGACCTACTGGTTCTGGAAAGCCCGGTGCTTTTACGCACCGCGGATTATCACCGCCTTCCCCGTGAGACCGCGCTAATAGCGCACGCCGGAGAGTTGCAACAAGCCTGGGAAAAGGTGCAGACAGCCTGCACTCGTCAAGATGCCAGCCTGCTTGGCGAAGCGGCAACGCTCAGCGCCATTGCCAGCCAGGCGCTGTTGCCCAAACCGGGTTTTGCGGCGCTGATGGCGTTAGTAGAATCCTGTGACTTATACGGCCTGAACGTGGCGCACAGCGGCAGCGTGGTTGGGCTTATGCTCGACCCGCGTCGTCATGATGTGGAATATTTGAAGTGGGCGCTGACGCAGAAAAAGCTGACCGACCACTGGCCGAAACAGCACTTGCTCCGCACAGTGCCCGGCGGGGTTCAGCTGAGCGCCTGACGCAGCGCCGCCAGTAGCCGCTGGTTTTCCGCTTCGCTACGCACCGCCACGCGGAAGTAGCGCCCGTCGAGTCCAGGATAGTTGGCGCAGCTGCGGATAAGAATATGCTGTTGCAGCAGCGCGTATTGCAGTTCGATATCGGCGCGTTCGCAGCGTAAAAACAGATAGTTCGCACGTCCCGGATAAACGGTTATTCCGTCAATCTCTGCCAGCGCCTGATATAAACGCTGACCTTCCCGCGCCAGCCAGCGCAGAGTCGCCTGCTGATAGTCGCGGTCATTAAGCACCCTCTCCCCTGCCAGCACGGCAAACGCGTTGATTGACCACGGCATCTGATGCTTGCGCAGACGCGCCACCGCACGTTCATCGCCGTTGAGCAAATAGCCCAAACGTAGGCCGGGAATGGCATAAAATTTGGTGAGCGATCGCAGCACCCAGATATGCGGATTTTGCTTAAGCTCGCCGATAAAACCCGGTTCATCGGCAATAAAGTCGATAAAAGCTTCATCAAGGATAAGCGCGATATCAAGTGACCGGCAGCGTTCAGCGATAGCGTCCAACAGCGCGCGATCCGGCAATAGTCCGGTGGGGTTGTTCGGGGTACACAGAAACAGGCAGTCAAGATCCGCCGTCAGCGCCGACAAAATACGCTCGGTGAGCTGCCAGCCGTCTTCTTCACGCAGCGTGTAGGTTTCGATTTTGCAGTCGATCGTTTCCAGCGCCCGGCGATATTCAGCAAAACCCGGCGCCACCACCATCGCCCGACGCGGTTTCAGACCGTGAACGAGAGTAAAAATGGACTCGGTTTCGCCATTGCCCGCCAGTATCCACGACGCGGGTACACCGTGATGCGCCGCCAGCGCCTGATGAAGCTGCTGATATTCAACGTCGGGGTAACGTTCGGCGCAGTTGAGATTATTGATAATCGCCTGTTTGAGGCTTTCCGGCATGCCCAACGGGTTAATATTGGCGCTGAAATCCAGCAGCTTATCGGCACCGATGCCCAGCAAAGCGGCCGCTTCGCGAGTATTACCGCCGTGAGCACTCTTTAAACGTGACATACCGAATTACCCGCGTCTTGCCAGCGTTGCGCCGTCGGCAAAATAGGCTTTAATCCCGGCGAGGATCGACTCGGCGACCTCCTGCTGAAACTTGGCCGTTTTGAGCTTGCGCTCTTCTTCAACGTTACTGATAAATGCCGTTTCGACGAGGATAGATGGAATATCCGGGGCTTTCAGCACCGCAAAGCCGGCCTGCTCGACCTGGTTTTTATGCAGGTTGTTGACCTGTCCCAGACGTTTCAGCACCGCTTTACCAAATTTCAGGCTGTCGGTGATGGTCAGCGACTGCACCATGTCGAACATGGTGTGGTCGACGTAGCGGTCGCCGCTCTTGCTCACGCCACCCACTAAGTCGGCGGCGTTCTGAGTTTGCGCAAGGTATTTGGCCGCCGTACTGGTGGCCCCTTTGGTCGACAGCGCAAACACCGATGAACCACTTGGCTGCCGACTGGTAAAGGCGTCGGCGTGAATCGAGACGAACAGGTCGGCGCGCTGCTTTTGCGCTTTGGCGACCCGAACTTTGAGCGGAATAAAAATATCTTCGTTACGCGTCATGTAGGCTTTCATATTGCCTTCTTTCTCAATCAGCGCGCGCAGGCGACGGGCGATTTGCAGCACCACGTCCTTCTCCCGCGTTTTATACAGCCCAACCGCACCGGAGTCTTCACCGCCATGTCCAGGGTCGAGCATGATAACAATCGGCCGGTCGCGCCCGGCTTTGCCCGGCTGCGGGCCACTTTGAGCAGGCGGAACCTGCTTTTCGAGGCCGTCTTTGTTGTACTCTTCCAGCAGCGCCAGGAGCGGATCCTGCACATCCTGGCTGCTGGCGGGATAGAGGTCCATCACCAGACGTTCTTTAAACCCGGCAACCGGCGCCAGCGCAAACAGCTGCGGTTTGACGTCTTGCTTTAGCTCAAACACCATACGCACGGTTTGCGGATCAAACTGCCCCACGCGGGCCGATTTAATATAGGGATCATCGGCGCGGATTTGCGCGCCCATGCCTTTGAGCACCGAATTCAGGTTGACCCCTTCGAAATCCACCACCAGACGGTCAGGATTGCTCAACGCAAACTGTCGATAATTAATCACACGGTTGGACTCCACCGTGACGCGCGTGTAGCTGGACGCAGGCCAGATGCGCACTGCCACCACCTGACTAACGGCGGCAAAACCAACCTGACTCACGCTCAATAACCACATGGCGCCCGCCCCTTTTAACAGGCGACGACGACTTAACGACTGACTTCCCGACATGCTCCATCCCAGGCAAAAAAAGATAATTTTGGTTCACGCATAATACGATTGACCGAAAACTTTAACCAAAGGCGAATAAACTGTCATCTATAAAAGGGTAAACATTCGTAGGATCAACGAAATTGACAGCAAGCTTTTCCGTTATTTAGGCAAATTCCGGCTTGCGTTTCCGCCAGAAACAGAATAAAAATACACTAATTACGAATAATCATGCATTGAGGATTGTGCCGTGGTGAAGGAACGTAGAACCGAACTGGTAGAGGGGTTTCGTCATTCTGTCCCCTATATTAACGCCCACCGGGGGAAGACGTTTGTCATCATGCTTGGCGGCGAAGCCATTGAGCATGAAAATTTTTCCAGTATCGTCAGCGATATTGGTCTGCTCCACAGCTTAGGCATTCGCCTGGTGCTGGTCTACGGCGCGCGCCCGCAAATTGATGCCAATCTGGCGGAGCATAACCACGAACCGACTTACCACAAGCATATCCGCGTAACGGATAGCAAAACGCTTGAACTGGTTAAGCAGGCGGCCGGTCTGCTGCAGCTGGATATTACCGCCCGTTTGTCGATGAGCCTCAACAACACCCCGCTTCAGGGTGCGCACATCAACGTGGTGAGCGGGAACTTTATTATCGCCCAGCCGCTGGGCGTGGACGACGGTATAGACTACTGCCACAGCGGGCGTATTCGTCGTATTGATGAAGAGGCCATCCACCGCCAGCTCGACAACGGCGCGATTGTGCTGATGGGGCCAGTGGCGGTGTCGGTGACCGGCGAAAGCTTTAATCTGACCTCGGAAGAAATTGCCACCCAGCTGGCAATTAAGCTCAAAGCCGAGAAGATGATCGGTTTTTGCTCCTCACAGGGGGTATACAACGAGGATGGGGAGATTGTTCCTGAGCTGTTCCCGAACGAAGCGCAGGCGCGCATCGAAGAGCTGGAGCAGGAAGGCGACTACCTTTCCGGCACCGCGCGTTTCCTGCGCGGCGCGGTGAAAGCCTGCCGCAGCGGCGTACGCCGTAGCCACCTGATAAGCTATCAGGAAGACGGTGCGCTGTTGCAAGAGCTGTTCTCTCGCGACGGTATCGGGACGCAGATTGTGATGGAAAGCGCCGAGCAAATTCGTCGCGCGACCATTAACGACATCGGTGGGATTCTGGATCTGATTGCACCGCTGGAGCAACAGGGGATTCTGGTGCGCCGCTCTCGCGAGCAGCTGGAGATGGAGATCGACAAATTCACCATTATTCAGCGGGATAACACCACTATCGCCTGCGCCGCGCTCTATCCATTCCCGGAAGAGAAGATTGGCGAGATGGCCTGCGTGGCGGTTCATCCGGACTACCGCAGCTCGTCGCGTGGGGAAGTGCTGCTGGAACGCATCGCCGCTCAGGCGAAACAGATGGGGTTAAATCACCTGTTTGTGCTGACTACCCGGAGCATTCACTGGTTCCAGGAACGCGGCTTTAAGCCGGTTGACGTGGAGCTGCTGCCGGAAAGTAAGAAGCAGCTGTATAACTATCAGCGCCGGTCTAAGGTGCTGATGACGGACCTGGCGTAACGCCGGGGCTGGAGTCAAACCCTCACCCCAACCCTCTCCCTTAAAAAGGGAGAGGGTGCATCACGAGCCCGTACTCATATCTGAATTCCGCTTTAACACCGAGGCACCAGCGGTTCCCTCGCCCCTTTGGGGAGAGGGTTAGGGTGAGGGGCACACAGTGTGCTCGTACTCATATCTGCATTCCGCTTTAACAACGAGGCACTATCGATCCCCTCGCCCCTTTGGGGAGAGGGTTAGGGTGAGGGGATGTTCCGATCTACACCATTTCGGCAAAAATCGCCGCTAACCCGCTGCGTCGTTCCGTGCGGGTAGCGATGGCCTGCGCCAGCAGATTTTCATCGGCGTACATCGACAGTCGGGATTTCGCACGCGTGATGGCAGTGTAGACAAGCTCGCGGCTGACCACCGGCACAATCTGCGTCGGCAGCACCAGAGCGGCGTGGGTGAACTCTGAGCCCTGGGATTTGTGTACCGTCATCACCCATGCGGTGTCGTGCTCCGGCAGGCGGCTTGGCTGCACGGATTTAATGGTACCGTCCGGCATCGGGAACCAGACGCGCATTCCCTGCTCCCTCTCCAGCGCGATACCGATATCGCCATTAAACAGCCCCAGCGCGCTGTCGTTGCGGGTGATCATCACCGGCCGCCCTTCATACCAGCGCGAATGGCGCTGCGGCACAATTTGCCGATGGCGGGTCAGCAACTGTTCAAACTGAGTGTTCAACCCGCTGACGCCCCAAGGCCCCTCGCGCAACGCACAGAGGAGCTGATATTCACCAAACGCCGCCAGAATCACCGCTGGGTCTGCCTGTTCACGCAGCAGCTGAAGGTAATGTCCGTATCCCGCACGCGCATCCTCAAGCATCGACCCGTAGTCATCCGTTGTGCGCAGCGGCTTGAGTTCAATATCGCTAAATCCACGCGCGAAAACTTCACCAACGGCCTTTTTATCTCCCCGGTTCACCGCGCTGGCAAGCTGTCCAATGCCGGAGTCGCTACCAAAACGGTAGCTGGTACGCAGCAGACACAGGCTGTCGCGCAGCGCACTCGCCACGCTGCCCTCTCCTGCCGGAACCTCTGCGCCCACCAAACGGCTCAGTTCATGCGCACGCTCCGCGGTATAACCCTCGCTCACCCAGCTACAGATATCACCTAGCACCGCCCCAGCTTCAACTGAAGCCAGCTGATCGCGGTCGCCAAGGAAAATCACCCGCCCGTGCGGCGGCAGCGCGTCAATCAGCCGCGCCATCATCGGCAGGTCAATCATCGAGGCCTCATCCACCACCAGCACATCAAGGTGCAGCGGGTTATCCGCGTGGTAGCGTAGCCTTTGGCTGCCGGGCTGCGCGCCCAGCAGGCGATGCAGCGTACTGGCATCCGTTGGCAGCATCGCCTTTTGGGCATCTGTCAGCTCTAGCTTGCGCAGGGCTTCACCCAGTGATTCGGTTAATCTGGCCGCCGCTTTCCCGGTCGGAGCCGCCAGGCGGATTCGGCATTTTTCGCTGCCGGACATCTGCACCAGCGCCGCCAGAAGTTTGGCGACGGTGGTGGTTTTCCCGGTACCTGGACCACCGGAGATCACCGAAATTCGCCGCGTCAGCGCAACGGCGGCGGCAACTTTCTGCCAGTCCACCGTATCACTTGCCGGAAACAGCACATTCAGCGTCGTCGCCAGCTGCCCCTCATCAACGGCAAACGGTGCCTGGGTATCACTAAAGAAACGGGCGACGGTCAGTTCGTTGCGCCACATGCGGTTTAAGTAGAGACGCTCGCGGCTTAAAATCAGCGGTGACGGGCGCTCTCCGTTGCTGACCGCCTGCGAATCCAGCAGCAACGTTTCCCAGTTCTCAGGCGCACCGGCATCCGCGAACAGCTGTTGCCAGATATCACGCGCGCGGCCTTTCGCCTGCATCGCTGAATTCAGGTGGGAAAGCGGCAGGCAGACGTGCCCTTCACCGGTATCGCGACTGAGCATCGCGGCCGCCAGCATCACCGCCGGATGTTCGTTCTGCGCGACCATCAGCGCAAACTGCACGTCCAGCGGACGCAGTAGCTTAAGTTCAGCGGCTTCCAACAGGCGTTGTTCCAGCGTCATGCGTGTAATTCCTCTCCAGCAAACAGTGCATCCATTGCCGTAATCAGCGCCGGGTCCGGTCGGGTGGTGAAAATCCCCTGCTGTCCGGCCTCGCCGTCCACGCCACGCAGGAACAGATAAATGACGCCACCAAAGTGCCGCTCGTAATCGTAATCCGCAATGCGATGGCGCAGATAGCGGTGCAGCGCCAGACTGTAAAGCTGATACTGCAGGTCATAGCGGTGCGCCTGCATCGCTTGCGCCATCGCCTGCTGGGTGTAGGCTTCGCCGTTTTCACCCAAATAGTTGGACTTGTAGTCCAGCAGGTAATAGCGCCCATCGTGGCGGAACACAAGGTCGATAAAGCCCTTCAGCATGCCGCGCACCTGGCGGAAATCGAGCTCAGGGCAACCTGCGGATAAAGGGTCATAGCGGCGGGTTAAGGCATCCAGCGCTCGCGCATCAAGCGCTTTGGTAATCGGCAGATAAAATTCCATCTCCACCTGTTTTTGCCGGGCGCTGAGCTGATTGAGTGCAATCCCGCTTTCTGCCAGCGGTGCCGCCAGCACCTGCGAAATCCACTCGGTGAGCACCGGCTCCCACTCTTCGCCAAAGCCGTTGCTTTGCAGCTTTTCGCGCATCCACGCGGAGTCAATCGGCTGGGTAAAGTCGAGGTCTTCAAACAGACTATGCAGGAAAGTCCCCGGTGATGCCCCGCGCGGGAAGTTGTGCGGCGTCATCGCCGGTTCCGGCTGGGCATCACCGGTTCCCACGGCATCGATATCCAGGCGCGGCAGCAGATCCTGCGCCACGCTATGCCCGCTCTGTTGCAGGCCGGAATAGCTGGTTACCCGCCAGTCATCAAATACCCGGCGAAGTACCTGCCGCGCCCCTAGTTCAGGCATCTGGGCCTGTACCGGCTGCCAGCGAGCATCGTCCGGTGGCGTGACGGGGGTTAGCGCAATATGTTCGTCGCACAGCGCGCGTAGACAGGCTTCAAGGCCAGAGGCAGTCAGCACCTCACCTTTTTGTAGCAGCCGTCCCGGCGCGCTGTGATGCAGTTCCGTGTCGGTAGGTTTGTCGCTGCGGCGCGCGGTTAACGGCGCAATGCCAAGGCTACAGTGCCAGACGGCGCGGGTTAAGGCGACGTACAGCAGGCGCAGATCCTCCGCCAGGCGTTCGGCTTCCGCAAGCTCAAGGCTCTCATCGCTTTCGTTGAGATCGAGTACCGCTGCAAAGGATTCCCGGTCGTGATAAAACGCCTGCTTCTCTTTACGGAAACGGGCGATAAACGGCAGCCAGACCAGCGGATATTCCAGCCCTTTCGATTTGTGAATGGTGACAATCTGCACCAGGTGTTTGTCGCTCTCCAGACGCATCTGCTGGCTGGAAGCATTGGTGTCCGGCTCAGCCACCTGCTGATTCAGCCAGCGCACCAGCGCATGCTCGCTTTCAAGCTGGGTGGCCGCTTCTTGCAATAGCTCGCTGAGATGCAGGATATCGGTTAAACGCCGCTCGCCGCCGTGGGTGGCCAGCAAGTTTTCCGCCAGCGACCTGGCGCTCATCAGAGCACGGATCATCGGCATCACGCCGCGGCGCTGCCAGATATTACGGTACTCGGTAAATTCTTCCACCAGCGCATCCCAGGCGTTTTCGTCTAGGTTTAGCCGTTCGATATCCAGCGAGTTAAGGCCAAACATCGCCGTTGCCAGCGCACTGCGCAGGGTATTTTCGCGCTCCGGCGTCAACACCGCCTGCAGCACCCACAGCAACTCCTGCGCTTCCGGGGTTTCAAATACGCTGTCGCGGTTTGACAGATACACCGACGGGATAGCCAGCGCATTCAACGCATCGCGAATCAGCGACGCTTCCTGGCGGTTACGCACCAGCACCGTGATATCGGAAGCCTTCACCGGTTCGGCTTTTTTACCGCGCCACAGCAGCGCCGTGCCGCGTTGGCCTGCGGTCAGCCAGTCGCGAATTTGCGCCGCGCACTGCTGGGCCATCACATTCTGATAATCCCCCGCGCTGACGCCTTCGCCGGGCATCAACCACAGGTTCATTGCCGGCTGTTTTTCACCGTCGATTTCAAAGCGCAGCGAGGCGTTTTTATCCGCCGATTTGACCGGCAGGAACGGTATATCGCGGAACATAAAGGGATTATCAACCAGCCCAAACAGGCGATTGACGCTCTCGACCATGCCCGGCGCCGAACGCCAGTTGGTGTCGAGCGTGTAATGAGCGGCCACGTCGCTACGCGCACGCATGTAGGTGAAGATGTCGGCGCCGCGGAAGGCGTAAATGGCCTGTTTTGGGTCGCCAATCAGCAGCAGCGCGGTTTCAGGCTGCTGTCGCCAGATACGGCGGAAAATACGGTACTGCTGCGGGTCGGTATCCTGGAATTCATCAATCATCGCTACCGGAAAACGCTGGCGAATGGCGGCCGCCAGCGCATCGCCGCTGTCGCCGTGCAGGGCTTCATCGAGACGACTGAGCATGTCATCAAAACCCAGCTCGCCACGACGGCGCTTCTCACGCGCCACCGCTTCTCGAATTTCGCTCATCGCCTGAGCAATCACCAGATCGGTGAGGGTCAGCGGCGAATCCAGCAGCCGTTCGATAGCGCTGAACAGAGAGTGTGTTGGCACCTCTCCGCCCGCTTTGGTGCGTTCGACCAGGAACGGCTGGCTGAATTTTTCCAGCGCATCGGGCAACTGGTAGTTTTGCGTCTCTTCCTGCGCCCAACTGCTGATTTTGTCGATCCATTTGCCCTGGTTACCGCGGTTAAACTTGCGCCTGTCGATGCCTGAGTTTTCCAGCAGCGCGTCCAGCTCGCCAACGTGGACCAGCCACAGTTGTTTAATCTCATTAATCTGCGCGAGGATTTTCTGATGACGTGATTCCAGCGTTTCCGCATCGCTTATCGGCATCTTCAACTGCGGCGCTTCGCCCTGCAGGTAGCGATCGATGGACTTCAGCAGATCCTGCGGCCCTTTCCAGGACTCGACGATCACCTGCGCGATCTCGCGGCTTAACGGATAGCAGTGGCGTCGCCAGAAGTCGGCGCAGGCCTGGTAGCGCAGCTGGGATTCGTCTTCAATCAGCTGCTGTTCAAACAGCATGCCGGACTCAAAGGCGTTAAGGCTGAGCATGCGCTGGCAGAAGCCGTGAATGGTAAAGACCGCCGCATCGTCCATCTGACGCTCGGCCAACAGCAGTACGCTCGCGGCTTGTTGGAGATCGTCGATTTCCGCCAGCAGGCTGGCATAGAGGGGATTATCGGTGGCGTTACGCAGACAGGCGACGCGCAGTTCGTGGATGTTGCTACGAATGCGCCCGCGCAGCTCTTCGGTGGCGGCTTCGGTGAAGGTCACCACCAGCAGTTCTTCGACGTTGACAGGCCGGGGAAAGGCGGCCTCGCCGCCAAGCCCCAAGAGCAGCCGCAGGTAAAGTGCAGCGATGGTGAAGGTTTTTCCGGTGCCCGCTGAGGCTTCAATCAGGCGCTCGCCAAGAAGGGGTAAGCGCAGGGGATCAAGGGACTCGGCGGTATCGGTCATTCGTTCTCTCGTCTTAAGGGTAAGGATTGCTGCAACGCGGTGATGCTCTGCCACACCTTCCAGCCTTCAGGGTGCGCATAGTCGACTTTGCCATTCTGGCTGCCGGAAACCTGTGACAGTACCGTCATGCCCTGCGGCGCTACCACCGTCTGGTGGAAGAAGTCGGCCAGCTTTTGCGGCGTTAACAGCTTAATCTGGGCCACTACTTTAGCACGTGAATCAAAAGCCATATTACCGCGATCGAAATCTTTGCTCAGCTGCGAGGCTTCATCACCGAGGGTTTGTGGCGCTTGCAGCATGTCGGCGATCACCGCCTGCTGGATTTGCGCGAACTCTTCCGGTTTCATCGTCCGCAGCTTCTGTTCCGCAGTCGGGAAGAAGGCCTTAAAGCGTTCCCACAGGAAAGCCGGCTGTTTTTCGTTACTTTGCAGCAGGAACCCCATGCCCCATTGGCGACCAATGTTCATGGAGAAAGCAAACACCGCGTAGCCCAGCTGTTCTTCGGTACGCAGCTGGGTGTAGAACCACGGCTGGACGATCTGCGCCAGCATCGCGCTGGTCGCCGAGCTTGAGAATTCATCGACGTTTGCTGGAACGAACACCGCCGCCAGCGCAGAATCCGTGCTGCTACCCGTTTTTTCAAAGATGGCGTTCTGCTGTTTATCGACCAGTACGTCTTTGTTACGGCACCATTCGTTGCCGTGAGCGCCAAGCTGCGTCTGCACGTTACGCGCAAGCGTTGTCGACTGCTCGCGGCTCAGGTTACCAATCACCATAAATTCAGGACGCCCGCCCGCTTTAAGCTGGTCGCGATAATCCATCACCTCTTTTAAGGTAATGGACGGCAGCAGAGCTTTACGCTCTTCGCGCTGGAAATAAGGTACCTGCGAGACCATCTGAATCGGCATAATCGCCTGTTCGTAGGCTTTGCCTTTCTCTGCCGAATCCATCATCTGCTTATACCAGGACTTGGCCTGTTCAAGCTGTTCTTCGGTTGGCGTGTAGCTGAAGTAGCCCTGCAACAGCGCATCGAAAAGCTGCGGCAGACGCTGGGTGTAGCCGTTGGCGTTGACCATCAGACCATTGTTGGCTCCGGTCGAGAAGCTAATGCCACCGACGGCGGCCTGATTACTGAGCTGATCCAGCGCAATGCCCGCCAGATAATCATTGAGCGCAAACATCACCTGACTTTTGGCGCTGTCCATCGCCTGCGGGTTACGCAAGATCATGGTGATATCAGCCTTCGGTTCGAGGCCGAAATAGCGGCTTGGCATGTACACCAGACGCAGTTCGGGCTCATCGACGATAAGCTGCGGATGATCGGCGCTTTTCTCAGGCTTAATCAGCGTGAAGTCGTCCGGAATATACGGGTTCAGTTGCGGCAAGCTAAGGTCAATAGCATCAGACTCTTTCTGCCATTTGGCGAAGGTATCGGCGCTGATTTTGTCGACCTGATACGGTGCATCAACGAAGTAGGCCACTTTGTTATGCGGCTCTTTCGGGCTGATGTACCAGATACGGGCATTCTGTGGGGTCATCATCGCCAGACGCTCTTTTACCGCCTGCGGGTCATAGCGGTCAGCAATGTTGACGACATCCAGTGTGTGCTGCACCGGCACGCGGATCATCGTGTCCGCAAGCCACTCAACGTAGTCCATGTTGCGGTTAATCGATGGATAGCGGAAGTCGAGATCCAGCACATGGGCCAGTTCGTCGAAGTAGCTCTTGTCGATACCTTTGTCACGCATCACGTCGAGGTAGCGGAAAATAGCGGCGACAACGTCATCGCGATGGGCAAGGCCTTTGTCGGTCAGCGTCGCCGAGATAGCCAGCACGCCGCTGTTGCCGTTCACTACCGGATCGGAGTCGGCGCGAATACCTTCCACCAGCCCCTGCTTTTGCAGCCAGTCGGATAAGGTGCCCGGAGTACGGTTGCCGATCATATAGGTGATCAATTCATCGGTTTTACTGCGGAATTGGGCGGAGTTGTTGTCGATACGAAACTCTACGCGCAGTACTTTACGCGGCAGCGCAGGCACGTAGTGAATGACAATGCCCTTTTGCGCATCGGTGACGACGGGAACGGTGATTTCCGGGCGTTCAATGGCTTTATTCGGCACGCGGCCGTAAGTCTGTGCAGCCATTTTTGCCAGCTCAGGCAACGGCTTATTGCTGTAAATTACCGCCTTCATCAGGTTGGCTGAGTAGTATTTATCGCGAAATGCCAGCAGCGCATCGTAGACCGGGCTATTGGGTTTGTCGCTCAGCGTTTCCAGATTGCCGCCAGAGAAGCGCGCGCCAGGGTGAGCCGGGTTGATGGTTTCGGCACTCACCTGCGCCATGCGCATACCGTCACGGGTACGCGCCATGGTCAGCTCGGCATTCACCGCGTTGCGCTCGCGGTCGACGTATTTTTTATCCAGCAGCGGCGCGGCAATAGCATCGGCAAGGCGATCAACTGCGCCTTGTAGAGCATCGTTCTCCACTTCCAGATAGAACGCGGTGCGATACGGCGCGGTACTCGCATTGTGGCTGCCGCCGTGCATTTTTAAGAATTCGGCAAGATTGTCAGGCTGCGGGTAGTTTTTTGAGCCCATCAGCGTCATGTGCTCGAGATAGTGCGCCAGACCCGGATGGGAGTCAGGATCTTCCAGCGAACCGATTGGCACCACCAGTGCTGATAGCGATTTCACCGCCTGCGGATCGGAAACCAGCAGGACAACCATGTTGTTATCCAGCGTAATCGCCTGATACTGGCGAGTATCCTTTTCGCTCTTACGGATGGTTTCCTTAATTGGTTGCCACCCGGAGTCCGCCTGACCCACAGTTGCCCAAAGGGCAGTGACTAAAACAACAATACTCAACCAGATACTGCGGGGCATTCACGGACCTCACCATTAACAAATACTGCTAACAAATCTTAATGCTTGTGCAGGTAGCCCGGTCAGCGCACATTACCGGGGACGTCCCGGAACAGGGCAAACAGCCAGGTCCGGGCTACCTCTCATCAGTCCGTGACGCGTTGCGCATAGTAATTCAACGGCTCAATTTGCGCAATTTTTATACAATCATGTTGACTGATTAAAGCGAAATACGGGAAGCAAGTACGGCGTCGTTTGTTCGATGACAGCCTCATACTGCGCGGGTTCCAGGGTACGCCACAGGCGTTGATACCAGACGTCGGCCCCTTCACCGCTTACCACCATATTGCCTTCGTACGCTTGCAAAAATTTACTGCGCGCTTTTTGCTGCGTCTCTGTGTCCCTTAAGATGGCATCATTTTCGGCATCGTAACAGGCTTTTATCCACGCCCCGCCGCTCTCAGGTAAAAACAGCAGCGGTTGGCACATCCCCTGACGATAGCCTTTAACCAACTGGGCCAGATAGGCGTTAGCCTCATCAACCGCCAGCGGAGGGAAGCACCATTCATCCTCTTTTCTCAGCAGCAGCCTGCTTTCACCCTTGCCGCCGCTAGCACAGTAGACAAGGTGTTCCAGCCAAAGTTGCATCCCTTGTGAAACGCTAAGCAAAGATGGCCGCCAGCGCAACAGCCCATTCTCCTGAACCTGCGGCAGCCATCCGGTTATGTTAACCCCGTCGCATTCGAGGTCGATTTCCATGCTCTGCCCCGCCCGGCGGTATTCAATTACCCGGCTGGCTAACGCACTCATCTCCTGATGCTGCGCCTGCCAGGCTATTTCACCAAACGGGCCGTAGGGCAACTCACCCGCCGCACGATAACGACGGTACATCCGATCCGGCTCCTGCTGCTCAATCAGGGTATTCAACAGTTGCTGATTAAGCTGATAACGCGTCAGCCCTTCAAGGGTGAACGGTTCAGTATCAGGGATATCGCTCTCTTCGCTGCGGAAATTGACCTGTAGCCGTAGCTGGAAAAATGCGCGTACCGGATGTCGCCAGAAGCGCTGTAGCTGCTCCAGCGGCAGCGTGGTGAACTCCTGCGCTGCCAGCGGCTGGATAAAGTCGGCGTGGGCTTCTCCCTGTTGGCTGGCCGCCGCCAGCCACTCCCGGGCATAGCTTTGCTGCTCATCGGCCTGATAGTTTTCGGCATCGAACGGCATACGGCTATGCAGATGCATGATGTGACTTTTCACCCGCTGTTCACTTTCGTCACAGTTCAGCGCTTCATCACCCGCCAGGCAGTGGCTCTGACCGATGTAGTCTAAGAGTTCCTGAACCAGCACCGACGGATACCGTTCGCTGTTGTCCTGGATGGAACGGCCGATGTAGCTGATATAAAGCGCTTTCTCTGCCGACATCATCGCTTCAAGGAACAGATAGCGGTCATCATCACGGCGGCTACGGTCACCGCGCACCGGTTTCTGACTCATCAGGTCAAAGCCGAGCGGCGCCAGCGCGCGCGGGTAGATGCCATCGTTCATGCCTAGCAAGCAGACGACCTTGAATGGGATTGAACGCATTGGCATCAGGGTACAAATATTGATAGGCCCGGCGAGGAAGCGCTGGCTGATGCGCTCCTGGTCAAGACGCTGCCCCAGTTCATCACGCAGCAACGACAGCGGCACTTCACCAGAGTACTGCGACTGAACGCCCTGGGCGATAATCGCCTGCCATTGCTGTTCAATCAGCGTCAGCGCCGCTTCCGTGTCCTGATCCGGTAAGAAGAAATCATTGAGCATTTCGCGACACACCGGCAGCCATTCCTCCAGCGAACGCGCCTGCGTCAGCACCTGCCGCCAGCGGTTAAGCTGCATCAGCAATGAGGCCAGGTGCCCAACCAGTTCGGCTATCAGACCGCTGGACTCGTCGTATGGCAGCACATCCTGCCACTCACCCTGGCTACTCTCCATCGCATAGCCCAGCAGCATACGCGTGAGTCCGAAACGCCAGGTGTGCTGCCCGGTGGCTGGCAGATCCAGTTCACGGACGTTATCGTCGTCCATCCCCCAGCGCACGCCGGATTCGTTAACCCATTGACGAAGATACAAAAGTCCCGCTTCATCAATATTGAAGCGTGCGGCCAGTACCGGAACGTCGAGCAGCGCCAGCACATCTTCGCTGGTAAAGCGGCTATCCGGCAGCGACAGCAGGGTGATAAAGGCCTGCATCGCCGGGTGTGCCTGGCGGGCGCGGCGGTCAGAAATCGCGTACGGTAGATAGCGTTCGCCGGTGGCGCTGCCGAATACGGCCTGAATAAACGGGCTGTAGCTGTCGATATCCGCCACCATCACGATGATGTCGCGCGGCGTCAGCGTGGGGTCTGCTTCTAGCATCGCCAGTAAACGGTCGTGTAGGATTTCCACCTCGCGCTGCGGGCTGTGGCAGACATGAACGGTCAGGCTGCGGTCGTCCAGCGCCAGCGGACGCTTGCCACCACTGTGGGCAAACTCTTCGGCGGTGCGCCCGGCGACGGCGCTATTTTTCAGCTCCAGTACGTCGTACTGCAGATTGTGCAGCAGGTTATCCGGTTCGATATCGACAAACGCATCCAGCTCCTGGTAGCGCTCCAGCCCCGCCAGCAGGTAGATATAGTCACGTCCCAGCTTGCCCCAAGAGGCCAGCATCGGGTTGCCCACATCCTGTTCACCGTCGTCGTTAAACAGCCCTGGCGCATGGCTGGCATCCTGGAACAGCGGCAGTTCTCGCTGTTCGCGGTAGTGGCGGCGCTGACGCGCCAGCAATCGGGCCAGAAACGCTGGATCTTTAATATCGCCCCAGTAATAGCGGCATGGGTTGGTAAACAGCACGTAGATATCAACATGCTTGCCCAGCGCCTGTAGGGCATGCAGATAAACCGGTGGCAGCGCGGAAATACCGCAGATAAAAACGCGTGATGGCAAACCGGCGGGCGGCTCGCTGCTGCTTTCAAGAGTGTCGATAAAGCGCTGGTAGAGGTTGGCGCGGTGCCACAATGGCTGACCGAGCGCGGCGGTGTGCTCAACTAACGCTTTCCATAATGGTGCTTGCCACTGCTGCGCGTCACCCACACCGTCAACCAGTTGCCCCGCTTCCCACTGAGTCAACCACTGTGGGCGATAGACAAGGTACTGGTCATAGAGGTCAGCTACGCGGGAGGCCAACTGGAACAGTTTGCGCTTGTCGGCGTCATCGGTCAGATAATGGCGCAATGGCGTAAAGGCTTCGTCATCAAGCATCCCCGGCAGCAGCGTCATCAGCTTCCAGCTCATACTCTGCTTGTTAAAGGCGCTTTCGCCGGGGATCTCGGGCAGCACGCGGGTGAACATGTCCCAGATAAAGCTCGCTGGGAGCGGGAAGTCGATGTTGGCAGCAATACCGAAACGCTGCGATAGCGTCATCTGTAGCCACTGCGCCATCCCGGTACTTTGCACGAGGATCATTTCAGGCTCGAAAGGGTCAGCCAGCCGGTCCTGCTCAACGATAAATTCCATCAATGCTTCCAGCACATCCAGACGGTTGGAGTGGTAGACCCGTAACATATTCGCTCCTGACTACTGACTGACCGAACAATGCAGGCGCGTCATGCGTCCCTGCTTGCCCATGGGGGTGATAATAGTAGCATTGATGCTGACACAAGATGCTGACGATGTCTGTAGCCGCTGGCTGTGCCAGCCTTCTGGTAATGCCGTTGCCTGCTGCTGGGTCTGCCCCCAGGCATAACGCCACAGCTGGCGATACTGGTTAAGCTGTACGCTAGTGGTTGCCAGCGCACGGTAATAACCGCCTAGCGCCGTCACTACGCTTACCATCAGAAACATCGCCAGCATCACTTCTGGCAGGCTGAACCCTCGCGATTTTAAAGCGGCTGACATAATGACACCTCCTTTAAAGGGCAGAAGTCGCTCCAGCCGTGCGCAGAAAAGTGAATGCGACCTAAAGCCCAGATTCCGGATTGCCAGAGGCGTAGCGCTTCGCCTTGAGCAATCAACAATAGGGTACCGTCGGCAAATAACCGCAGACAAACCCGGCTGACTTCGTCGTAGCCCCGACATTGCTGCCCTGCCGCCACATTCCATGACTGCATTTTCCCCCACTGTAGCGCCGAATGGATGCTCGCTGTTTTTCGCAACGCGCGGGTTTCATCGTTTACCATTGCCAGCTGTTGTCGCTGAATCTGATTAAGCCCTTGCAGCATCAGGCTACCCAACAGCAAAAGCATCAGCACCATCGCCAGCGAAGAGATGCCTCGTTGACGACTCATAGGTTATAACCCGTCACGCTATACTGCGCGCTGGCTGTTTCGCCTCGCCCGGTAGTCGCCGTAAGCGCAATGGAAAATTCCGGCGGGAAACCATCGTGCGTTTTACGTATCACCTGAAAACCAGTAACGGTCATGGTCGCCGGGTCACTCAGTTTGTACCAGCCATTACCCTCACAGTTCATCGCGCCACGCAGCGTTTCCAGTACGCCGGACTTGAGGCGAAAACCGATGCTGTCCGCTTCGTCCGCGGGCGATATTTCCCAGCGGCCGTTGCTGTTGCTGTCCCAGCGGGCGATGAGACATTCGCCTTGCGCCGAAAGATGCAGCGGCTCACCGATACAGTTATCTCCCCGGCAATATCCTGCACGCTGCAAATGTTTGGCTACCGTAAATAGCTGCTGCCAGAGATCGTCCTCCAGCGCCTGCTGACGCATCTGCTGCATAATGCCGAACTGCAAGGCGGGCAAAAAGCGCGAAGCGCCCAACAGCAGAATGCTGCTAATCGCCATGGCAATCAGGACTTCCAACAGTGAAAAACCGCGCATTAGCATGCTGCCTCCTCGCACAAACGAACTCGCCCCCAGCCTGAAACCACTATGCTCCAGCTGCCCGCCGCGCTTGCCAACATGATGCTCCCCGCCCATGCGGTGTTGCGCAGGCCGAAGAAGGCCAGGTTGGGGGTTATTTTGCTAATGGCGACTTCCGTCCATAGCGGGCTGAAAACGGCGGGATTCCCTGAAGGGCAACCTACCAACACCGTCTCATCCGCTACCACGCACCAGTGCTGCGCCGTCCGGTTAATCCGCAACCGACGGTCGATATTGTGCCAGTTAGCGTCGTTTCGGAGATAAATCATGTAATCCTTCAGCGCGCTAGCGGTTTGCCACAACCGCTGTGATTGCTGCCAGCGTTGCCAGCCATTCAGGCCGGAAACGCTGAGGATAAGCACCAGCGTCATTGCCACTAAGGTTTCGATCAAGGTGTAGCCGCGTTCTCTGTTCATGTCGGCGAGTATGCCGGGAAGGACGCTACCTCACGAGCGTAGATTCTGCGTTTCACGTTGCGCAGCGAAAGAAGAAGTCAGGCTTGCTGTAACGGCTGAGACAGACTGGAATCCGTTACGCAAATTTGAAAGTGGAGTCTGGAACGACATCGCTCTGCCGGGCAGCAGGGCATAAAAAAACCGGCGCTCAGTGCGCCGGTTTACGATGGGTGCTCGGTTAAATGGCCACCGGTGCTTTGATACCCGGATGCGGGTCGTAACCTTCGATTTCGAAGTCGTCAAAACGGTAGTCAAAAATTGATTCCGGCTTGCGCTTGATCACCAGTTTCGGCAGCGCGCGCGGTTCACGCGTTAACTGCAGAGCGGTCTGTTCCATGTGGTTGCTGTACAGATGGGTGTCGCCACCGGTCCAGACAAAGTCGCCCACTTCCAGGTCACACTGCTGCGCCATCATGTGCACTAACAGCGCATAGCTGGCGATATTAAACGGCAGGCCGAGGAACACGTCGCAGGAGCGCTGGTAGAGCTGACAGGAAAGCTTGCCGTCCGCCACGTAGAACTGGAAGAACGCGTGGCACGGAGCCAGCGCCATTTTATCCAGCTCGCCGACGTTCCACGCGGAAACGATGATGCGGCGCGAGTCCGGGTCATTTTTCAGCTGATTCACGACGGTGGTGATCTGGTCAATATGGCGGCCATCCGGCGTCGGCCATGCGCGCCACTGTTTACCGTATACCGGGCCCAGGTTGCCATTTTCATCAGCCCACTCGTCCCAGATACTGACGTTGTTTTCCTTCAGGTAGGCGATGTTGGTGTCGCCCTGCAGGAACCACAGCAGTTCATGGATGATGGAGCGCAAATGGCAGCGCTTAGTGGTCACTAGCGGGAAACCGTCTTTCAGGTTAAAGCGCATCTGGTGGCCAAAAATGGAGACCGTGCCGGTGCCGGTGCGGTCATTCTTCGGGGTGCCCTCGTCGAGCACCTTTTGCATCAGTTCGAGATACTGTTTCATGCTTCCTCAGGAAATCTGTTTCTGCGGACGGCGAAACGCCCAGACCATCATAATGATACCCGCAAGTACCATCGGCAGGGAAAGGATCTGGCCCATGCTGATGAACTGAACCCATTCGCCGGTGAACTGCGCATCCGGCTGGCGGAAGAACTCACAGATGATGCGGAACATGCCGTAGCCAATCAGGAACAAGCCAGAGACCGAGCCCGCCGGGCGTGGTTTGCGGATAAAGAAGTTCAGGATCAGGAACAGTACGATGCCTTCCAGCGCCAGCTCGTACAGCTGAGAAGCATGACGCGGCAGCGAGCCGTAGGTGTCAAACAGCGTTTGCCATTCCGGGTGAGACGGCAGCAGCGCGATATCTTCCGCGCGCGAACCCGGGAACAGCATGGTGTATTGGAAACCAGGGTCGACGCGGCCCCACAGCTCACCGTTGATAAAGTTGCCCAGACGCCCGCAGCCTAAGCCAAACGGGATCAGCGGCGCAATGAAATCAGAGACCTGGAAGAAGGTTCGCTTGGTGCGTCTGGCGAAGATAATCATCACCACGATCACCCCAATCAGGCCGCCGTGGAAGGACATCCCCCCGTCCCAGACACGGAACAGATAAAGCGGGTCCTGTAGGAACAGGTCAAAGTTGTAGAACATGACGTAGCCGATGCGCCCGCCGAGGAAGACCCCGAGGAAGCCCGCATACAGCAGGTTTTCAACTTCGTTTTTGGTCCAGCCGCTGTTCGGGCGATTGGCGCGACGCGTGGCCAGCCACATTGCGAAGATAAAGCCTACAAGGTACATCATGCCATACCAATGCAGGGAGACCGGTCCGATGGAAAAAATTACCGGATCAATGTCCGGGAAACGCAGATAACCACTATTCATCTGTCACCACAAATGCTTGTTATTCCGCCGAAAGTGGACAGCGGTAGAGATGCGCGCCGAAAGCTTCAGACGCTCCAAAGGTGCGAATAATAGCACAAGGGCGATGAGAGATGATGCGTGGAAGATGTAAAAGATATGTATAGCGTGTAGACCCCCTCTCCCGCGGGGGAGAGGGAATCATCAGAGTCCGCCGCGAATCAGCCCGCCGAGACCACGGCGCTCCATAAACGCCGCAACCTGATGGCGCACTTCGGTCGCCATCTGTGCGTCGAGGCTGCGTTGTGCCAGCGTTTGCGCATCCTGAAGCTCGATATGACGCAGCAGGTATTTCACACGCGGAACCGAACGGCCGTTCATCGAAAGATGGCGGAAGCCGAGGCCAATCAGAATGGTGACACACATGGGATCACCGGCCATTTCGCCGCACAGACGCAAATCGATCCCGTGACGTTCCGTTTCCTGCACGATCATCGACAGCACCCGCAGCATGCCTGGGTGCAGGCTGTCATAAATACTGGCAACCCGGGTATTGTTGCGATCCACCGCCAGTACGTACTGAGTCAGATCATTGGTGCCAACCGAGATAAAATCGACGCGGCTTGCCAGATTTGGCAGCATAAACACCATTGATGGGACTTCAAGCATAATCCCCAGACGCGGCTTCGGAATGGCGTAGCCGATCATTTCTTCAACTTCACGACCGGCGCGATCGATAAGCCTACGAGCTTCATCCACCTCTTCGAGGCTGGTGATCATCGGCAGCAGAATGCTCAGGTTGCCGGTCGCCGCATTGGCGCGCAGCATGGCGCGAACCTGCACCAGAAAGATTTCCGGCTGGTCGAGCGTAATACGGATACCACGCCAACCCAGACAAGGGTTTTCTTCGCTGATCGGCATATACGGCAGCTGCTTATCGGCCCCAACATCCAGCGTTCGCAGCGTAACCGGCTTATCGTTGAACATCTGCAGCATGCCCTGATACTGCGCGACCTGCTCCTCTTCAGAGGGGAAACCGCTTTGCAGCATAAAGGGAATTTCGGTGCGGTACAGGCCGATGCCGTCGATACGACGCCCCAGCATTTGTTCGTGCTCCGGGCTTAAACCCGCGTTAAGCATCACTTTGACACGCTCGCCGCTCTTAAGCTCGGCCGGGCGTTCAACGTCCCCTTCCGCCAGGCGGCTGAGTTCATTCTCTTCGCTGATGAGCCGCTGGTATTCCTGGACCAGGATCTGTTCTGGATCGACCAACAGTTCACCGCGATAGCCATCCACCACCAGCGTCCGCCCGTGAAGGACAGACGGCTGAATATCCGCGCCCATTACCGTTGGAATGCCTAATGCCCGAACCATGATAGCCGCGTGGGAGTTGGCCGCGCCATCGCGCACCACCACGCCAGCTAAACGATCCTGCGGCAGTTCAGCGAGCGTTGCCGCGGAGAGTTCATCCGCCACCAGAATAAAGCGCTCAGGCCAGGCGTTGGCGCCCGTGGTAGTGTCATCAAGATGAAACAGCAGGCGCTGCCCCAGCGTACGGAGATCGCCCGCTCGTTCTTTTAAGTAGCCATCACGCAATGCGGCAAACTGTTCGGCAAACTTCTCGACAATCTTTTTTACCGCCCATTCAGCTACCGCGCCTTTGTCGACCTCAGCAAACAGTTCACGGCGCAGGCTAGCGTCGGACAACAGGTGCGAGTAGAGGTCAAAAATGGCCGCCGTCTCTTTTTGTGCCCCAGCGGCGAAGCGCTTGCTGTAACGACGAAATTCGTTGGCGGCTTCTTCCAGCGCACCGGTCAGGCGCTCACGTTCAAGCGCGGTGTCGAGCGATGACGCTTCATACACCTGCTCCATCAGCGGCAGCGTGGCATCCATCCAGCCTTCGGCAATCGCTACGCCCGGCGATGCAGGTAGCGCACGCACACGCGTCTGGCGATACTGCCCGAACAACGCGGTGAGCTGAGACTGGGAGAGGATCGCCGCCATCTGCGTAGCCAGCGTGACCAGGAATGACTCTTCGCTTTCGTCAAACTGACGTAATTCACGCTGCTGTACCACCAGCACGCCCAGTAACTGGCGGCGCTGGATAATCGGTACGCCAAGGAAAGCGCGGAAACGCTCTTCTTTTACGGAAGGGATGTATTTATAGCTGGGGTGTTTTTGCGCATCGGCCAGGTTGATAGGTTCAGCCAGGCGGCCAACCAGGCCGACGATGCCTTCATCAAAGGCGAGCGTAATGGTACGACCGCGCGGTTTTTTGAGGCCGCGGGTCGCCATCAGGTAGAAGCAGCGTCGATCGTTGTCGGCAAGATAGACCGAGCAAACCTCCGTCTCCATCGCGTGGCAGACGTCGGTGACCAGAATATCCAGCGCCTCGTTCAGCCGAGGCGCACTCGCGACCTTCTCAACAATTTCGCGTAAGCGAGTGAGCATAATGTGCGTGGCTTAACCTCTTTTGCGTCGATAAGCAGGCGCGCTTTGCGGTTTTGGCGCACTCTCCGCAAGCGCCATGACTACACTGGCGAACTCTTTCATCACCCGGCGGTAGACGTCACGTTTAAAGGAAACAACCTGACGCACCGGATACCAGTAACTCACCCAGCGCCAGCCATCAAACTCCGGCGTGCTGCTGGTCTGCATATTGATATCCGCATCATTGCCGATCAACTGCAAGAGAAACCACTTTTGTTTCTGGCCGATACAAACCGGCTTTGTGTCCCAACGCACCAAACGTTTTGGCAACTTGTAACGCAACCAGTTTCGGGTCGAAGCGAGGATCCGTACATCCTTACGGCTTAATCCTACTTCTTCAAACAGTTCCCGATACATCGCCTGTTCTGCTGTCTCACCGGGGTTTATGCCCCCTTGCGGGAATTGCCAGGAGTGCTGACCATAGCGCCGGGCCCACATAACCTGGCCCTGACGATTGCAAATTACAATACCAACATTTGGGCGGTAGCCATCGTCATCAATCACCGGACTACCTCAAAATAAGCTTCAATGTGAATGATTGTTTCACACTCGCTGGAAACGGTAAACCACTCTATTGCACTGCCTCATCCCGAATAACATTTGAATAACTCACAGTAATCATCATAGTTATAAACAGCAGAGCGCGCTCGTGGCCGATTTTATTCACTTTTTCTGTGGATAGAGTTGTGAAGAAGTAGGGGTTTACCCAGGGAAAACCCAGAGCACTCTGAATAATCGCACGCCAGCCATTTCCAGTAAAACGCTATTTTTCATTACTTTATTAGCACTAATCCGCTTACATGAGTCTATAACGTGATGATCGTCACATAGGCGATCCTTCAATTGATGAAAGATCGAACAACGTCGGTTTTATCCACAGATTGTGCCAACATCTTAGGCACCTTTTGCGCAAAAATTGGATTTTCGTCGCACGTCAAGGCTGTAAATTGAAACAGTAGTCAGGCTTTTCCCCAGTTATCCCATTTTTCTGTGGATAACATGGTGTAAGATCCTGTTCATTGTCAGTGACCAGAATTGGAAAACCTTTTTTTTCCTCGTTTTTTGCCGGTGAATAATTTTAAAAAATCTATAATAATCATTGAATTGATATATTTACTCAGAAAAAGTTAAACTCTATCCACACCCGGTTAAATTGTCGTTCATTTTTTAAGCAAAAGGCGCATTGTCATGTCAACCCTCGCTCCACTGCCCACATCACCGAAAACCCAGGCCGAACTTCTCGCTCAGGCGCAGCGGCTGGCCGGCTATTCGCTGGGTGAACTCGCGGCCATGGCAGGTATCGTGACGCCGAAAGATTTAAAGCGCGACAAGGGCTGGATTGGCATTCTGCTAGAAATCTGGCTCGGTGCGAGCGCGGGCAGTAAGCCGGAACAAGATTTCGCCGCGCTGGGCGTGGAGCTGAAAACGATACCTATTGATGCCGAAGGTCGGCCGCTGGAAACCACCTTTGTCTGCGTGGCTCCGCTCACCGGCAATTCTGGCGTCACGTGGGAGAACAGCCACGTTCGCCATAAGCTTAAGCGGGTACTGTGGATCCCCGTCGAGGGTGAACGGGCAATCCCGCTGGCGGAGCGCCGGGTAGGTTCTCCCCTGCTGTGGACCCCAAGCGCCGAAGAGGAGAATCAGCTCAGAATGGACTGGGAGGAGCTCATGGATCTCATCGTGCTGGGCCAGGTCGAGCGTATTACCGCGCGTCACGGCGAGGTGTTACAGCTGCGTCCAAAGGCTGCAAACAGCAAAGCATTGACCGAAGCTATCGGTGCCCAGGGCGAGCGCATCATGACGCTGCCGCGTGGTTTCTATCTAAAGAAGAACTTTACCGCCACCCTGCTCGCCCGCCACTTTATGCCTTCGGCGCATTAATTTTTTTGTCCTGCCGCGCTGCGGGCTTATAATCACCCGGCTGTTCGCCATCAGTTTGCAGGCTTTCCTATACTCTCCCCCGGCTCGACAGGGATCTGTTTCTGGGGATTGTGTTGCCTGCGTTCCGGTAAATAGCCATTCAACGTACATCAATTAACGCTTCGTTTTTTTTGGCAGGACTTATCTAATGTTATTTGCATGGATCACCGACCCCAACGCCTGGCTCGCGCTCGGTACTCTGACGCTGTTGGAGATAGTTTTGGGGATCGATAATATTATTTTTCTCTCTCTGGTTGTTGCTAAGCTCCCGACCGCACAGCGTGCCCATGCCCGTCGTATTGGGTTAATGGGGGCGATGATCATGCGACTGGCGCTGTTGGCCTCTATCGCCTGGGTTGTCAGACTGACCCATCCGCTGTTCACCGTGTTCGATCAGGCGATTTCGATTCGCGACATGATCTTGCTGCTCGGTGGGCTATTCCTTATCTGGAAAGCCAGTAAGGAGATTCACGAGTCGATTGAAGGCGACGAAGAAGGCATAAAGACCAACGTGCATTCGTTTATCGGCGCTATCGTGCAAATTATGCTGCTGGATATCATCTTCAGCCTCGACTCAGTGATCACTGCCGTTGGCCTCTCCGACCATCTGTTCATCATGATGGCAGCCGTGGTCATTGCGGTAGGCGTGATGATGTTTGCGGCACGTTCGATTGGCGAATTCGTTGACCGCCATCCATCCGTGAAAATGCTGGCCCTGTCATTCCTGATTCTGGTCGGCTTTACGTTGATTCTGGAAAGTTTCGACGTACACGTACCGAAAGGTTACATCTATTTTGCAATGTTCTTCTCAATCGCGGTTGAAAGCCTCAATCTCCTGAGAAATAAGAAAAACCCGCTTTAAACTGTCGTCCATAGCCTCCTTTTGGGGGCTATGTCTGATTTTTTTAAGATTTTCCTGCTTTATGCTGCCCTCTGAGTCGGTTATTACTAAACTATTGAGAGTGCGGCGATGAAGGGGATAACGATGACAAAATGGGCAGTATTGATTTCCGCAGTGGGTTTAGCTTTTGCAGTATCCGGCTGTAGCAGCGATTACGTCATGGCGACCAAAGATGGCCGGATGATCCTCACTGACGGTAAACCGGAAGTCGACGATGACACCGGGCTTATCAGCTATGAAGATCAGCAGGGTAATCAGATGCAAATCAACCGTGACGACGTATCGCAGATCATTAAACGATAAACGTATATCCTCGTCATACTTCAAGTTGCATGTGCGTTGGCTGCGTTCGTTCACCCGAATCACTTACTCGAGTAAGCGCATCAGGATTCTCTCAGTTGCCGCCTTCCTGCAACACGGATTATTTTGTGTATAGGTCAGCCGCTTGCTGGCCTTTTTTATTTTTTACTTCCCCTTTTTCTTCCCCTCTGCCATTTTTATATTCCTTTGTCAGGACTCTTTCCTGACGCTGTTGATAAAAGGAAGCCGGCTTATGCAGTACCACCGTATCCCCCACAGCTCGCTTGAGATAAGCACTCTTGGGCTGGGCACAATGACGTTTGGTGAACAGAATAGCGAAGCCGACGCCCATGCACAGCTTGATTACGCCGTAAGCCAGGGCATCAATCTGATTGATGTCGCTGAGATGTACCCCGTTCCACCGCGCCCGGAAACTCAGGGTTTGACCGAGACCTACGTCGGTAACTGGCTGGCAAAACATGGCAATCGCGAAAAGCTGATTATTGCCTCGAAGGTCAGTGGCCCATCACGCAATAACGACAGCGGCATCCGTCCAAATCAGGCGCTCGACCGTAAGAACATTCGTGACGCGCTGCATAACAGTCTGAAGCGCCTACAAACCGACTATCTCGACCTCTATCAGGTACACTGGCCGCAGCGCCCAACCAACTGTTTTGGCAAGCTGGGATATACCTGGGCCGATTCCGCACCGCCCGTTTCGCTGCTGGAAACGCTGGAAGCGCTTACCGAGTATCAACGCGCCGGTAAGATTCGCTATATCGGCGTTTCCAATGAAACGGCCTTTGGTGTGATGCGCTATCTGCACCTGGCCGACAAACACGACCTACCGCGCATCGTGACCATCCAGAATCCGTACAGTCTGGTCAATCGCAGCTACGAAGTGGCGCTGGCGGAAGTGAGCCAATTTGAAGGCGTGGAGCTGCTGGCATATTCCTGCCTGGCGTTTGGCACGCTGACCGGTAAATACCTGAACGGAGCAAAACCAGCAGGAGCGCGTAATACGCTGTTTAGCCGCTTCACTCGTTACAGCGGTGAACAGACGCAGAAAGCGGTCGCGGCCTATGTCGATATCGCCAAACGTCATAATCTTGATCCGGCGCAGATGGCGCTGGCTTTCGTGCGTCGTCAGCCGTTTGTCGCCAGCACCCTGCTGGGGGCAACGACCATGGAGCAGCTCAAAACCAACGTCGAGAGTTTGTATCTGGAGTTAAGTGAAGAAGTATTAGCGGAGATTGAGGCGGTGCACCAGGTTTATACCTATCCAGCACCGTAAATCGTTCGTTATTTTTCAGGGGCGCATCTGCGCCCCTGAGTTTTCATTAGCGCCGTTTTCCCCACAGCCACAGCACGATAATCGCCAGCGCAAACAGCACGCCAAAGCCGACACCCACGCCAACCACCGGAATACCCACCGCAACAGCCAGCGAATAAAGCCCCAGCATAATCAGCATGGCGCTGTTTTCACCGAGATTCTGCACGGCAATCGCATTGCCAGACCCTACGGTTTTCTTACCGCGATCCTGTAGCAGCGCATTCAGCGGTACGATAAAGAAACCGCCGCAGATACCAATAATGAACAGCATAACGTAGGCAGGCAGGATGGCATGCTGCAGCGCGAATATCGCCACCACCACGCCAATCAAAACACCGGCAGGCATACAGCGCGCCACGGTTTCCAGCGTCACCAGCTTCGCCGCCGCCCCGGCCCCCACTACAATCCCGACCGCCACCATCGCGTTGAGATAGGTTGGCGTGGCGTTATCGGTTAACCCCAACACCAGCGGCACCCACAGCACCAGCAGGAACCGCAGAGTTACACCCGCGCCCCAGAACAGACTGGTCCCCAGCAGCGAGAAGCGGGTTTCACCGTCGCGCCACAGCACATTGCAGGCGTTGAAAAAACTGGCGGTCATTGGGCGAAAACGCCAGGACTGCCCCGGGCGCGCGGCGGGCAGTTTGGGAATAAAGATATTCGCTACGACGGCGCCACCATAAACGACCGCACAGAGCGCCAGCGCCCCGACCACGCTCATATCAGCAACGATACCACCTGCCACCGATCCAAGCAGAATTGCCGCAATAGTCGAGGCTTCCATCAGGCCGTTAGCTTTAACCAGCTTATCGCCGGTAGTAATTTCACCCAGAATGCCGTATTTCGCCGGCGAGTAGGCGGCCGCGCCAATCCCCACCAGCGTGTAGCCAATAAACGGATTCATCCCCACGCAAATCATCGCCGCGCCCGCCAGCTTCAGGCCGTTGGCGAACATCATCACTCGGCCTTTGCCAAAGCTATCCGCCACCTGGCCGACAAACGGCGCAAAAATGATGTAAGCACCCACAAACACCATCTGCAGCACCGGCTGGCTCCAGTCCGGGTAGAACTGCTGCTTCATTAGCGCCAGGGTGGCAAACAACAGTGCGTTGTCGCCAAAGGCCGAGAGGAACTGGGCAAAAATAACCGCCATCATGCCTTTAGACCAGATGGATGGGTTAGTGTGTACTGACTCACTCATTCGGATGTTCCGTCTCTGCAACCATGCTTTTGAGGGTGACGAAGTCCGGTTTGCCGCTGCCCAAAAGCGGCAGCTGTTTCAGATGGCGGATATCGCGTGGCACCGCCAGTTCCGGTACGCCGTTGGCCCGCGCATACTGCAGCAGCTTATCGCGGGTCAGTTCATTATCGGTGGTAAACAGCACCAGCGCCTCGCCTTTATTGGCGTCGGTTTTCACCGCCGTGCCGTGCATTTTATCCGGCGATACGCCAAGCGCCATCAGCTCAACCATCTCCAGCGAAATCATCTCACCGGCAATTTTGGCAAAACGCTTAGCACGCCCCTGAATTTGTACGAAGCCCTGCGCATCAAACGCCACAATATCACCGGTGTCATACCAGCCGGTTTCCAGCTCGCCATGCTGATTTTCCGCCGTCGGCACTTCCAGCACGCCAGGGTTTTCGACGCGCAGATAGCCCGACATGACGTTTGGCCCTTTCACCTGCAGGCGACCGCCCTGCTCAATGCCTGGAATTTCCAGCAGCCGGGCATCCATACCCGGCAAAATACGCCCTACGGTGCCGGGTTTCGCCGCCATTGGCACGTTGATGGAAACCACCGGCGCGCACTCGGTGACACCGTAGCCTTCCAGAATGCGCAGGCCAAACTTGTCCTGCCACACCTCTTTAGTGCTCTGCTGGAGTTTTTCCGCCCCAGCCACCACATAGCGTAGACGATAGAAGTCGTATGGATTGGCGAAACGGGCATAGTTGCCTAAAAACGTCGA
Organism: Kluyvera huaxiensis; assembly: GCF_040149365.1. Taxonomy (NCBI): domain Bacteria; kingdom Pseudomonadati; phylum Pseudomonadota; class Gammaproteobacteria; order Enterobacterales; family Enterobacteriaceae; genus Kluyvera; species Kluyvera huaxiensis. The sequence continues at coordinate 175,866 of NZ_JBEFLV010000008.1, forward strand.
CGTACCAAACAGCACGGTGCAGTTACGGTCATAAACCAGTTCCGGCACCACGCGGTAGTGCAGCGGGCTTGGGTAAAGGAATACTTCAGCACCGGTGAGCAGCGGCGTGAACAGGCCGACCGTCAGGCCAAACGAGTGGAACAGCGGCAGCGCCGACATAAAGCGATCGTTGGCAGTGAAGTCAGCGATGGTTTTAATCTGCTCGACGTTAGCCAGAATGCTTTTGTGGCTATGCACCACCCCTTTCGGATGGCCTTCCGAGCCGGAAGTGAAGAGAACAATCGCCGGGTCTTCCGGTTTTTGCGCAACCTGCGCCAGATGCGGCATCAACAGGCGAGAGAAAATCCACAGTTTATCGGCGGTAGTGACATCGCCTTTTAAGTCTTCAAGAAACACCCAGCGTACCTGAGTCAGTTGTTCCGTCAGATGCCAGAGTTTGCCTTTATCGAGGAAGGTTCGCGAGGTGAAAATCGTGCCGATTTGTGCGGCGGTAATCGCGCTGGTCAGCCCCTTCACCCCGGCGGTGTAGTTCATCATTGCCGGAATACGTCCGCGAGCGATGGCGCCGAAAATCACCGCCGCGCTGATGCCGGCGTTGGGCAGCATTAAACCAATCTTTTCGCCCTTCTGACTGTATTTTTCCAGAATACGCGCCACAAACAAGGTTTTGGTCAAAAGCTTACGGTAGTTATCGGGCTGGAAGTTAATGTCTTCTATGCACGGTTTTTTCTCGCCGTAACGACGCATTGCCGACAACAGTGATTCATACAGCGTTTCACGGGGACGTACCGCCATCCGCGCTTCCATCATTATCTGATGCAGCATTTCACCGGCGATTTTACGCCGGTCGCGGGCGCGCGGCGCTTCCGGCATCGGCAGCGTCGTTGGCGGCAGCAGGTGTAATTGAATACGCGGGAACAAACGGCGTTTTACCAGCCCTTTCAGGCGGCTGAAGTAGGTGAGCTCTGCGCCTTCAATACGCACAGGAATAATCGTGGCCCCGGATTTCGCCGCCACAAAAGCCGCGCCGTCATAAATTTTCATCAACGAGCCGGAGACCGAAATGCGCCCTTCGGGGAAAATCACCACCGGACGGCCTTTTTCAATCAGGCGAACCAGATGCTTGATTGACATCGGTTTAGTCGGGTCAAGCGGCACGAAATCAATGATTGGCGTCAGCCAGCGCATAAACCATTTTTCAGAAATCGAGCTGTAAACGGCAAATACTGGACGAACAGGAAGAAACAGCGCCAGGAGCACACCGTCGAGGAACGAAACGTGATTGGGCGTAATCAGCACTTTGGGCTGATGTAGCGCCTCGGTGTTGCCGGTCATCCTTACGCGGAATAACACCTTAAAAATCTGTCGGAAGAACCCCAGAAGCATACCAACTCCATTTGCCGTCATTTTGTCTTTGCAGGATACACAAGAAAACCGGGGAAATGCAGCAAACGGGCTGATTGTGGCAAAAAAAAACCTGCGCATCTGCGCAGGTCGGTGTAAGTGATGGAGTGTGCAAAGCACACCTAAAAAAATTCACCAATCAATACCTCTGGGACCTTAATTGTCTCTTTCAAGGCAGCCAGCAACCAGCAAAAAAACGCAAATGAATAAGCGGAAATGCAACGAGGTATTGCGATTATCGGTAACTGTTACAGGGCAAAAAAGACAAAAAAAAACCTGCGCATCTGCGCAGGTTGGTGTAATCAAGTGGTCAACCTTTAGGGGGCGACTTCACCTATCAATACCTCTGGGACAACCAGATTAGCAATTCGTCCAACGCGTTCTCCAGCAGTCATTCGCAACAGCTTCTCGCAAAGTGTAAGCAAACGTTTGAAAATTCTCATTCGGTTGCATAACCATGGTGTAACTCATCAATAAAACGTCATTCATACCGCAATATTGTGCATTTCTCCACAGACTCATCCTTGAATACAACAGGGATTTCCGTAACACTGTTATGGTGTAAGCGTTTACCCACCAAAAGATCATTAAGGCATATTATGGCGACAATTAAAGATGTGGCCCGGCTTGCAGGCGTCTCCGTCGCTACCGTCTCCCGCGTTATCAACAACTCTCCCAAAGCCAGTGATGTTTCGCGTCAGGCCGTCTCCTCCGCCATGGAGGCGTTAAACTATCATCCCAACGCCAATGCGCGCGCACTAGCGCAGCAGTCGACGGAAACCGTCGGTCTGGTCGTGGGCGATGTTTCCGATCCGTTTTTTGGTGCCATGGTGAAAGCCGTGGAGCAGGTCGCCTACAACACCGGCAATTTTTTGCTGATTGGCAACGGCTACCATAATGAAGAAAAAGAGCGTCAGGCGATTGAGCAACTGATCCGCCATCGCTGCGCGGCGTTAGTCGTCCACGCCAAGCTGATTCCCGATGCGGAGCTGGCAGATTTGATGAAACAGATCCCCGGCATGGTGTTAATCAACCGAATCCTGTCCGGCTTCGAAAAGCGCTGCGTCGCGCTGGATGACCGTTATGGTGCCTGGCTGGCCACCCGTCATCTGATTCAGCAAGGACATACCCGGATTGGCTATATCTGTTCGAATCACGCCATTTCGGATGCAGAAGACCGCCTGCAGGGCTATTACGATGCGCTAAAAGAGCATGGTCTGCCGTGTAATGACCGTCTTGTCACCTTCGCGGAGCCGGACGAAAGCGGCGGCGAGCTGGCAATGACCGAGCTTTTGGGGCGCGGGAAGCAGTTTACCGCCGTTGCCTGCTATAACGATTCGATGGCGGCAGGCGCCATGGGCGTGCTCAATGACAATGGTATCGATGTGCCGCAGGAGATTTCGCTGATGGGGTTTGATGACGTGCTGGTGTCGCGCTATGTGCGTCCGCGTTTGACCACTATCCGTTACCCGATTGTCACCATGGCAACTCAGGCCGCTGAGCTGGCACTCGCGCTGGCGGATAACCGCCCGTTACCGGATATCACTCACCTGTTTAGCCCTACGCTGGTGCGCCGTCATTCAGTGATTTCGCCGAGCGAAGCGCCAAAAGCATAACGATATAGATGCACGGTGGTGTCCGGATAATCCAGGGCGTCACCGATATACTGCCAGCCAAAACGTTCATAAAAATCACGACAGGCCGAATAGAGATACAGCTGGTTAAAGCCCTGCGCTTTGGCATAGTCCATCACGTGCCGCTGAAGTTTGCCCGCCAGCCCGCGCCCTCGCGCGGGTTCATCAACGTACAGCGCCGCCATCCACGGCCACAGGTCCTGACGCGTGATTAAATCGCAGCGCCACAGGCCAACCGTCCCTATCAGTCTGTCGCCATCGGTGGCGACGAAAGTTACCGGCAGCGCGCCCGGCGTCATGCTGTGGTTGATGACGCTGGCAAAAAATGCCGCCGACAACCCTTCGCCAAACTCCTGCCACAGCCAGCGGCTGACCTGCTCCGCATGCTGCGGAACAGCGTAAAGTGGCTGAATAATCAAATGATTTACCTCTGGAAGATAAAGATAACTAACGGTGATTGAACCGACATCAGCAGTCATTTTAGGTTACCAGCCCCACGATATCACCTGCACGTTATGTTCATTCCTCCCGCTCAATGCAAACCGCACTTTTCGCTTCATATCGCGCATTGCAGCATATACACAATGACATTTGGCGTTTTAGGGCGGGATACTGCAAAAGCGTGATCGCGATAGGTCTTTTAACCCCCTGGCAGTTCACTTAACCCAGCGGCGTCTGTGATAAACTGCGATGTATTATGGAGTCTCAGGAAATAATCATGGCAACGATGCTGGATGTCTCAATACACGCGGGAGTTTCGAAAGCGACGGTATCCCGCGTGCTCAATGGTACTGGTCAGGTTAAAGAGAGCACCCGTCAACAGGTGTTCAAAGCGATGGAAGAGCTAGGCTACCGCCCAAACTTTTTGGCGCGATCGCTGGCAAACCGAACCAGCAACAGCATCGGTCTTGTGGTGTCTACCTTCGATGGTTTCTACTTTGGTCGCCTGCTCCAGCAGGCTTCACGCCAGACGGAAGCCTGGGGCAAACAGCTTATCGTCACCGACGGTCACGACACGCCAGAGCGTGAAGAACAGGCGGTGCAAATGCTCGCCGACCGCCAGTGCGACGCCATCGTGCTGTACACCCGCCATATGAGCGAGAAAGCGATTATGTCGCTGGTGAATAACACACCGATGCCGCTGGTGGTTATCAACCGCGACGTCAGCCAGGCGCGCGATCGCTGCGTATTCTTCGAGCAGCAGGACGCGGCGTTTCAGGCGGTCGAGTATTTGATTTCCCAGGGGCACCGCGATATTGCCTGCATCACCGTTCCTATCCATACGCCAACCGGTAAGGCTCGTTTGCAGGGCTATCGCCGGGCGCTGGAGCAAAACGGCATCAAGTGGGATCCGGCAAAGGTGAAGCACGGCGACTCCACCATGAACTGCGGCTATGACATGTGCAACGCGCTGCTCGACGAGAAGGTAAAGTTCAGCGCTCTGTTTGCCTGTAACGACGATATGGCGCTCGGCGCGTCGAAAGCACTGCATCAGGCGGGGCTGCGTATTCCGCAGGATATTTCACTGTTTGGCTTCGATGATGCGCCAAGCGCTAAGTGGCTGGAGCCCGGGCTGTCTACCGTTTATCTGCCAATCGACAACATGATCGTTACCGCTATCGACCAGGCCATTAAGCTGGCCAGCGGCGAGGAGATTGAAACCATTCCGCCGTTTACCGGCACCCTGGTGCTGCGCGACTCGGTAACTACCGGGCCGTATTACCGCTCATAATTCAAGATCCCGGGCTTGCGACGCGCACCCGGGAACCTTTCTTTAGATTAATTCCAACGCTAACAGCTCTTCAATAGTCTGGCGACGGCGAATCAGTCTCGCCACGCCGTTATCAAACAGCACTTCCGGCAGCAGTGGACGGCTATTGTAGTTCGACGACATTGACGCACCGTAGGCGCCGGTATCATGCAGGACCAGATAATCGCCCGGCACCACCGCAGGCAGCAGGCGCGTTTCCACTTTACCGCCCTCCTGCTGGGTGAATACATCACCTGATTCGCACAGCGGGCCAGCGACGACCGTTTCCATCTGCGGGACGTGTTCCAGAGAACGTCCATCGCCCGCCAGCGCCGAGATATGGTGATAGCTACCGTACATCGCCGGACGCATCAAATCGTTAAAACCGGCGTCGATCAACACAAAGTGACGGCTGCCCATCTCTTTAACGCTACGTACCTGCGCCACCAGCACACCCGCTTCCGCCACCAGGAAACGCCCAGGTTCGATTTCCAGCTTTACCGGGTGCCCCAGGTGTTTGGCTATCTGCTCACGCGCGCTGTTCCACAGACCGAAGTAGTGATCGGTGTTGATCGACTCTTCCCCTTCACGATATGGGATCGATAACCCGCCGCCCGCCGAGATAGCTTCCAGATCCTGGCCGAATTCCACCACCTGACGCACCATCGCGCCGCAGACCTGTTCCAGATGACCGTAATCCACGCCGGAGCCGATATGCATATGAATCCCGACCAGCTTCAGCTGATAGCGCTGGATAACTTCCAGCGCCGCCGGCAGGTCGCTATACCAGATGCCGTGCTTGCTATTCTCACCGCCGGTGTTGGTTTTTTGGCTGTGCCCGTGGCCAAAGCCAGGATTCACCCGCAGCCATACGCGATGGCCCGGTGAAACCTGGCCCAGTTGTTCCAGCATATCCACCGAACCGGCATTCACCGGGATCTGCAGTTCATGCACTCTTGTGAGCGTTGCGCCATCAATCATATCGGCGGTAAAGACTATCTCATCTTTACCCGGCACATAGCCCGCTGCGAGCGCACGTTCAATCTCGCCTAACGATACCGAGTCCACCTTCACACCCTGCTCGCGCATCAGCCGCAGAATATGAATATTCGAGCAGGCTTTCTGGGCGAAACGGATAACGTCAAACTGATTCAGCTTGGCAATCTGCGCGCGAATAATCTGCGCGTCGTAGACCCACACCGGGCAGCCAAATTCGGCAGGCAGGCGCAGCAGGTTGTCGGCGGTCAGGTCAGTATCGGTGTTGTTGAGCGGGCGTGGCATAGCGAACTCCGGTTATCATTTTTTATGATTACGCCACAGCCGAAAGAGAATAAAAAATATCGTTTTATCGCGAGTCTATGCAAAAATGATATGGACTTGTTGATTTAAGGAACGCTGATGCCCGCCGTTAACCTGCGCCATATCGAAATCTTTCACGCCGTGATGACGGCGGGCAACCTGACGGAAGCCGCACGGTTGCTCAATACCTCGCAGCCGACCGTCAGCCGCGAGCTGGCGCGCTTTGAGCAGGTGCTGGGATTGAAGCTATTTGAGCGTAGCCGTGGGCGTTTGCATCCGACCGTACAGGGGCTGCGATTATTTGAAGAGGTCCAGCGCTCGTGGTACGGCCTTGACCGCATCGTGAGCGCCGCAGAAAGCCTGCGCGAGTTTCGTCAGGGCGAGCTGTCGATCGTCTGCCTGCCGGTGTTTTCACAATCTTTTTTACCGCCCCTGCTCCAACCGTTTCTGGCACGCTACCCGCAGGTTAATATCCAGATAGTGCCGCAGGAGTCGCCGCTACTGGAAGAGTGGCTGTCGGCACAGCGCCACGATCTGGGGCTGACGGAGACAATGCACACGCCCGCCGGAACCGAGCGAATGCCGCTGTTAACCCTCAACGAAGTCTGCGTACTGCCATCCACGCATCCGCTGGCGGACAAAGCGGTACTGTCGCCCGCCGATTTTCAAGGCGAGAATTACATTAGCCTGTCGCGCACCGACAGCTACCGTCAGCTGCTGGATGCGCTCTTTAATGAGCATCAGGTCAAGCGACGAATGGTGGTCGAAACCCACAGCGCGGCCTCTATTTGCGCGATGGTGAAAGCGGGCTTCGGGATTTCGATAGTCAACCCGCTGACCGCGCTCGACTACGTGAACAGCGGGGTCGTCATTCGCCGTTTCAGCATTGATGTCCCCTTCACCGTCAGCCTGGTGCGCCCGCTGCATCGGCCAACCTCCGCGCTAATCGAAACCTTTAGCGCCCATCTGCAGCAAAACCTCGCGCGAATTACCGAGCCGCTTGATGCGGTGCTTAATTCGGTTAAGAGAGCATGAACGCCACCGCATCCGCCGCGTGAATAGCGGCAGTATCAAATACCGGCAGCGGGCTCATCTCAACCGGAACCAGCAGGCCAATTTCGGTACAGCCGAAGATAACGCCCTGCGCGCCCTGCTGCGCCAGCCGCTCAATGACGCTGAGGTAGTAATCGCGTGATGCATCGCTAAATTCGCCCAGGCACAGCTCGTCAAAAATTATCTGGTTAATCCGCTGGCGGTCAGCGGCTTCTGGGATCAGCGTGCTAATGCCAAATTCTTCCTGTAGCCGTCCACGGTAGAAATCCTGCTCCATGGTGTAGCGCGTACCCAGCAGCGCCACGTTGCTCATATTGTGCTGGCTAATGGCGCGGCCCGTCGCATCGGCAATATGCAAGAACGGCACATCGCAGGCGGTTTCAATGGCGTCGGCCACTTTATGCATGGTGTTGGTGCACAGCACAATCCCTTCCGCCCCGGCTTGCTGTAGGCCGAGCGCTGCCTGCGCCAGAATGTCTCCCGCCAGCTTCCAGTCTCCACGCGACTGACAGGCTTCAATTTCATGGAAATCGACGCTGTGCAGCAGAATTTTCGCCGAGTGCAGGCCGCCCAATTGCTGCTTCACCCCTTCGTTTATCAAGCGGTAATACGGAATGGTGGATTCCCAGCTCATGCCACCCAACAGGCCGATCGTTTTCATGCTCTTGTCCTTGTTCGTTGTCGTCCCTCCAGTGAACCAAAGTTGTGATCAACTTTCCACATCTGCGGGTAGAGATTTCTTTTTGTTGGTTTCTGAGATAAATTTAATGAAACACCGTTTCAACAAACAACAGGACTGCCGGATGTTTATTTTTCATAAAGAAACCACCCTTGAAGATCTGGGCAATGGAGTTACCCGTCGTATTCTCGCCCATGATGGCAAAATGATGGCGGTCGAAGTTAACTTCGAAGCAGGCGCTATTGGCCCAATGCACAATCACCCGCACGAGCAGCTGACCTACGTGTTGTCCGGGGAATTTGAATTCACCATCGGCGATGAGAAACACGTCGTCGGCGCAGGTGATACCCTGTATAAACAGCCGAACATCATGCACGGCTGCGTGTGTCTGAAGGCAGGAACCCTGCTGGATACCTTCACCCCGGTTCGCCAGGATTTCCTGAAAGCATAATGTTTTACTACCCAGCCGCTTTTCTTGATCAAAGCGGCTATTCTTCCCTCGTATTATTCCCCAGATCTATATCAGATTAGCTTTAAATATCCATCTCTTCAGATGAGTTCTAAATCAGATTTTCATCACAGTTCCGATAAAATAAATAGCGATATTCTGTTAATCACTCGCACTAGTAGATTCGTTAAGTATACAAGGACAAAAGATGAAAAGGCTTTCGATCAATGAGTTGTTCCCAGCAGACGTATTGTTATTTTCACCTGAAAAAAAGAGCTTTATTTCCTGGGCAATTACGTTCCTCACAGATGCGCCGGTAAGTCATGCAGCCATCTATTTCAACGCTATGCCAGCGACAATTATTGAGGAAACGCCGCCACAGGTTTCTTTAAACCCCGCAGAGCGCCGTTTTAAGGGGCGTACAATTCACGTATATCGCCACACCACGGAAGCATCACTTAACCCTGTTATTGCCGCAGCACAACGCCACCTCAATAATAACGAGCCGTATGATAACCCAGGCTTATATATGGTCGGGTTATTATTGATGTATAAGAAATTCTCAATGACTAGCCGGAAACAGCAAATAATTATTCGGATTCTCGAAAAACTCACCGCAACGCTAAACCATTATATTCAACAACATCAGACTCCAGGTAAGCATCCGATGGTGTGTTCGCAGTTTGTTGCCCAGTGTTTTGACGACGCAGGCAACAACTTCCGGTTGCAGTTCCGCCATGCCGTACAGCTAGACTCGGCAATCGGAGAGACGCTGCTGGAGAAAGCTATCAACTGGACAACACAGAGACAACCGATCTTTACGCAGCAGGATTTAGCTGCCGCCATGCCCGAAACCGCGAGCGATGAAGTATTGTGCGAAGCCCTGTATAAATCGTTCATGGAGGATGCCTCCCAGCCAACATCTGCGATGACCGACGCGCTGGCAGAAGCTATTTACCATTTTTCCTCAGCGCATGCAGCATTATTAAATATTGATACAGCGACCAAATTCTTTAATCCATTAACTGCACTGCAAGAAAACAATAATATGTTCGTTTCGCCAGGCGATCTCATGCGTCACTGCAGCAATTTAACCCCAATAGGCATTGTGATGATTTAGTTTTTTGTTAGACGATAATTCAAATTCCAGAAAATAATTAACATTCACTATTTACCGAGGAGTACTATTTATGGCTAATGAAGAACGCCCAGACAATCCACAACCAAACATTAATGAATCAACCCAACAAGTTTCTTTTACTGCTAACCAAATTTCTATCACCGAAACCGAACCCAAATTCAATGCAGCATTAGATAATGCCGAAACCTTACCCAGCTTTGCCGATCAACTTTATGAAAAAGTCACCTCGGTCATCGGCGGAAATAACCCGAATCAATTTTTCTGCATGAGCCTCCCAGGCATGCAAATTGATAAAAATCTCTACAGTTACGATATTGAAAATAATCAGCCCAAACCACCATTAGTGGAAGCCAATGAATCAAAACTGGTCAACCGGCTATTTGATGCCTGTAAGATGACCGGCTCCGACAATGGCCGCCATCTGCAAACTCAGTATAAAAGCGCACTGGATATGCTGACACCACAGCTTAACGGCAAGCTGTTTGATGCGAAATCCAGGCTGCGGAAAGTTCTGATGACCCCCTACCCGTATAATTTTGGTGAGGGGTTAACTACCGGATTCACGCTACAACAGGTCTTCTATCGGCTTTATGGCGACTACGTTGATGCCAAGCAGGTCTGGGCCAAAGTCCAACTCGAGAAAAAAATAGAGCTGGACGCAAAGTATCCGGGAGAAACCAAGGACAGCAATCGCCATAAACAAAACGACTACCTCGACTGGTATGAAACCACCGCCGAGTCTCAGTTGCTGAAGGTACAGGAGAAACTGGGCAAAGTCCTGAACGTATTCTCACCAGGCGATATGGAAATCATCACCGGGATCCTCGACAGCGGCGCGGGGCGCGAAATTGCCGAGGCTCGGCAGACGCTCGCCAACGTACAAAAGCTCAACCCCGACGGAGGCTATGTTTATCCGGTTACTCTATACCCAGAAAATTGGTTCAACCTGCTGGATACCTCTTTTACCCCAATCGACCTGTTGGAAAGCCCTACGGCACTGGCACAGCAGCTCTCCGTACTGATGGTACAGCGCAGTAATTTAGCCATGACGATTGATTCCTTCCTCAATATTCTTCCCGACCCCGCGATGCTGACCGATCTCAAAGCTAAGCAGGAAAACGCGGAGAAAGCGCTTCAAGAGGCTAAGGATGCAGTAGCTAAGGTCTATAGCGACATCACAAGCGACACCCTGAAGCTGGTTGTCGATATTATTGGCCGCTCCAATGATAAGGATAAAAGTACCGCTCTCGTGGGTACCACCTCAAGGCTCCTTAACATCGATCCGGACAAGGCAAAAAATATCATTACTGCATTAGCTGGCAACGCCAGCCGGTGTATGAAGGCGCAAGATGATTTAATCGCCGCAGCTCAAAACGCGACGGACCGGGCGTTAGAGTATTTTCAACAGAAAAATCTGCTGCAGTACAAGCAAATGCTTTTACCGCTGCAAACGCAGCTTGCCCGAACGGAGAGTGATATTGCCGACGTACGGCAACAGATTGGCCTGTCTACGGTAATGCAGCAGGCCAGCAAGCCCAAAGATGGCAGCGACGTCACGCCGAACGTCGTGCCTGACCGCTTCGCCCAGGTCCTTATCGAATCAACGATGGCGTCAGTCAGACAAAGCTCTAGCAACGCCACTTCGGCCTCCGCGTCCTCAAGCCATTCGTCCTTCTTCTTCGGAGGTTACAGCAGCAGTAGGTCGCACAGGGAGTCTGTCGACAGCAGTCAATCAGAAACCAGCAATATCAAAATTCAGATAGGAATGTCGATTGCCAAAGTAGGCATTGGCAGGGAGTGGTTTAACCCCGGTGTATTCCTGCTCACCAAAGATATGTACAACACCTCCAGCAAGAAAATCTCACCAAATTCAAAAGGCAAACCGTTCCAGAAAGAGCGTTTTGATGCGATGAACGATTGTGCGTTCCCGTGCTTCCCGGTCGCATTTATCATTGCCCGCGACGTCACCATCAAATTCTCATCTGACACATCAATGTCGAACAGCTTTGCCCAAAGCGTTGAAGATCACTCCTCAAGCGGCGGTGGCTTCTTTATTTTTGGTGGCAACTCATCGTCTTCATCCAGCTCCTCACGCAGTAATTCATGCGCGACCTCTTCTGCCAACAGCGTCACCGTACGCTTCACCAGCCCACAAATCCTGGGCTATTACCTGGAAGCCACACCTGCGGACGAGAGCGTAACTCTCAGCGAAGTTCGCTCTGGCAACAGTGACTACATCTCCATTCTGGACTTCATTAAAAACTTCCAGATCATGCTTGATGATTACAACAGCACCTATAACCGGGACGCCCTGCAAATGTCCCCACGCAGTAATCGTGCTACAGACTAATGGGGGGTTGATATGAACATGGAAGACAGTACTCCACTAGCACTCCAGACCTTGAGTTGGCAGGAGATCGTTGCCGCTGCAGCTCAAATAAATATCGAACCCTGCGCACTTCAGGCAGTCTGTAACGTTGAATCGTCTGGCAGCGGTTTTCTTTCTTCTGGGCGGCCAAAAATTCTGTTCGAGGGGCATATTTTCTGGCGTGAGCTAGCAAAACGGCATTATCAACCGGAAATACTGGCCGCTGACTTTCCCTCCATTATTTATCAGAAATGGACGAAACAGCACTATCAAGGCGGAGAGAAAGAGTACGAGCGACTAGCCATTGCCCTGAGTATTCATCGCGAGGCCGCATATTGCTCTACATCATGGGGAGCATTCCAGATTATGGGATTCCACCATGTGCTCTGCGGTTTTCGTACTGTCGACGATTTTGTGGCTGCACAACATCACAGTTGCCACAAACAACTAGACGCGTTTTGCCAGTTTCTGGTCGCCAATAATCTACAGCTTTATTTGCAAAAACGGGATTGGGCAGCCTTTGCCAGACTCTACAACGGTCCTGAATATTTGCGTAACCAATACGATAAAAAACTAGAAATAGCTTATCGTTGGTGCCAAAACGCTCATTCTTGATGTTTCTGAAATAATCCATAAGTTGTGAGCAAAGCCTCAGCAGTTTCGCTGAGGCTTTATATTTTCACGCCTATAAAGATTAGCTAGTTAATCATTTAAATAATCAATTATATCGTTATTTAGAGATCTTAACGTCTGTCAACTTCCATACCAGATGCCCCGCCAACCGCCGCCAGATGGGCAAAAACGCCATCGCCGTCACTATAATGAAACATCGTTTCGACTTCGATCACACTTTCATGATTAATCGAATGACGCAGAAATAAATCGCAATAAAATAAATTTAAAACGGTGTTTTATAAAATGATTGTGACAAAGCATGAGATTTTAAAACGCAACAACACCGACCAAAGGATAGCGTTTAAATTTTTATATTACATCTACTTACAGGGAAGGCTTCATGACTGACACCAAGCTAACACTTTAATGCCCCTGGCGCCAGATGGCGCGAGGGATGTAACAGACACCCAATCCGTTTGACACACTTGTTTGCCAGGTAGGTATGTATGAATGAAAACAGAATGCTGGGATTGGCCTGGATTTCGCCCTATATAATCGGGTTGATAATCTTTACGGCCTTCCCATTCGTTTCATCTTTCTTCCTCAGTTTTACTGAGTATGACTTGATGAGTCCGCCGGTATTTAACGGCATTGAGAACTATCGCTACATGCTGACAGAAGATTCTCTCTTCTGGAAATCCATGGGCGTGACGTTCGCCTACGTATTTTTGACAATCCCATTAAAACTGGCATTTGCTTTAGGGATTGCGTTTGTTCTTAACTTTAAATTACGCGGTATTGGCTTCTTCCGTACTGCTTACTATATCCCATCTATCCTCGGTAGCTCAGTGGCTATCGCGGTACTTTGGCGTGCTCTCTTCGCCATCGATGGCCTGCTGAACAGCTTCATCGGCGTATTAGGTTTTGACCCGGTTAACTGGTTGGGCGAACCGTCATTGGCGCTGATGTCCGTTACCCTGCTGCGCGTTTGGCAGTTCGGTTCCGCGATGGTCATCTTCCTCGCCGCGCTGCAAAACGTACCTCAGTCTCAGTACGAAGCGGCAATGATTGATGGCGCATCCAAATGGCAGATGTTTATGAAAGTCACCGTGCCGTTGATTACGCCGGTTATCTTCTTCAACTTCATCATGCAGACCACCCAGGCATTCCAGGAGTTTACTGGACCGTACGTCATAACCGGCGGTGGCCCAACCTACTCTACGTACCTGTTCTCGCTGTACATCTACGACACCGCATTCAAGTACTTCGATATGGGTTATGGCGCAGCGCTGGCGTGGGTTCTGTTCCTGGTCGTTGCGGTCTTTGCCGGCATCGCCTTTAAGTCTTCAAAATACTGGGTGTTCTACTCCGCCGATAAGGGAGGCAAAAATGGCTGATATCCAACAAATCTCAGAAGCAAGAAGCATCGCTGAACGTGAGGTTGCCCGTACCCTTAGACGCGAAAAGATCAACGCCTGGATTCGTTACGTCATCCTGCTGTTCGTCGGTCTGTTAATGCTTTATCCGCTGGCGTGGATGTTCTCGGCGTCGTTCAAACCGAACCACGAGATCTTCACCACGCTGGGCCTGTGGCCTGCGCATGCAACCTGGGATGGTTTCATCAACGGCTGGAAAACCGGTACCGAGTACACCTTCGGTCATTACATGCTGAACACCTTTAAGTATGTGATCCCGAAAGTGATTCTGACCATTATCTCATCCACTATCGTGGCGTACGGCTTTGCCCGCTTCGAGATTCCATGGAAGAAATTCTGGTTCGCAACGCTTATCACCACCATGTTGCTGCCGAGCACCGTACTGCTGATTCCTCAGTACCTGATGTTCCGTGAAATGGGCATGCTCAACAGCTACATGCCGCTGTACCTGCCGCTGGCATTTGCCACGCAAGGGTTCTTCGTCTTCATGCTGATTCAGTTCCTGCGCGGCGTACCGCGTGACATGGAAGAAGCAGCGCAGATTGACGGCTGTAACTCCATCCAGGTGCTGTGGTATGTGGTGGTACCGATTCTGAAGCCGGCGATTATCTCCGTCGCCCTGTTCCAGTTCATGTGGTCCATGAACGACTTTATCGGCCCGCTGATCTACGTCTATAGCGTTGATAAGTATCCGATTGCACTGGCACTGAAAATGTCCATCGACGTCACCGAAGGGGCGCCGTGGAACGAAATTCTGGCAATGGCGAGCATCTCCATTCTGCCATCTATCATTGTGTTCTTCCTGGCGCAGCGCTACTTCGTACAGGGCGTTACCAGCAGCGGAATTAAAGGTTAAGAGGGATATATCATGGCTGAAGTTATTTTCAACAAACTGGAAAAAGTGTACTCCAACGGCTTCAAAGCGGTACATGGTATCGACCTGAAAATTGCAGAAGGGGAATTCATGGTGATTGTCGGGCCATCCGGCTGCGCCAAATCCACCACCCTCCGTATGCTGGCCGGTCTGGAAACCATCAGCGGCGGTGAAGTACGTATCGGCGAGAAGATAGTCAACAACCTCGCACCGAAAGAGCGTGGCATCGCGATGGTGTTCCAGAACTATGCGCTGTACCCGCACATGACCGTCCGTGAAAACCTCGCGTTCGGCCTGAAGCTGAGCAAAATGCCGAAAGCGCAGATCGACGCCCAGGTAAACGAAGCAGCGAAAATCCTTGAGCTGGAAGAACTGCTGGAACGCCTGCCGCGCCAGCTTTCCGGTGGCCAGGCGCAGCGTGTGGCGGTAGGCCGTGCGATTGTGAAAAAGCCGGACGTGTTCCTGTTCGATGAACCGCTGTCTAACCTGGACGCCAAGCTGCGTGCTTCCATGCGTATCCGTATTTCCGACCTGCACAAGCAGTTGAAGAAATCCGGCAAGCCGGCCACCACCGTATACGTTACCCACGATCAGACCGAAGCGATGACCATGGGCGACCGTATCTGCGTGATGAAGCTGGGTCATATCATGCAGGTTGATACCCCGGATAACCTGTACCACAAACCGAAAAACATGTTCGTGGCGGGCTTTATCGGCGCCCCGGAAATGAATATTCGCTCCAGTAAACTGGTGAACAAAGAAGGCCGTCTGAACCTCAGCATCGGTGATGAATTCATGCCGCTGTGCGACAGCCTGCACCAGAAACTGACCGGTCATGAAAACGAAGAAGTGTTCTACGGCATTCGTCCGGAATTCGTCTCGCTCTCCGACGAGCCATTCGCGGAAGGCGGCTGCAGCGGTGAAATGGTTCGCGTTGAAAACATGGGCCACGAATTCTTCGTTTACCTGAAAGTAGCAAACTACGAACTGACGGCACGAATCCCTTCAGATGAAGCTAAGCCAATGATTGATAAGGGGCTTCATCGTAAGGTGTACTTTAAGTTTGACATGGATAAATGTCATATCTTTGACGCTAAAACTGAACAGAACCTCTCTCTCTAATCTGGAGTCATAAAATGAAAAAAGTGCTTTTAAGCGCAGCAATCTCCGCCACCCTGGGCCTCACGGCCCTCCCATCGATGGCAAAGGATGTCGACCTTCGCATGTCCTGGTGGGGCGGTAACGGTCGCCACCAGGTGACGTTGAAGGCGCTGGAAGAGTTCCATAAGCAGAACCCGGATATTAACGTCAAAGCAGAGTACACCGGCTGGGACGGCCACCTGTCCCGTCTGACCACCCAGATTGCAGGCGGCACAGAGCCTGACGTAATGCAGACTAACTGGAACTGGCTGCCAATTTTCTCTAAAAACGGCGACGGTTTTTACGACCTGAACAAAATGAAGGACGTTATCGACTTAAGCCAGTTTGATGCCAAAGAACTGCAGTCCACCACGGTGAACGGCAAGCTGAACGGGATTCCAATCTCCGTGACCGCACGCGTGTTCTACTTCAACGATGAAACCTGGAAACAAGCGGGCGTCACTTACCCGAAAACCTGGGATGAGTTGATGGCGGCAGGTAAAACCTTCGAAAGCAAACTGGGTAAACAGTACTATCCGGTAGTTCTGGAGCACCAGGATACCCTGGCGCTGCTGAATTCCTATATGACGCAGAAGTACAATATCCCAGCTATCGACCCGCAATCGAAAAAATTCTCCTACAGCAAAGAGCAGTGGGTTGAGTTCTTCCAGATGTACAAAAAGCTGGTCGACAGCCACGTGATGCCGGACACCAAATACTATGCGTCATTTGGTAAGAGCAACATGTATGAAATGAAGCCGTGGATTCAGGGTGAATGGGGCGGTACCTACATGTGGAACTCCACCATTAACAAGTACTCCGACAACCTGAAGCCACCAGCCAAGCTGGAACTGGGTAGCTACCCAATGCTGGCGGGCGCAACGGATGCGGGCCTGTTCTTCAAACCGGCACAGATGCTCTCTATCGGTAAATCCACCAAAAACCCTGAAGCGGCTGCAAAGGTCATTAACTTCCTGCTGAACAGCAAAGAAGGTGTGGATACCTTAGGGCTTGAGCGCGGCGTGCCGCTGAGCAAAGTTGCGGTGAAATACCTGACCGAAAACGGCATTCTGAAAGAAAACGATCCATCAGTAGCCGGTCTGCGTCTGGCGCAGTCTCTGCCAGCGAAGCTGAGCGTGTCTCCGTACTTTGACGATCCGCAGATCGTTGCTCAGTTCGGTACCACTCTGCAGTACATCGACTACGGCCAGAAAACCGTGGAAGAAGCGGCCGCTGACTTCCAGCGCCAGGGTGAACGTATCCTGAAACGCGCAATGCGCTAATCGCTATAAATGCGTTAATACCCTGCAACTTCCGGTTGCGGGGTATTTTTTTATTTAAGGAGAGAGCACATGAAAGGCAAAATCATCCCGCTGAATTTCCGCCATCAGAAAGACAGCGAAACCGGTCATGAGGTGATCCGGATGACGCCACCGCACATTATTTGCCACCGTAACTACTTCTACCAAAAATGCTTTACCCGCGACGGCGGCAAGCTGATTTTTGGCGGCGCGTTCGAGGGGCACTGGAACTACTATTTACTGGATATTGCCGCCCAACAGGCTACTCAGTTGACCGATGGCCCGGGGGATAATACCTTCGGCGGCTTCCTTTCCGATGACGACCAGTCACTGTGGTACGTCAAAGACACCCGCCAGCTAAGACGCGTTGATCTATCGACGCTGGAAGAATACGTGGTGTATGAAGTAGACGATGAGTGGGTCGCTTATGGCACGTGGGTCGCCAACTCCGACTGCACGCAGCTTGTCGGTATCGAGATTAAAAAGAGCGACTGGCAGCCGCTGACCGATTGGTCGAAATTCCGCGCCTTCTATTTTACCGAGCCAGAATGCCGCTTAATCAATATTGACCTGAAAACCGGCGAACAGCGGACTATTTTGCAGGAGAAACGCTGGCTCGGGCATCCTATCTACCGTCCATTCGACGACAATACAGTGGCGTTTTGCCATGAAGGACCACGCGATGCGATTGATGCCCGCATGTGGCTTATCGATGCCGATGGCAACAACCTGCGCTGCGTGCGCCAGCACCAGACCGGAGAGAGTTTTACCCATGAATTCTGGGTGCCGGATGGTTCCGCGCTGTACTACGTCGCTCACGAAGAAAACAGTCCGCACCGTTACCTCTACAGCGCCTCACCGCTCACGCTGGAAAACCGCCTACTGATGGAAATACCGCCCTGCTCCCACCTGATGAGCAACCATGACGGCTCCCTGGTGGTTGGCGATGGTTCACCGCACAACACCGGCGATATCAGTCTGAATGACCCGTTTATCTGGGTCTTTGATTTGCAAACCGGCGCTAAGAAAGCGATTTGCCAGCATAACAGTAGCTGGAAAGTATTGGACGGCGACCGCCAGGTCACTCACCCGCATCCATCATTCACTCCGGACGGCGAGTGGGTGCTGTATACCTCAGACGTTGAGGGCATGCCGGCGCTGTATTTAGCGAAGGTGTAGACCTGGAGCCTCCCGGCGGCGCTATGCTTGGCCGGTCTACAGAATAATATCGTAGCCCGGCCAGGCGCAGCGCCGCCGGCAATACAGAATAATATCGTAGCCCGGCCAGGCGCAGCGCCGCCGGGAATACAGGATGATATCGTAGCCCGTCCAGGCGCAGCGCCGCCGGGAATACAGGATAATATCGTAGCCCGGCCAGGCACAGCGCCACCCGGAATACAGGATGATATCGTAGCCCGGCCAAGCGCAGCGCCGCCGGGAATACAGGATGATAACATAGCCCGGCCAGGCGCAGCGCCGCCGGGAATACAGGATGATAACGTAGCCCGGTCAAGCGCAGCGCCACCGGGAATACAGAATAATATCGTAGCCCGGCCAGGCGCAGCGCCGCCGGGAATACAGGATAATATCGTAGCCCGGCCAAGCGCAGCGCCGCCGGGAATACATCACACGCCGATGTCCCGCAGTTTTTCCCCTTTCATCAGCTTGCGCTCAATATGTTCCAGCGTGACCCCTTTGGTCTCAGGAATCAGCCAGAAGGTGACGCCGATGAACGCCACGTTCAGCGCCGTGTACAGCCAGAACGTCCCCGCTGCGCCGATGGAATCCAGCAGCGTCAGGAAGGTCGCACCGATTATCATATTCGACACCCAGTTGGTGGTCGTCGAGCAGGTGATGCCGAAGTCACGGCATTTCAACGGCTGGATCTCCGAACACAGGATCCACACCACCGGCGCCGCGCTCATCGCATAACCGGCGATACACATCATTGTCATCCCCACCGACAGCCAGGACAGACCGTTGGAGGCCGTGCCGTTATCAAACTGCATCAGGCAGTAGCCCAGCACCAGCGTCCCCAGCGCCATAATGGTGAAACCAATTTTCAGCGCCGGTTTACGCCCGGCTTTATCGACGGTAAACACGGCGATAAAGGTGGCGAACATAAAGGTCAGGCCAACCACCAACGTGGCGATCATCTGCTGTTCGGTGGTGGTAAAGCCCGCCATTTTGAAGATGCGCGGCGCGTAATACATGATGATATTCATCCCGGTAAACTGCTGCATGGCCTGCAAAAGCATCCCGAGGAACACCGCCCGTCGCACGTTGCGATTAATTTTGAACAGCGCCCAACCGCCCTGTTTGAGCTTCAGGCTTTCACGAATCTCGTTGAGCTCATCGCGCGCTTTTTCTGACGTGTCGCGCAGCATACGCAGCACTTCTTCGGCCTCAACATGGCGGCCTTTTTCAGCCAGCCAACGCGGGCTGTTCGGTAAGAAAATCACCAGAATAATCAACAGCACCGCCGGCAGCGCCAGCACGCCCAACATCGCCCGCCAGTTACCGCTATAGCTAAACGCGGTATCGGAGAGAAACGCCATCACAATTCCCAGCGTGACCATCAACTGATACATGCTGATCATCTTCCCACGGACGTTTTCACTCGCCATTTCGGACAGATACAGCGGCGCGGTATAAGAGGCGATACCCACCGCCACACCCAGGATAACCCTCGCGACTAGCAACATTTCAACGCTAGTGGCAAACGCGGAACCAAAAGAACCGGCGACGAAGAGAATCGCGCCAACCATCAGGCTGTATTTACGCCCCAGGCGGAAAGAGAGCCAACCGTTGAATAACGCACCAATCGCCGCGCCGAGCATCATACTGCTCACTACCCACTCCTGCTGGCGGCTGGATAACATAAAATGATCGGTGATAAAGGGCAGCGCACCCGCAATCACGCCAATATCAAGACCAAAAAGCAGCCCGGCCACCGCGGCGGCGATCGATACAAACTGGTTCATACGCCGGGTATCACGCTGGGTACGTAGCATTAACCTAGGATCGTTACTGATTGAAGTCATTTTTTCCTGCCTGGCAAAGTAAGACGTGTCATGAAAGTAAGGGATTGCAGGGCGAAGGTGTCAGGGAGGACAAGTTAATAATATGGATTTTATTGCTGCGAGATATCGTTTTGTGATGGACGTTTGAATTTAAGATGGTAGAAAAATATGTTGCACGTCGTTTATACACCCTATTAAACCAGCGTTACTATTTCATAGCGGATGTATCAGCATGGATTATCCGAATATAGTGATATGGATATTTTACATACAGCCGCATACAGTAATGCTCGATTTGCAGAGACAAAAAAACCTGCCGAAGCAGGTTTTTGACGAAAAAATCGAAAACTTAGCGAGCCAGCCAGCCGCCGTCTACGGCAACGGTATAACCGTTGATGTAGTCAGATGCCGGAGAAGCCAGGAACACAATCGGCCCCATCAGGTCGCTTGGCAGACCCCAACGGCCCACCGGGATACGGTCGAGAATAGCCGCGCTACGCTCTTCGTCAGCACGCAGCTGCTGAGTGTTGTTGGTGGCCATGTAACCCGGTGCAATCGCGTTCACGTTGATACCGTGTTTCGCCCACTCGTTTGCCATCAGACGGGTTACGCCCATTACGCCGCTTTTTGATGCGGTGTAAGACGGAACGCGGATGCCGCCCTGGAAGGAGAGCATAGACGCGATGTTGATGATTTTGCCGCCTTTACCCTGCGCAATGAAGTGCTTAGCCGCAGCCTGGGACATGAAGAACACGCTCTTGATGTTCAGGTTCATGACGTCGTCCCAGTCTTTTTCGCTGAAGTCGATAGCGTCTTCGCGACGAATCAGACCGGCGTTGTTGACCAGAATATCGATATGGCCGAATTCAGCCACCGCGCGCTCCAGCAGCGCCGGGATACCATCAATCTGACGCAGGTCAGCGGTCAGGCTCAGGAAACGGCGGCCCAGTGCGGTGACGCGTTCGATGGTTTCAGTTGGCTCAACGATGTTGATACCCACGATGTCGCAGCCAGCTTCCGCCAGACCCAGCGCCATACCCTGACCCAGACCGGTATCACAACCGGTCACGACGGCAACTTTACCTTGCAGAGAGAATGAATCCAAAATCATTTTATATTCCTTGTTGTTAGCGCCTGTACCGAACAGGCATTGTTAATCTAATGCTGTCCGCGACTAGCGCAGATCCTTCACTGCAACATGATCCATGTCATCAAAGACCTGGTTCTCACCTACCATTCCCCAGATGAAGGTATACGCCTTAGTACCTACGCCTGAATGGATTGACCAGCTTGGTGAAATCACCGCCTGCTCATTGTGCATCACCACATGACGCGTTTCCTGCGGCTGCCCCATCATGTGGAACACGCAGCTGTCTTCATCCATATTGAAATAGAAGTAGACTTCCATGCGACGCTCATGGGTATGGCACGGCATGGTATTCCACAGGTTGCCCGGCGCCAGTTCGGTCAGGCCCATGCTGAGCTGACAGGTTTCCAGCACATCAGGAACAAAATATTTATTGATGGTACGACGGTTACTGGTGAGGTTATCCCCCAGAGTGACCGGTGAAACGTCAGCTGGTGTGACTTTTTTCGTTGGGTAAGTGGTGTGAGCCGGTGCGCAGTTGTAGTAAAACTTCGCCGGTTTTGCCGCATCTACGCTGGCGAAGACCACTTCTTTTGCGCCTTTACCTACATACAGCGCGTCGCGATGACCGATTTCATAGCACTGACCGTCAACGGTAATCGTACCGGCGCCGCCAATGTTGATTACGCCCAGCTCGCGGCGCTCCAGGAAGAAGCTAACGCCAAGCTGTTTGCCCACTTCACCGCCCACCGATACCGTTTTCGCGACTGGCATAATGCCGCCGACGATAATACGGTCGATATGGCTGTAAACCATGGTGTACTCATCCGCGACAAAAACCTGTTCAACTAAAAACTCGTCACGAAGTCCTTGCGTATCCAGCGTCTTGGCATGCGCGCTGTGAATGCTCTGTCTTACTTCCACCTTAACCTCCAGGAAAATGTGGTTTGATCCTATTTAGCAGAACGAAACTCTATTCCACTTTGTTTATGTACACATCTTATCTCTGATGAAATGGGTTTTCAATTACAAATAAAACATCGTTTCATTTTTTCTGTGAATTAATGCCAAAAATGCAAATGGGATCACGAATATGTTATTGCACGCCACTGTGACAAACTAAAAAACACTATTATTCATCCAGTTACATGTTTCTTTGAAAACGGACCCGAAATGGGTAAATACTGGCGTAAAAATGAAGGCGGACTTGACAAGCGGCGGGATGACTCGTCAAAAAAAGTAGCAGAAATGCTGATTTTTCGTATAAAGTGCGTCAGGCATCACAAACAATGAAACGTCGTTTTGATAAATTAACACCATATTTTTAAAATAACATCCACATCGGCCAGCGAGGAAGATAGACCCCGCGACCGCTGGAGTATAAGGAGAGCATCATGGCTAAAGGCATGCGGGTAAAATTGAATTATGAGGTCAGCCGCGACCCGGACACTGGCGCGGAAGTCACCCGCTTAACTCCACCGGAAGTAACGTGTCATCGTAACTACTTCTATCAGAAGTGCTTCTTTAACGATGGCAGCCATCTGTTATTCGCCGGTGAGTTCGATGGTCATTGGAACTACTATTTACTGGATGTGGCGAATGCCGAAGCCGTCCAGCTAACCGAAGGCGCTGGCGACAATACCTTTGGTGGCTTCCTGTCTCCGGACGACAAATCCCTCTACTACGTTAAGAACGACCGTACCCTGCTGGAAGT
The DNA here is from genome assembly GCF_040149365.1 of Kluyvera huaxiensis. NCBI lineage: Bacteria > Pseudomonadati > Pseudomonadota > Gammaproteobacteria > Enterobacterales > Enterobacteriaceae > Kluyvera > Kluyvera huaxiensis. Next base: position 198,832 of record NZ_JBEFLV010000008.1, read on the forward strand.
GAACCTGAAAACTCTGGTTGAGCGTGAAGTTTACCGCGTTCCAGAGGAGTGGGTTGGTTACGGTACCTGGGTTTCTAACAGCGATTGCACAAAATTGGTAGGTATCGAGATCGCCAAAAGCGACTGGACGCCGCTGAACGATTGGCAGTTGTTCCACGATTTCTTCCATAAAGGCCCGCACTGCCGTCTGCTGCGTGTCGATCTGAAAACCGGCGCAAGCGCGGTGATCCATGAAGAGAAAAACTGGCTCGGCCACCCAATCTACCGTCCGTTTGATGACAACACCGTTGCCTTCTGTCATGAAGGTCCGCACGACCTGGTGGATGCGCGTATGTGGCTGGTCAACGAAGATGGCAGCAACGTGCGTAAAGTGAAAGAGCACGCCGAAGGCGAAAGCTGCACCCACGAATTCTGGGTCCCGAATGGTTCCGCGCTGGTGTATGTCTCTTACCTGAAAGGCAAACAGGGGCGTACCATTTATCGTTTCAACCCGGATACCAACGTCAACGAAGCGCTGATGCAGATGCCAGCCTGCTCTCACCTAATGAGCAACTTCGATGGCACCCTGCTGGTCGGCGACGGCTCCGGTACGCCGGTTGATGTGAAAGATACCAGCGGCTACACCATCGATAACGACCCGTATCTGTATGCATTCGACGTTGCCAAACAGGCTTACTTCCGCGTTGCCCGCCACGACACCTCGTGGGCAACGGTACAAAACAGCCGTCAGGTAACTCACCCGCATCCATCCTTTACCCCGGACGATAGCGCGGTGCTGTTTAGCTCTGACAAAGATGGCAAACCGGCGCTGTATATCGCCAAACTGCCAGCCGAGCGTGTATTAGTGAAAGCATAAGTAATTCTGAGTTTTGTGTTTCTGTAACTGGCCTTGCCCTCCTTTCGGAGGGCCTTTTTTTGCCCGCGATACCGTATTGCTGTCTGAAATCCTTTTTCACACTGAGTCACTATCCGTCTCCTCCCCCTTTTAGAGAAAGGGTTGGGATGAAGAGATATTGCCGCGCCGAGTTGAACCCTCAGCCAAGCTCTTTAGCTTAAAAGGGAAAGGGCGCGCAATGTGCCATTATCCTATTTGAGATCCGCATTAACACCGGGGCATTATGGATCCCCTCGCCCCTCTGGGGAGAGGGTTAGGGTGAGGGGCACCGTATGAAGCCCAAATAACAACCAGCAGATAAAGATATTTACGGGGGGCATAAAAACGAAAACCCCCGGCCAAAAGCTCCGGGGGGAAAACGGATGAGGGTCCGAATTTATTTAGAAGGAGTAAGCGACACCAACACGCAGACGGGTCTGACGTTCGTCGGTTGATTTCACGCCCACATTGCCCACTTCAAAGTATGGGGACCAGTTTTTATCCCACTTGTAAGCCAGCTTGGCGTTGTATTCGGTGCTGTAAGGCTTGTTGTTATTACGGTACAGGCTCTTATGCTGATCGTCGGCAATAGTACTGCGCGCATAAACATAGTTCAGCTCCGCACGCCAGTCACCCATTGCCCAACCCACCCAGGTATCCACTTTATTCACTTTATCGTCCACACCACCGCCGTTGCTCGAAGTCGCCGGTACGCGGGTATATTCATAACGATAGCGAGCAGCCACATAGAAGCCGTTATCAAAGCTGTATTGCGCATGCAGATACGGTTTGTAAATGGAGGAGCTATCTTTACTTTCAATATTAAAACCTGGGGTCAGAGCAATATTATCGGTAGCCTTCCAGCGCCAGTTAATCGATTCTTCGTGACCGTTACCGACGATTTCGTTAAATGGACGATCCTGTTTATCAGTATCACCGCCCGTCTTCCACTTCGCTTCGACGCCAAAACCAAGACCATTATCAAAACGGTGTGAAACCGCAACACGGTCTGCGTTGGAGCCACTGTCGATATATTCATGACGTAAGTCAACGGTGACTGCCGAAGCAGCGAAAGACATACCGGATAATATAGCCAGGGCCAGAGTTTTCTTAAGCATTTGCCATCCCTCAATTGAAATAATGTTTCTTTATTATGGAATTGGATTTTATTTTTTTCGGATTTGTATTTTAGTGATCAAGATCGTAATTATTTGTTTCATAAAATCCGGCACAAAGAGGACGTGACAAAGCTCAACAAAAATAAGCGTTAAGTACGAAAAAATAGAACTTAGATCACAATTAATTATTCAAGAAAATATGATCATTTTATATTTACCATAAATAACAATGAGTTACCGCAAAACAAATAACGCACGTTATTTGTTCAATGCGTAATAATTTATTATTAATTGATAATCAGGCTAATCTTTAATGAAATACCAACCAGGGCCGTTGATACAATCAAACTTAGAGTTACAAAGTTCGAACCAGACATAGCCCCATTTCTATTCTCTGAAATCAGGAGATAAAAACGAGAAAGGCCTCTAATGAGGCCTTTCTTATTTGAGGAATTTGAAGAGGAAAAAATGCAGAATTACTGACTGTCCCGCTCCACCGCGAGCGCCACGCCCTGCCCGCCGCCGATGCACAGCGTCGCAAGCCCTTTACGGGCATCTCGCTTCACCATCTCGTGCACCAGTGAAACCAGAATACGGCAGCCGGAAGCGCCAATAGGATGCCCCAATGCGATCGCCCCGCCGTTCACATTCACCTTCTGCTCATTCCATTCCAGCATTCTGCCAACTGAAATGGCCTGCGCCGCAAAGGCTTCATTCGCTTCAATCAGGTCGACATCGCTTAGCTGCCAACCCGCGCGTTCGAGGCAGCGGCGAGTGGCATAGACGGGAGCGATGCCCATTAACGCGGGATCAACCCCGACGCTGGCAAACGCCCGGATGCGGGCAAGGATCGGCAACCCGAGCTCCAGCGCTTTGCTTTCGCTCATCATCAACACCGCCGCCGCGCCATCATTAATAGAAGAGGCGTTACCGGCAGTGACCGAGCCCGCACTCTCAAAAGAAGGCACCAGTCGCGCCAACGCCTCTGCGCTGGCATCGGTTTGCGGCTGTTCATCGGTATCCACTACCTGCGCCACGCCGCCCGGCAATGAATTGGTGACCGGAACGATCTCATCGCGAAAGCGCCCTGAATCAATTGCCTTGCGGGCTTTATGCTGCGAACTCAGCGCCCAGGCATCCTGCTGTTCGCGGCTGATACCATATTCGCGCGCCAGGTTTTCCGCCGTCACGCCCATATGGTAGTCATTAAACGCATCCCACAGACCATCGTGGACCAGGCTATCAATCAGTTGGCTGTTACCGAGCTGTGCGCCGGTACGACTGTCGGTTAATACGTGCGGTGCGCGGCTCATATTTTCCTGCCCACCGGCGATAACCACATCCGCTTCGCCACACTGAATAGCCTGGGTGGCCAGATGAAGCGCTTTCAAACCGGAACCGCAGACGTCGTTAATGGTAATGGCCGAAACGGTATTTGGCAGACCGCCTTTGATAGCCGACTGGCGCGCCGGGTTTTGCCCCGTTCCCGCCGTCAGTACCTGACCAATAATCACCTCATCGATAACCGCAGCGGAAATACCGCTGCGCTCTACCAATGCATGGATCACAAGGCTACCCAGTTCCACGGCGGAATGGCGGGCTAACGCCCCCTGAAAACAGCCAATGGGCGTCCGGACAGCACCTACGATAACGACGTCTTTCATCTCGACCTCAGCGCAAAATAGTCCGCGTATAGTAGATGAGTGTTATCAAATTTTTTCGCGATTGTTTAAAAAAAGTGAGTTTTATCACAAAGGAAATTCATATCCCGCGCGTCAGGCCGAAACCTGCTGCAGGTACTGCCGCAGCCAGTTTCCCGATGCCCCAAGCGGCGCGGCTTTGTGCCACAGGAGATCGGTCGATACCGATATTGGCCAGCCCGCAATATTGAGCATCGTCAGTTCCGCCGAACGCGAAAATTCATCCACCAGCGCGCAGGGCAGCGCACACCATCCCAGCCCCTGCGCCGCCATGCTTAGCAACATCAGATAGTTGGGAGCAGACCAAACCGGCCCGCGCGAAGGCGTCGTGCGATTTTCCAGATAGGTATTGAGGCGTAGCTCGCGCCAGGTGCGTAGCTGTTCCAGTGTCAGTCCCTGTTCGCGGGTCAGCGGGTGGCCTGGCGAGGTGTAGATGGCCATCCGCGTCTGCATCGGCAAACGGATGTGGCCGATATCGGTGGGATAGTCATCGCGTGCCTCGATTAGCCCCACCTGCGCGCGCCCTTTTTGCAGCAGATCGACAACATCGTCGTCTTCCCCTACCAGGCACTCAAATTCAGTGTGCGGAAAACGCTGGTCAAACTGCGCCAGCAGCCCTTCCAGCACGTCCGGATGCAGCGTGTCGGAAAGCACAAAGGTCAGCCGCGCTTCAGTTTCACCGCTTAACGACACCGCCAGTTCATCCAGCCGCTCGCTGGCAGCCAGAATCGCCTGCACATAGCTCAACACTCGCTGCCCCTCGGCGGTCAGCACCGGCTGGCGCGCCGAGCGGTCAAACAGCGTGACGCCAATATCCGCCTCCAGGTGGGCGATAGCCGTACTGATCGTTGACTGGCTTTTGCGTAAACGGCGGGCCGCGGCAGAGAACGATCCGCAGGCAACCGTTTCGACAAAGGCGGTAAGAGCTTCGGGAGAATAGCGCATGAAGTATCTACTTTATCGATGGGTTCTATCTTTTACTTATCATATTTACCCATAAAATACCCACAACAACGTTCAATAATTGAAAGGTCATCAGATGCAACAGGATTCATTACATCGCAGAAAGCTCCCGGAGCGTATCTTCCATGCCGTTTGCTTTGAGGGGATCGCCACCGCGATCCTCGCGCCAACCGCCGCCTGGCTCATGCAGCGTTCAGTACTGGAAATGGGCGGCCTAACGGTGATTCTGGCCACCACCGCCATGGTGTGGAATATCATCTACAACGCCGTCTTCGACCGACTGTGGCCGGTAACACGCGTGAAGCGCACCGCCAAAGTCCGCGCTCTGCATGCCCTGGGGTTTGAGTGTGGATTTATCGTCATCGGCGTTAGCATTGTGTCGTTCGTACTCGGCGTGACGCTGCTGCAGGCGCTGACCCTGGAGATCGGCTTCTTCTTGTTCTTCCTGCCCTACACCATGCTCTACAACTGGGTCTACGACAGCCTGCGTGAGCGGGTGGTTAAGCGCCGTTTAGAGAATCGCTGCGCATAAAATCCCTCTGCTTTTCAGACCGATAGCTATCGGTCTGAAAATGTTCAGCCACACGAAAAGCTAATTATGGTAAATTATCCGCCATTTTTTTGGTTTTATGGTTGATATATTCAAATAATGTCTAAAATTTGGTCTAAAGAAGAGACCCTCTGGAGCTTTGCCCTGTATGGCACTGCCGTCGGAGCAGGGACGCTGTTCCTGCCCATCCAGTTGGGTACAGCCGGCGCGGTGGTCTTGTTTATCACCGCCCTCGTCGCCTGGCCCCTGACGTACTGGCCACACCGCGCGTTATGTCAGTTCATCTTATCCGCTAACACACCGGCCAGCGTTGGCATCACCGGAGCCGTGACGCATTACTACGGCAAAAAAATTGGCAGCCTGATTACCGCACTCTACTTCATCGCGTTCTTCGTTGTGGTGCTGATCTACGCGGTGGCGATTACCAACTCGCTGGCAGAGCAGATTTCCCACTATCGGCCGGTAGATTTGCCGCTGCGCGCGCTGATTAGCCTGGGCGTGGTCCTGCTGCTGAATCTGATCTTCCTGACCGGTCGCCAAACGACCATTAAAGTCATGGGGATGCTGGTGTTCCCGCTTATCGCCTACTTCCTGTTCCTATCGATTTATCAGATAGGCAGCTGGCAGCCGTCGCTACTGACCACCCAAATGGAGGTCAATACCCATACGCTGCACCAGGTGTGGTTATCCATTCCCGTGATGGTTTTCGCTTTTAGCCATACGCCAATTATTTCGACCTTCGCCATCGACCGGCGAGAGAAATATGGCGAGCAAGCCATGGGTAAATGCAAAAAAATCATGAAGGTGGCGTATCTGGTCATCTGCCTGAGCGTGCTGTTCTTCGTCTTCAGTTGCCTGATGTCAATTCCGCCGTCCTATATCAATGCCGCGAAGAACGAAGGCGTCACCATCCTTTCTGCGCTGTCGATGGTGCCAAACTCCCCAAGCTGGCTGTCTATCTCCGGTATTATTGTGGCGGTGGTGGCAATGTCGAAGTCGTTCCTCGGCACCTATTTTGGGGTGATTGAAGGGGCCAGCGAGATGGTTAAAGCCACGCTGAATCAGGTTGGCGTGCGCAAGAGCCGCTCCTTTAACCGCGGGTTATCTATCCTGCTGGTGTCGACGCTGACCTTTATCGTCTGCTGCATCAACCCGAATGCTATTTCGATGATCTACGCCATCAGCGGCCCGTTGATTGCCATGATTCTGTTTATCATGCCAACGCTGTCGACCTATCTTATCCCAGCGCTCAAGCCATACCGCTCCATCGGTAGCCTGATTACGCTGATTGTCGGGTTGATGTGCGTCTCGGTGATGTTCCTCGGCTAACCGGGTAACGGAAAGCAAAAAGGCCTGTCGGGGGAACCCGACAGGCCTTTTTTATGGCTTCCCTGCGCGCCGGTAGACCGGCCGCAGAAAGTACAAATTACAGTGCCATATCGTGCTGCGGTGAAGCGACCGCTGGTTGCTCTGCCGGTTTAGCCTGCGCAACCGGCGCGGCTGGCATCTGGATAACCGGTGGTTTGGTCAGTTGCAGCGTCGTAGCTGTGTCATCCCAAACCTGCTGCGTCAGCGCAGTATTGCCATTTAGAGTCTGGCCAAAGCTTGGGACGATACCGCGAATTTTGCTCTGCCACTCCGGTGAGTTGAACTGCTCAGGGAACAGTTTTTTAATCACGTTCAGGGTAATAGGCGCGGCGGTAGATGCCCCCGGGGATGCGCCCAGCAGTGCGGAAATGGTGCGCTGCTGGTCAACAACCACTTCGGTACCCAGCTTCAGTACGCCACCTTTATCCGCATCTTTCTTGATAATCTGCACGCGCTGGCCGGCCTGAATCAGCTTCCAGTCCTCTTTACGCGCTTCAGGATAGTACTCTTTCAGCGCCGCAAAGCGGTCATCATCGCTCAGCATCACCTGGCTAATCAGGTATTTCACCAGATCGAAATTATCCAGACCGACGTGGGTCATCGGCATCACGTTGCTGGTAGTGGTAGTGCTTAGCAGATCGAAGAACGAACCCTGCTTGAGGAATTTGGTCGAGAAGGTGGCGAATGGCCCGAACAGCACCACGCGTTTGCCATCGATAAAGCGCGCATCGATATGCGGCACCGACATCGGCGGCGCACCCACGGAAGCCTGACCGTAGACTTTTTCCATATGCTGGCGAGTAACGTCCGGGTTTTCGGTCATCAGGAACGAGCCGCCCACCGGGAAACCTGCATAATTATCGGCTTCAGGAATACCGGTTTTTTGCAGCAGCTTCAGCGCCCCGCCGCCTGCACCGATGAAGACGTATTTCGCATCAATGGCATGCTGTTTACCGTTGTTGACGTCTTCAATGGTGACGTGCCAGGAGTTATCGCCGTTACGCTTAAACTCGGTGACTTCAGACGAGGTTTGCAGCGTGAAGTGCTCATTCTTCTGCAGGCTGCCAATCAGCTGACGGGTAATTTCGCCGTAGTTCACGTCGGTACCGGACGGAGTCCAGGTCGCCGCCACTTTCTGCTGCGGGTCACGACCGGCCATCACCAGCGGCGCCCACTGGGCAATTTGCTGATGGTCGGTGGAGAATTTCATGCCCTGGAACAGGGTGGTTTTTTGCAGCGCGTCGTAGCGCTTGCCCAGGTAATCAACGTTCTTATCGCCCCAGACGAAGCTCATGTGCGGCGTAGAGTTGATAAACGCATGCGGGTTATTCAGCACGCCGCGCTTCACCTGCGAGGACCAGAACTGACGGGAAATCATAAACTGTTCATTGATTTCCAGAGCCTTAGTCACGTCGATGGTGCCGTCCGGACGCTCCGGCGTATAGTTCAGCTCCATGTTCGCGGAATGGCCTGTACCGGCGTTGTTCCAGCCGTTAGAGGATTCAAGCGCCACTTTGTCGAGCTTCTCGACCATCACTTGTTTCCAGTCTGGTTGCAGCTCTTGCAGCCAGGTACCCAGCGACGCACTCATAATCCCACCGCCTATCAGCAGGACGTCGGTTTTTTGCGTCGTATCGGTATTTGCATAAGCGGCTGAATTGACCAGCAGCGCTATTGTCGCCAGAGAGAATAGTTTTTTATTTATTGCAGGCATAATGATGATATTCGCATAGCAAAATGTAATGTGTGCGCTAATAATAGCGCACTTTTACATTATTTTAAAATACCACTCACTTTCCACTTAGAATTATTAACATTTACACCCACTCGCTTTATTTAATTAAAAAAAGCAGCCATATCCTTTGCATGGAAATAAAGGCTAACCAACTCATCTTTCAACAAATAATTAATGCAGACCAAACTCGGCCATTAATTCCTGACGCAGGGCTACAAAGTCTGCGCTGCTGCGTACGCGTGGGCGAGAAAGCGTGACCTCAATGGTACGAATCGGATCGCCCTTAATTTTCGGTAGAATCAGCACCCGGTCAGCCAGGTAAATCGCCTCTTCGAGATCGTGCGTCACCAGCACCATAGTGATTTTCTCAACCTTATGGATCCGCGCCAGCTCTTCCTGCATGGTGATTTTAGTCATTGCATCCAGCGCCCCCAGCGGCTCATCGAGCAGCAAAATCTCCGGCTGAATAGTCAATGCGCGGGCGATGCCGACACGCTGAGCCATGCCGCCAGAAAGCTGATTTGGCAGCGCCTGTTCACAGTGGCCTAACCCCACCAGCTCAATCGCCTCTTTCGCCCGCTCCCGCGCCTTTTTGCGCGGAACGCCCTGCACGTCCAGGCTGAAGCTGACGTTTTCCAGCACCGTTAACCATGGCAGCAGACGCGGCTCCTGAAAAATGACCGCCCGCTCGCGGCTCATGCCGTGCACCGCCTGGCCATCAATCACCACATCCCCACCGTCCGGCGTCTCCAGCCCCGCCAGGATGCGCAGCAGCGTGGTTTTCCCGCAGCCGCTTGGCCCGACGATAGCGATACTCTGGCCGCTGTCGATCTGCAGATTCAGATCGCGAAAGACATCAAACGGCTTACCTTCAAGGGAGAACGTCTTACGTAAACGACGAATCGAAATATCTCCGCGCTGCGCCTGAATGGATGTTGTCATCATACACCTTCCGTTTTCAGCAAAATATTTGACGCTTTCAGCTGACCTTTCTGGATAACGCCATCGCGCTCGAGAATTTCCAGCCAGAACTGCACATCATGCGGCTCAGCCAGCCCACCTTTACGTACGCCGTAGCCGGTAAAGTACTGCGCTACTTCCGGATTTTCACCGCGCTCTTTGAGGATTTTAGCCATAATTTCGCGTACTTTTTCCGGGTTATCGCGGGCATAGTCCAGCGCGCGCGCCGACTCCACCACAAAGATGCGTGCGGCATCCGGGTGTTTTTTCACAAAGTCTGCACGTAGTACTGTGAAACCACCGGCGATCGGTCCCAGCACCTCGGCATCGTTGAAAATTGGGCGCAGTCCGCCGTGGCTACGCGCCGCACCTTCAAAGGTTGTCTGCCAGTAGCCGAACGCCGCGACATCAACCTGACCTGAACGCAGAGTCTGCTCCAGCTGCGGACCCGGAACTGCCACCGGCCTGGCGGCGTTTTCAGGCAAATTGGCCTGATGCAGCGCTTCACGCAATGTGTAATCCAGATGCGCACCCAGCGTGTTCACTGCGACGCTTTTTCCCACTAAATCTTTGATGGATTTAATCGGACTATCTTCTTTCACGTAGAAAATCGATTTGGTGGTTTCATTGATACCGTTGGTTGGATAGGCCGCGACAAAGTCATTGCCGTTGGCAATAGAGTTAATCACCGCCGGCGTGGCGGCTGAACCAATATCGATGCTGTTAGAAGCCAGTGCAAATAAAGACTCCGGACCACCGCTGGCATAACCCGCGTTTTTAATCGACACGCCGGTGCCTGGTAATGACTCCAACTTACTGATAGTGTTTTATGTTCAGATAATGCCCGATGACTTTGTCATGCAGCTCCACCGATTTTGAGAACGACAGTGACTTCCGTCCCAGCCTTGCCAGATGTTGTCTCAGATTCAGGTTATGTCGCTCAATGCG